>CAZOJY010000214.1:0-1552 GCA_964580235.1 uncultured Eubacteriales bacterium | reverse complement strand
GAGTCTATTCTTCTATTTTAAAGATGGACACGCTCCTTTTATCAAAAGATATTGCTGGACAGGCGGTAGATAGCACAAAGATAAAAAACTATATGGGCTTTGACTTCATAGCCGGTCCAGAACTATCCAAAAAGTTCCAAAACCAACTCCTGCATGAACACTACATCGATCACAGAGTAGAGACCGTGATTTCTGTCCAAAAGCAGAGAAACGGCTTTGTCGTCAAAACTCTCTCAGATCAAAATTACAAATCCAAGGCTCTAATTGCTGCCACTGGCATGGTGAGGAATAAGTTGGGTGTTCCGGGAGAGAAAAAGTTCAGTCGAAAAGGAGTTTGTTATGCAGCTGGCCAGGATATTCCCCTCCTGGCTGAAAAAAAAGTGGTGGTTGTTGGAGGGGGAAATTCAGCTCTCCAAATCGTTCTAGAGCTTAACAAGCATAAGTGTAAGATTGTAATCATCTCAATTGAGGCCTTGATTGGAGATCCAAATTTGTGTGATCAAGTTGCCGCAAACAAAAACATCGAAATATTCGACCATCACACTGTAGTGAGAATTGAAGGGAGGGGTAAAGTTGAACATATTTGGGCAAAGGACATATTATCAAAAGAGCGGATACAATTTGATGTTGAAGCTATTTTTGTGGCTATCGGTTCTTCCCCTAATTCTTCCCTTCTAAAAAACCTTGTTGACTTGAATAATAAAGATGAAATTGAGATCAATCCAGACTGCAGTACAAAAACTCCCGGCTTGTTTGCGGCAGGGGATGTCACCAATGTTTTTGGGCGACGGATAATTATTGCATCTGGAGAAGGTGCTAAGGCAGCTTTGGCTGCGAAACAGTATCTCATGAGAAAATAATAAACAAAAAAAGGAAAAGGAAATTGTTATCCTCGAAGAAAAGGCGCCTGCGATTTGTATCCAGCGCATACGGGAGGGCCGTCATCCTGCTCCCCCAGCCCAAATTTTATTATTTTTACTGAGCATGAGGTGGTTGTGATTGACAAAAAATATTAGTTATGAAATAATGACTATATAATATATAGGATTAGTAAGTGATGAAAGACAAAATATCTTTTAAAAAAAAGGAGAGTATCATGAGAAGAACAACGTTTGGGATTTTTTTTGTTGGTATGCTGGCCGTTCTCGCCATGACGTTCCAACTTGACGCTTTTTCCTCTGAGGAGGGAGTTGTCACGTTTAGAGGCGACATCATGGACAATATGTGTGCCAATGCCAGCAAAGACAATCTGGCCGAGTTCGTAAAAACGCACACAAAAGAATGCGTGTTGATGACCCATTGTGTCGCTAGCGGGTTTTCGATCTATGCTGATGGCAAACTTCTCAAGTTTGACGAGGCGAGCAACAAAAAGATTGAGGAGTTCCTGAATAGGTCTGCCAGCAAGCTGCAAGTGGTGATAATAGCAAAAAAATCAGGCGAGGAATATTCCCTGGTATCGATCAAGAACCAGAAGTAATTATCCATTTCAAGCCCTCAGGCCGTCTCCCCTTGGGGAGACGGCTTTTTTTTTATGCCCGCAGCGATTTCTCCT
>CAZOJY010000213.1:0-1600 GCA_964580235.1 uncultured Eubacteriales bacterium | reverse complement strand
ATGGAAGCAACATTCTCGGTTCCGCCCCGTCGGCCTTTTTCCTGATGGCCTCCAATTAGAAAAGGTGAATATTTGGTTCCTTTACGAACATACAAAGCGCCTACGCCCTTTGGCCCATGAAGCTTATGCCCTGAAAGGGAGAGCATGTCCACATCAACCTTTTTAAGATCTATGGGAATTTTTCCAACGGCCTGAACAGCATCCGTATGGAATACAATCTCTTTTTCCTTTAAAACACTTCCAATTTCTTCGACGGGGAAGATGACACCGGATTCATTGTTGGCCCACATGAGGCTGACAAGGGCGGTATCCTCGCTGAGGTGTTTATACAGATAATCCAGGTCAAGCCGCCCTTTGCGGTCTACGGGAACAAACGTTACCCGGTAGCCGTGTTTGGACAGATATTCAAAAAGATTTTTGACTGCCGGATGCTCTACCCTGGAAGTTAAGATATGTTTTTTATCAGGATTTGATAAAATCGCGGCCCTGATGGCAGTACTGTCACTCTCCGTTCCACAGCTGGTGAATATGATTTCATCCACAGAAGCTCCCAGAAGTTCGGCCAATTGCTCCCGTGCTTCAACGATCTTATGTTCCACCATGCCCCCGAAGGTATGCATACTGGATGGATTCCCGTAATATTCAGTAAAATAGGGAAGCATTTCTTCCAGAACTTCCGGGGCAACCTGTGTCGTAGCGTTGTTGTCTACATAAATGACATTCACGATTGCACCTCCTCAACCAGGAGTTCAGGCGTAACCAATTCCCTGAGCTTTGACTCTACATAATGCTTGAGGGTAATTTGGGATGCGCTGCAGGTGGCACATGTTCCCTGAAGTTTCACAAAAACGTTGTTTCCATCCACATCCACAAGTTCAATATTGCCGCCGTCTTTTTTCAGTGCCGGTTGGATTTCGCGTTCTAATGTCTCTTCAATCAGTCTAATTTTCTGAATATTGGTTAAACGGAGGACTTTTTTCTTTGCCTTTATTTCACGGCCAAGGGTTGCGTCGATAATTTCCTGAATCTTTTCATGGCAGCTTTCGCATCCACCGCCGGCCTTGACATAATTGGTCACATCTTCAATAGAGTTCAGGCTGTTTTCTTTAACCGCGCGTTTTATTTCAAGGTCGGTTACACCGAAGCATTCACAAACAATTTCACCTTCGATCTTCTTTTCGGCCTCCCCACGATAATTTGCAATTGCCTTCTCAAGGGCGTCCCGTCCCAACACCGAGCAGTGCATCTTTTGTTTTGGCAGGCCTCCTAAAAATTCTGCAATGTTATCATTGGTGATATTTTGCGCTTCCTCCAGTGTAAGGCCCTTAATCATTTCTGTCAGGGCCGATGAAGAAGCAATGGCGCTTGCACAGCCAAAGGTTTGAAATTTTGTATCTTTGATTTTTTTACTTTCATCCAGCTTGAAATAAAGCGTCAGGGCATCCCCGCAAGCCAGGGATCCGACCTCTCCGACGCCGTCGGCATCCTCAATCACGCCCACATTTCGAGGATTGAGAAAGTGGTCTTTCACCGTTTTTGTATATTCCCACATAGTATCCTCCTGTGTTTGGTATAATTCAAATGATAGACAAGCTTATAT
>CAZOJY010000212.1:0-1641 GCA_964580235.1 uncultured Eubacteriales bacterium | reverse complement strand
ACTGACGAGCGAACAAGAGGTATGGCCGCCAAATTTATTAAAACTTTTCCCTGAAGCCGGAGTCGAGCCTCTCACTCCTAAAAAAGTGTAATCCATTTTCCTCTCTTTTCCTCGTTGGGATTTAAGATATCATTTTCATTCTTAGGAAACAAGTTATGCTTCCAAATTTTAAAATTCTCTTTCCCGAGTATTCTTTCCTACTTATTCTATCGGATTACGGCCACATCAGTTGTAAAACCAGGGCAAATGTGATAATTATTTTATTTATCATACTGAAACAAGAATCAACAAGGAAACCTAAAAAATAATTATCTAAAAGGCACCATTGAACAACACATCAACTGAAAAAACTAAACTCAAAGACGGATCAAGGATTGCCGTTATCGGAGCCGGCCCATCCGGCACTTTTTTCAGCTATTTTCTGCTCGATATGGCTGAAAGAATTGATCTAAAGCTCCACGTTGATATTTACGACAGCCGGGATTTTTCTGCAGACGGCCCCCCAGGATGTAATATGTGTGGAGGAATTATCTCCGAATCTCTGGTTCAAACCCTTGCAACAGAAGGGATAGACCTCCCTCCTACTGTAGTCAGAAGGGGGATCGAATCCTACATGCTCCACATGGATGCCGGAAGTGTCCAAATCAAAACCCCGTCTCAGGAGAAAAGAATAGGCGCCATATATCGAGGAGCCGGACCGCGCGGTATCAAAGGGTCACAATGGGAAAGCTTTGACGGATATCTTCTGGAACTTGCCAAACGCAAGGGGGCCAACCTGGTCAAGGGAAGGCTGGAAAAAGTCTCTTGGAACGCGGGCCTTCCTGAAATCCGGATGAAAGGCGGCTCTCCACAGACCTATGATCTTCTGGGAATTGCTGCAGGTGTAAACACGGCTGCTCTTAAGCTTTTTGAAGATTTAAAGAAAGGGTACGTTGCTCCCAAAACGACTAAAACTTTTATATGTGAATATTATTTTGGAAGAGAAACGATCGCAAAAACGCTTGGCGACTCCATGCACACTTTCCTGCTCGACCTTCCCCGTCTTGAATTTGCAGCGATTATTCCCAAAGGAGACTATGTCACAACCTGTATGCTGGGAAAAGATATCGATAAAGATCTGGTGAAGGCTTTTCTCACACGCCAGGAAGTTAAAAGGTGCATGCCAAAAGATTGGAAGTGGGATGACTATGTTTGCCAGTGTATGCCTAAGATGAATATCACGGGATCAAGTCGAGCCTTTATGGAAAGAGCTATATTTATCGGAGACTGCGGTATCAGCCGTCTCTATAAAGACGGAATCGGGGCCGCGTACAAAACAGCAAAAGCGGCCGTTTCCGGAGCCATTTTTGAGGGTGTATCTGAAGAAAATTTCGAGAAAAAAAGCTGGCCGGCATACAAAAAACTCGAGAATGACAACAAAATCGGCAAGATTATATTCTTCGCCGTCGGAATCATACAAAAAATTCCCCTTATGCGCAGAGCCATCTTAAAAATGATCACTAAGGAACAAAACAGAGAAGATCGTCCTAAACGGATGTCTGTCGTTTTGTTGGATATGTTCACCGGCAGCGCTCCCTATATAACAATTTTCTTACGCATGTTCCATCCCCTTTCTTTAGCCCGCGTTCTCTTGAATTTCCA
>CAZOJY010000211.1:0-1696 GCA_964580235.1 uncultured Eubacteriales bacterium | reverse complement strand
TTCTAACAGATTATTCCCTTTAAGTGTATCATCTATTTCCGCCAATTCTTCATCTACTTTATCGACACCTTTTTTGCTTGCCAACTTTTTTGATAATCTGGCGATCTCGGCCATGTTTTCAAGCTCCAGCTCTGCTAAATCTAAATCTGCTTCATCAACGCTTCTTTTATTTGCCGATCTTTCCATTGAACTATCCTTGAGCGTAGCCTCCAACTCCGCCAGTTCTTCTTCCATTATATCGGACACCTTTTTCTTTGGCTTCCGGTTTAAATACAACCGGGTCTTTTTTGCCATATTTTCAAGTTCTAATTCTGTCGATTCTAAATCCATTGATTCAGAATTTTTATCTTTTATCGGCACGTTGGTCATAATGGCTTCAAGCCGTTTGCTTAACTTTGCCGACGGTACGTTTATCTTAGCAGTGCCGCCTTTAGCGATCTTAACGTCCTTGTAAATGACACTAATCGCTATTTTTTCCTCACTCTGTCCCGCAGATCCCGGATCAAAGTCGAAAGAAAAGTTGAAGTTGCCTGAGCGTGTTGCCTTTATTTCGAATCGAAGGTCTTCTGAAGTATTAATCCATGCGCAATCTTTCGGAATCGCATCAGAAGAAGGCACGTAAAAATAAGTGCCGGGTATATTTCCTTCTATTTTACCTGTGGTATTTTTTTGGTCTTTTTTAGTTAAGCCGACATGGTTACCGTAAGGATCATATATGTGCAGGTAGCCCGGGCTTCCGAAGTACACCCAAAACGATGATTTCGCCGGCTTGTTGCCCCACTTTATAGGATGCTTCCATTTATCCTGCACACCTGGACTTTCCGGGCCTCTAGAACCCCAAAATAAAACTTTCACATCTCCCCATCTTCCATTCCAATATGTCCAGCTTGAACGCGGCAAATCACTAATATCCTCAAGGATATATTTCCTTTTTTCCCCATCTGTTTTGCCGGTAACATTTTCAGGATACAAAATCTTTCCGTTTTCTGAGGTTTTATCACGGAAAATTCCGATTTTTCTCCACATTTTTCCTACGGCATGGTTGCCGCTTGTGGGCCAATTTCCATGACCTCCCTTGGCCACAAAGATTTTAGGATGAGTTCTTTTTATCCTGCTAACGTTATTCCATGAGATCACGGATCCACTGTGGTGGTGAGACGTTGTCAGTTGGTCGGGTCTATGTCTATCTTTGGCGTAACGGACCTGGACCATTTCCCAGTCCCCCTCATGGTCATTGTGCCAATGGTTAAAGGGATAGAACAGCCAATATTGGAGAACAATATGAGAAGAATCATTTTGAGGATTTATCCGCCTTCCGTATACCCTGTAGGAGAACTTTCCAAAGGTTTGATTTAAAAGATTTGGGGCATTTACAACATCATAATAGGGAACTATATTTCTTAAATCCAAATAGAGTTTATCACTGTTATTTGATAAGAGATGCTTGGGATTAATCGGCATAGAAGATTTTCGTATATTTTGTAGCTTTTTCAAGTCAGCATTATCCAGCATGCTGTTGATTCCCCAGGGAAAAATCTTTTCATCAGGATGGAAATATAAAACAGGTGCATACCTTCTCAAAAGATCCGGTTCCGCGATGTTGTCAGAAGCGAAAAGTGTACCTATAGGCATTAAAATGAGGATTAAGCCCAATGTGAATAGTGGCCAAGATATACTTCTCCCGTATTCGGGTCTT
>CAZOJY010000210.1:0-1727 GCA_964580235.1 uncultured Eubacteriales bacterium | reverse complement strand
CTCAAAGAATTTAAAAAGGCGTTTTTAGGTGAATCGAAGAATGCATCCCAATGCGAAATTCTGAATCCCGAGGTTGTGGATTTTGACTATCATCCGAAAACCCATGTGTTGACGGCTTCTTCAGACAAACCGATCCAGATCCACAATTATGGCCTTGGGTATCGGATCACTGTTTATCTGGAAGATTTTTATGTAAAGGAAAATGAATCTGTGCGGTTCTTCTGCAACACTCGATTTCAGGAGTTGTTTCCACAGGATCGAAAACAGGAAGCACAGTGGCAGAACAATCGAGTCGCAGCTTTTCGAGGGTCACTCAAACATTTTCTTTACGCTATGTCCTTCGACCGGCTGAGAGAAGAAGGGTTTGGTGTGCACCAATCGGGCAATCGGCCTCAGGACTCAAACCGTCTTATAACTAGGAATGTTCACTCTGTCGATCTTTTGTCTCCACAGGAGTCATCCCAAGAGAAGAAACTGTCATTCACGGGTTGCCTTGAAGTGGTCTATCATGGCGAGGGAGAAGATGGCCTTTATGAAAGGGGCAAACTTGAACGAGGGAAAATACAGCGTTCCTGGTTAATTAAAGATCCAATCGATGTATCCGTCGATAAGAAGGGCCGTCTCAGCAATCCATACGGATTAACCACATTTGGATACATGGCATGGCAGCATTCACAGGCAACAGAGTTTTGAACGGATTCTTGGTTTCTCCGATACGGCATCCACCCTCGGCAAAGTGAATATCAATAAGATTAATGAGAATCTCGATCCGGGGCGCTATTCAATTACTTTTGAGATTAAGGATCCAACAACTCATTCCGTTTTTGAGAAATCTACCTTTGTTGAGATTCCCGAAATCTGCCAGGACGGTCTCCTTTTGAGCGATATCGAACTTGCTTTTAAAATGGAACCCTTAAATGGCATACCGGCAAACGAGGCTTTTGTCAAAAATGACATGGCCGTGATGCCATATCCCTCCACGTCGTTCTCGAAAAGACAGTCCATCGGGATCTATTTTGAAATATACAACCTCCTGTTGGACGGTTCAGGAATGACCGGTTATACGGTGGAATACGAACTCAAAGCGACCAAGATGGGCTTTCTCCGAAAGCTATTTTCTCTTGGAAGGAGGGCCATCCTTTCCTCTTCATATGATCGCCGCGGGGGTGACCGGCAAGCCCGGGAGTATTTCTCCATCGATTTCGGAAAGGTGAAAGTCGGGGAGTACCTGCTTTCGGTGCAGGTGAAAGATTTGATTGGTAATTTGACAAAAAGATCGGAGCTTCGGGTGGAAGTGACGGAGTGATCCCTCCATCCCTTCCCCTGGATTCCCGCTAAGAACCAGCGGCATGCGGAATGACATGTTTGTGTTGGGGGACGTTTGTCTCATATAAAAATGAAGAAGGGGGTGTCATTCCCGAATGATTCTATCGGGAATCCATGGGGAGTGGGGCAACCACCAACACAGAAATTAAAAAACCCTCTTAGAGCCGTATCGTCCGTTACCTATTTTACGGGACATCATACAAAGTGACAACCTTTTTCGTTAAATCGATGTCTTTATTATCAAAACGCTAAAGAGGAGGATGTGTTTTGAAAAAGCTCAAAATTCGTCTCGGCGTCGTTTTTTATTTCTATTCGTTCTCCTTTTTTCCACCTGCCAAGATAACGAAGGTTCTTCCTGGTCAGAGAAACACGAAAGTAGGGAGACTATTTTTGACAAAAAG
>CAZOJY010000209.1:0-1738 GCA_964580235.1 uncultured Eubacteriales bacterium | reverse complement strand
GAAAGACAGCTACAAATCCGAAATTGCATTTACGGATTTTTACATTGGAAAAATGATCGATGAGCTCAAGTTAAAAAAGATTTATGATAACACTCTCATTGTTTTCACTGCAGATCACGGGGAAGAATTTGTTGAAAAAGGATGGTTGGGGCACAGCACAACAGTTTACAATGAACAGATAAAAATCCCGATGCTTTTTAAACTGCCTTCATCAAAACAGTCTCTAAAAACCCCGTCTAAAAATATGTTCGTTTCGAATCTCGATATCGCCCCCTCTGTTTTAAGTGTGCTGGATTTGCCGTCTCCTGCAAAATTTCAGGGAAGGGATATTTTTTCTGAGACGACAGAAGAGCGATTTATCTTCAGTGAAGTTATTCAACGTGAATATGGAGAACTTAAAGATACAGTATGTGTCATCGGTAAGGGATGGAAAATGATCCAGAACTTCGTCTCTAACCAATATGAATTGTATCACTTGACAGATGATCCTGATGAGAGCCAAAATGTTTTGGGATCAAATGACGATATAGAAAGATCTTTTAAAATGAAATTGGCCAAATGGTCAAATACAAATAGAAGAAAGCCGAAGCAAACCAATACCAGAGATGCCTTGACCGACCAGGAAAAAAAGAAATTAAAATCACTTGGCTATATAAAATAGACAATAATCAGGCAAAAATATCATCAGCACATGGTCAGCTTTAATCCTTCTAAACTGACAGAATAATCAAAGAATCGAGCCTGTTTATTTGGGGGCTTATCGATTAATTCCTTTCTGATCCGGTCAGCATCATTCTTGGACCGGCAGATCATGAAGAGAAATCCTCCTGCACCTGCTCCCATAAGCGCAGCGCCGAATATATGGGATTTAACTCGCTCTAATATGGATTCAATATCCTGGGTTGTGGAGTGAGGATCAATGGCTTTTTTCAGTTCCCAGGCTGAACCCAGGAGTTCTCCAAATCCGGGAAGATCCTTGGAAGACAGAGACTCTGACATAATGGAAGGAAATTGACGAATTTTTCTGAAAGTGTCCATAGCAGCCCGGTCACGATTCAAATAACGTCCCACCACCTCTCCAAGGATATTTTTTGCCAACCTTTGTATTCCGGTGTAGTAAAGAAGGGAGAGGCCGCCATTCTTCGAGGGATCAAGAACATCTGAGGAAATAAATTGTATCTGGGGGTCCGGTATAAGTCCCGGCTCGGTTCTGATGATTTTTACTCCTTCTATAACACCTCCAATCTGGTCCTGCCATCCTCCTCCTGTTGTCAGATCCTGTTCCAACTGCAGAACTCTATTAAAAAGGTCCTTTCGTGAAGTTTCTTTTCCCAAGAGGCGATCAAAGACAGAGAGAAGGACTGCTCCCATGATACTGGACGTACCCAGTCCACTCCCACTGGGTAGGGCCGCGTGGGTCGTGATTTCAAGTCCGCCTCCAAATTCATGCAGCATAGAATCGAGTGACTTTATCCCCTCAGGCCAAAGAGAAGTCTGAGGGGAAAATCCTGACAAGACAAGGGCGGCCTTTGCTAAACCGAATTGACTTGTGGGTTCTTTGTAGTCGCAGAGGTCTTCAATGGAGCGAATATTAAGCCTTGTACCGTGATCGATGGAGTTTATTCGGATCTCCGGTTGACTAATCACTTTGGCATGGACATGGATTGGCGGCTGGGTATTTAGAGCGAACCTCGCCATGCAGATCTGTCGACATCATCTTAATGTACAGCGTTATTGT
>CAZOJY010000208.1:0-1778 GCA_964580235.1 uncultured Eubacteriales bacterium | reverse complement strand
TCTCAAGTGGCAATCTACAAACTAATCTAAATATTCGTTAATTTAGTCGCATTATAAGGGGAAAGTCCGGAAAAAACCTATGGGAATGAAATGTTATCCTTTTTTTTATTGGTTGTCTTTATTGATATCAAAGCCCTCCATTGCCACAGATCGCCTGTCGTATTTGTTTTTAAAAACGTCGTTTCAATCTTTTGTTTTTTTTGTACGACAATATCCTCTTCTTTTTTTCCTTTTCCAGGAGAAAGCGATTTGGCAAGTTGATAAAGGCCGGCTACTGCACCGAGGATGGGAACCCCAGATACAGGTTTCTGGGTTCCATCTATCAGCCCAAATGGATCATACTGTCCGTTTGAAGGAGGAAGATAGAACTTG
This sequence comes from uncultured Eubacteriales bacterium, assembly GCA_964580235.1. Lineage (GTDB taxonomy): Bacteria > Acidobacteriota > Aminicenantia > Aminicenantales > Aminicenantaceae. The sequence continues at coordinate 1,406 of CAZOJY010000208.1, read as the reverse complement.
AAAGAGATGTTACTCAGCTCAAATTTTCTCGTGGAATAAATCAAGCGGTCACCGATAAAAAAAGACAAAGTGAATTCATGCTTTTTTCTTTCCTCGCCCATTTTTTGAACAACATAAAGAGGTACGATGCGTATACCGATTTTGATCTCTATTGCAGCTAACGACTCATCTGCCTTGCATTCCAGTAAAAATGTGTGTGTGCTCGTTTTATCAAAAAAGCCTGCCGCAGGAAGGACTAAGGAATTAAAACCTCGAGGAAAAATTCCGCCTTTTAAGACACGATCGCGGGCAGATATCTTAAACAGAACATCGGTTCTCACATAGAGACCGATTGTTATTTGCCCGGGCGGCAAACCTCTTTGGTACACCTCATTCTCCACGAGGCATAATCCTGACACCAGGGGAAATCCCTCCTCCTCACCGGCACAAATCCCTGTGATTAAAAAAAGAAACAATAACAACCGCACAAATTTATTCATAGAATTGGAACACGAGATAAGCTTCCAGCCGGTCAGAAGGAAAATCGTCTGGCAATGGAGGAAACGGGACGGTGGAGCGAATGGCTCTGGTTGTAGTTTGATCGAACGCTAGGAAATCCGATGATTTCACCATCTCCATAGCCATAAGATTTCCCTGTTTCCCGATCATGATAAAAATTTTAACCTCTCCAACAGCGATGGATTCATCGATTGGAGTGAGAATCCAATTGTTGCGGATTTTGTCTACCACTTCTTTGACCCAGGGCGAGATATCGAATCCTTCCAAAGGACTGGATACATTCTGATCTAACCGGCCGGATGGAACTTTTTCCCCCTTATGGGTCATGATGCGGTTAAAACGCAGAGAGGACAGAGTTTGGGAGTTGTATAAAGAAAAATTTAAATCCTTTCGGACATTTTTTTTTATGCTATCATCTGACTCTGATTTCTTAGGCTCTATTCCTAATGAAAAACCACCCTGGCTTTTTGAAACAGGAATGAGATCAAAATGGGGAACCTTCCCCAAAAAAGCCTGCTCATCCTTGTTTTTTTCCCCTTCCCCGCCGATGTTGAGATTCTGCACATAAACAATCCCAGCTTCTGGTTCCATCGGCTGTAAATTCTCCTTCTCCCGAACCGGAAGCTCCGATGGCCGGATGCTCTCGGATGACCCTGTGATCCGGGGAAGATAGATCGTTGCGGGCGACAGGATACGCACCTCAGCTACTTGACGATATAAAAATATTCGGACAGGCGGAACCATTTTGATCAGGAGAAAAAAAATACAGGCGTGAAACAATAACGAGACAAGAATACTTATTCCCCGCTCTTTGAAATTTGTTCGGTTCATAATTTCTTTTCTTTCCTCTTTCACTTTCATTATAGTATAATTTTTCTCTTATAAAAAAAAAGTTACAGAGGCGTATT
>CAZOJY010000207.1:0-1779 GCA_964580235.1 uncultured Eubacteriales bacterium | reverse complement strand
TTTTTGCTGTAAATTTCGACCTGGAAACAACAGAAAAAAATCATTTTACAGGTCTTTCGAAAAGATTGCTGAGGTAAACAATGCATCACAGCAATGGAGAATTTCGATCATGAATTCACATAGAACAGGTGCTTGCGAATATTTTGGTCCGCTTGAAGAATAACCAATCAATCTATTGAAATACCCCAATACTCATCTAAAAGTGAGAATGAATAAACTTCATTTGCCGATTGACAAAAGATAAAGAATTCTTATATAATTATCGATATCAACAAGCAGGATATAAGATAGTTATATTTGAGGGGGATGTCATGATATCCAAAGGAAAGGAAAAAGAGGTCCTGGATAAAAGGATTATGGCTGCAAGACAGGCAGCAGGTTTTTCCATTACCGAAGCGGCTCAAAAACTGGGGTTTAAAAACTATCAGACTCTTTCCGCCATTGAAAAAGGTGCAAGGAATATAAATGCCCATGAATTAATTATGATGGCTCGTTTATATGGCAGGAGTCTGGACTATTTCTTGGAACCCGACGTTACTCCCGATCCTGTGCTCTTGTGGAGAAAGGCTATTAAAATAGACGCAAGTCAAATACAGTGCCAATTCCTTTCTTTTCTGGAAAATTACAGTAAACTTGAACACCTGCTTGGGCTTAAGCGACGATGGAAAGATATTCAGAAAAATTACGATAGGGATGATTTCTCTTACAATGGCTTTGAGAAGGCCGATAAACTCGGTGCTGAAATTCACAGTTTCCTCGATTTAGGTTCTCGTCCTTCCTTGAATCTGATTAACGACCTCGAAAATAAGCTTCGTTTCAAAATCCTTCATTTGCCTCTAGAAGAAGGTATCTCTGGCGCAAGTGTGGTGGATAATACCATAGGAGTTGGCATACTTATCAATGCCAATGATGTACCATGGAGAAGAAACTATGATCTCGCCCATGAATTATTTCACGTTGTCACCTGGGACGTCTTTTCTCTTGAAGAAATCGGCGATGGTACCAAAAAAACAAGACCGGAACAATACGCGGATATCTTTGCATCAAGTTTGCTCCTACCTGAAGCTCATCTCCGCAGTGCCCTTAAAGAGACGGTAACAGGCAGTGAGATTAGACCCATTGATGTCATTGAGCTGGCTAAGGATTTCGGTGTTTCAACTGAAGCAGTTCTCTGGCGGCTTGTCAATCTGAAAATAATCAGGAAACCCTTGGCACAGAAAGTCATAAAAAACTCGCAATTCCGAGATCTGGATCGCACTATGCGTCAAACGCTTTATGACAAAGACAGGCCGTCCAAGTTTCCTTCAAGATTTAAATCCCTTGCTTGCAGATGCTTGATGGAAGGCAGAATATCAAGAGGCACCTTTGCCGCATATATGGAAATAGATCGGACTGAAATAGATGAAAGTCTGGCCGCTGCGGGATTTGTGGAAGGAAACTATGCGAAAATTGCTACTGCTTGACGCTGATGTTGCCATTAAAATCATTTCCTATATGGGACTTGAGTCAAAATCAATCAGTCTGGGAAAAACCCTTCGATCCGCTGGATATCATGGCAAAAATCTGTATCCGAGACATTTCGAGAAGACCTTCAAGGCAGCCGTTAAAGAAGGAAAGACGCTGAGAATTCAATTTAAAAAACTCGTATAGTGTTTGCTTTAACAACTTTATTTTATGGAATGGTTATGTTTCTGGTTTTAATAAGGAAGGCGAGATGAAGAAAAAAAAGATCGGCAGAAACCAACCGTGCCCATGCGGCAGCGGAAAAAAATTTAAAAG
>CAZOJY010000206.1:0-1793 GCA_964580235.1 uncultured Eubacteriales bacterium | reverse complement strand
TATCCCATAGATATACCTGATGCAATTGAGGCGATTAAGTTTAGAATGGAGCAATTGAGCTTAAATCAGCAGGCTCTTGTTCCTTTTATAGGCAGTAAAAGTAAAGTGTCTGAAGTTCTTAACAAAAAAAGACCACTTTCGCTTTCTATGATGCGTGCTCTTCACAAAGGATTAGGTATTCCAGCAGAGATCCTGCTTCAAGAGCAGGGCCAAGAATTCCCTGAAGATATCCCAGAAATAGAATGGACCCGTTTCCCAATAAACGAAATGATTAGTCTTGGCTGGATTCACCCAGATAAAAGTGTTAAAGGCAATGAAGAAGAGATTATGCGGGGATATATACATGAGGCTGGTGGGATGAAAAGCTTTTCCAGATTAGCATTCCGTACAAGTGGAAGCCCGTTTAAAAAGTTGAGGACTAATAGATATGCCTTGATGGCCTGGTGTCTTAGAGTGATGGAACTCTCCGAGAAAAATCCATTAGGCAAGAATTATAAGCCTGGATCCATTAATTTATCGGATTTATCAAAACTCAGTTATTTTAAAGACGGTCCTTTACTTGCGAAAGAATATCTTGAGAAGCATGGGATACAACTTTTTGTTGTTCCTCACCTGAAAAGGACCTTCCTGGATGGAGCTGTGATGATTCTAGAGAAAAAGAGATCTGTTATAGCACTAACCCTGAGATATGATCGAATAGACAATTTTTGGTTCTGTCTTCTCCATGAATTAGCCCATCTTAAGAAACATCTTGCTCAAGACGAGACAAATATCATTATAGACGAGCTCGAACCAAAGCATTCGAGGATTGAAAATGAGGATCAAAGGGAAAAGGAAGCCGATAAAATAGCCCAAAACTCTTTGATTCCGAAGGAATATTGGAATAAAGTTGATTTGGAAGCCAAAGATCTGGCTAAGGACCTGGTTTTTTTGTCAGAACAACTGAAGATTCATCCTGCAATCGTTGCAGGAAGAATAAGATTCGAAAAAAACAATTACAAAATATTATCTCAGTTTGTTGGTAGGGGAGAGGTTAAACTGCTATTCAATTAGAAATGAAGGTATGGATGATAACAAGATCACAAAAATCAAGAAAATGCCGTGAAAGGAAGAGGTCTGACTTATTGCGGATCACGATTTGGATTATATTTCTTTTGACATGAGCAAAAAAATAGGAAGAAACGATCCTTGTCCCTGTGGTAGCGGGAAGAAATACAAAAAGTGCTGCGGCCTCAGCCAGACGCATGGTGGATTTGTTCATACTCCGGAATCCTGGTTTCCTCCTTCTGCACGAACAGGCACCCTCTGGGATGATTATATGGAAGTTATCCCGATCATCGCGACGTATGGAAAGAAAATCATGGATTTTGACGAAGACGGTCCAGAGTTCAAAAGAGCCGTCTCGGATTTCGAGAAGCAGTTCCGCCCAGGAGAAAAAGAAGGGATCACAGACAGCTTTTTCATGAGCTGGATGTACTTCTCTTCCTCAATCAAAGCTTTCCATCTTGGAAAAATATCCAAAGGCAAGCTTGCCGAATATGTTGGTGAGAATTACAGTGAAATTCCTTCGTTCTTAAAAAGGTACGGTTACGACGAAAACGAGGACTATTCTGTTGAATATCGCACGACTTGACGATGATTCCAAAATCTTTCTTCGTCGAGTTATCGATTTTCTAAAATTCAGATTTTTATTGAAATTTAGAAATCAAATCATTATTATTAATGTGCGTCTGGGACGAGTCGCTAAGCGTCTTATCGAAAGGCCGAAAATGGCCTTACACCCAGTCGCTTTT
>CAZOJY010000205.1:0-1812 GCA_964580235.1 uncultured Eubacteriales bacterium | reverse complement strand
AGCTCGGCCGCACAACACACGTGTCCGCGCGTACGCGCGCGACAGAAAAAATGTGGTTGACAGGTTCAAATGATGAGATTCTGGGCATCTGAAAAGATGGACTGATTTTCTTGTTTTTATTCTTCCTTTATTTAATTCTGGAATTTTCTTTGATTTTCTTTGAAATTTTCTTCAAAAAGTTCCTTCTGGAGAAAAATTCTGATTAATTGCATCTTCTTCCCTATTTACTCATCGACAATATCCTGCAATGTATCTGGCTGTTTTATAAATATTTCAGGATACTTTTATGATTAAAAAAAAAGATGCAGGAATCCCTCCTGCGGTTGTTATTTCACCCCGAGCAAGTTCAGGCCTGACCAGGAATACTGCGAAAAAGCAGAGTGCAAAAGGTACTGCGATGCTCTTCGCCAGAGAAATCATTACCGCCGGAACATATCTGATCCGGACTGGCGAAAAGAACTCATGGCACGCAAGAAAAAGGAACGCGGTGCCAGAATAAATTCCGAGACTGGAAATACGCCCAGCAATTCTCCCCCGGAACTATCCGATCTGCATCTGCTGCTTCCCGGGATGATCGCATTTTTTTCCGGGGCCAGAAGCCATGGCGAACTTATGGAAATTACCGATAAGTGTCGTCGATTCGGGAATGATCTTATAGGCCGGGAGAAAATTTTCCAAAGATTTCCTCACGCCAGCTTTGAGGCTAAAAAAGGGTGTTCCTCACGTTAGCTTTTAATTCAAGGATCGTATTATCAGTCAGTTGGAGCTGTTCCTCACGCCAGCTTTGAGATTGCCGAAATGATGGCATTTTTTCCCTTGTAAATCGCAATTAAAAAGAAAGGGAAAAGCGATGAAGATGGAAAAATTTCCTGTTATTGCAGGCCGTATTCGGCGGATACCGAAGGGATTCGGCTGGGTAGACCACCGTTTGGTTCAGGACGGTTATCTGCGAGAGTGTTCAACGGATGGTGTAGCACTTTATCTGGTCCTTATCGCTGTGGCTGACCAGGACGGATTATCGTATTACGGCGATAATCTTCTCTGCACGATGCTTGGATGGAGCCGTATCCGGCTTGAGAAAGCCCGTGCAAACCTCCTGGAGGCGGACCTGGTTGCCTGGAGCGAACCGATCTATCAGGTTCTCGAACTTGCGGAGAAAGGAGGGCAGCAATAATGATAACCCGAGACCTCTATCACTGGATTCATTTTCATCACCGGCATGACAAACTCAGCCCTTCTCAGATCGGGCGGAAGCTTAACCTTTCGGAAAGCACAGTCCGACGACATCTGGCAGCAGGCGAATTTAACGGTCGCAAAAAACGTCATGTAAAAAGCATCCTCGATGATTACAAGTGTATGATAAAAAGGCTTTTAGAAGGTCACCCCTACAGTGCTGAGCAGGTATACCAGCGGATTAAAGAAAACGGTTATGCCGGAAGCTACAGCACGGTGAAACGTTATGTACGCCAGATTCGTCCGGTGATGCCGAAAGCCTACTTTTCGCTTCATTTTGCCCCCGGCGAAGCGGCACAGGTTGATTTCGGTACCTGCGGGACAGTCCCCTGCGGAAACACCAACCGCAGGTTAAGTGTTTTTGTTATGGTGCTGTGTTATTCAAGGTATTTGTATGCTGAATTTATACCTTGTGAGCGCAAAGAACATTTTCTTCAATGTCATTATAATGCCTTCAGGGAGTTTGGAGGTGTAGTTGACCGGGTTATTGTCGATAATTGCAAGTGCGCAGTGGCGGAAAGCCCTCGGTACGGAGACACCGTCTACAATCCTTCATATCTTGATTTTGCATCTGTCTGC
>CAZOJY010000204.1:0-1974 GCA_964580235.1 uncultured Eubacteriales bacterium | reverse complement strand
GTTTCACTAAGAGATGTGGAATGTAAGCCCACAAAATCGAGAACAAATCCACATTTGTCCAGAGGCGTGATAATTTACGCACGGATCGGCGTATAGTTTTACGCACTTGCGGCTATAGATTTCCTTGCCTCAAATTAAGATTATGGCTTATACAGTCTCTGAGAGACTCGTTTTTTAAAGCAAAGGTTCACCCACTGGATATGGAGAACAAACCGGGAATTTTAGTTGTCGTTGAGATGAGACAACGAGCCATAATTAGGATTTTAAAAAGGTTTTTAATGTGGCATCCTCCCCCCTTAAAAAGTACCAACAAATTAAGAGGAGGTATGGATGCCACAATCGAGGCTTTCGCCTGATGACGTTGATTTTATCATGAATATGAAAAAAGTAGAATACAGCAAACGAGAGATTGCCCGTAGGCTTAAAGTGTGTGAGGGGACCGTTCGTTACAGAATAAAGCGCGAGCAATCGGGCAGCGGGGATGGACGAAAGAGGAAGGCGTCGGCTCTTGATCGCTTTCATGAGGTTATCACTCAATGGATAAAAGATTATGAGGACAGCCGGCGTCGGCCAGCACTGAAAACACTTTACAGTTGGCTTGTCAGAGACCACGGGTATGAACGTTCCTATGATGCATTCCGCCGGTATGTGCGTAAACATTTTCCAGAACTTCACAAGAAGGGAGCCTGGATAAGGATAGAGACTCCTCCCGGAGCTCTCCTTCTTGTAGATTGGAAAGAGGATATCCAGGTTCAAATAGGCGGACTTGGATGTTGGGTAAAGATCCAGGCGTTGTGTTTCAATCTGGGATTTAGCCGTAAAATGGTTGTGCGGGTCAGCGAGAAGAAGAACCTTGCTGCGTTTATCCACTCTCATCAGAAAGCTTTTTTGGCGTTTGGTGGCCTGCCTAAAATGATACGGACTGATTGTTTAAAATCGGCCGTTGTAAAATGGAAAGGCATCCGGTCGGTTCTTAATGAGAGTTACAAGAGATATATATCTGGGTTGGGGATAGATGTCTTTCCCGCCCGGCCTGGAACACCACAAGACAAGGGAAAAGTAGAAAAACGTATATTGGATGTTTTTTCCCGGATGGATTTTAAACATCGAGTGTTTTGCGATATGGCAGATCTCCAGAAACAGATAGACGAAGAGGTTGGGCAGATGGAGAAGCAGTGGCGGTGTGGGGCCACAGGTCTTTCTGTTGAGGAGAGCTTTATTTATGAGAGAGAACATCTCAAACCGCTTCCTGATAATTTTCCTGTTTTTCCGCTCAAGGAGAAGCGCACAACGGTCAAGCGGGATGGGATCGTTTATTTTGATGGCAACTACTATCAAGTTAGAGGCGAATACCGGGATAGAAGCGTTCTGTGCATAAATACAGGGGAAGAAATCAAGGTCTATTATGGGGGTCAGCAGATCGGACACTTTCCTTACCTTCCAGAGTCTAAGGGGATGGTCATGCTCTCTGAACAGGCGATTGGAGATAAAGATGTCTATCTTTCCGACACAGTCCGTCAATGGGCTTTGGAGGTAGCACAGCGGCAGGTGGGAATCTATCAAGAGATTATCCAGGGGAGAAGAATATGAGTATCCAACAGATCCAGCAAAAGATGGAGAAACTGAAAATGAATCACACCTTGCCGCTAATCTCCCAACTCTTCGAGGAGGCGACAAAACAAAAAAGCAGCGCACTGGACTTTTTCGAAAAGCTTTTGTCCCTTGAAGTCGAAGCTCGGGAAGAGAGCCGGATTGCCGGTTCATTGAAGGTCTCGGGGCTTCCCAAAGGGATGCATCTGGATAATTTTGATTTTCTCTTTCAGCCCTCAGCAGACAAGGCCAAGATAGATCATCTTGCCACCTGTGAGTTCATCCGCCGCCACGAAAACATTCTTTTTTTCGGCCCTCCCGGGGTGGGAAAAACTCACTTGGCTGCCGCATTAGCCGTAAAAGCTATAGAACTGGGCTTTAGTG
>CAZOJY010000203.1:0-1979 GCA_964580235.1 uncultured Eubacteriales bacterium | reverse complement strand
TGGATTTTCCCCAGTTTATGAAAACAAGGATGGCCACCATCACGGCAAAATAAAGCGTTGTCTTCCATAGAGGGCGGGCTTCTTTTTCTTTGCCTTCGACAAGATCTGATTTCCCTCTGTTTTTTTCCTCCTCTTTGTTGAACAACAGGTGCATGATAAGACCGATGATGACAGCAAATAGGATGGCGCCGAGTGCTCGCGCTAGTCCCAGCTTATAACCCAGGACTTTTGCGGTAAGGATAATAGCGAGGACATTGATCGCGGGTCCTGAGTACAGAAAAGCCGTTGCCGGGCCGATGCCGGCGCCTCTTGTGTAGATCCCTGCGAAAAGAGGAAGGACGGTGCAGGAACATACGGCCAGAATCGTCCCGGAAACGGAAGCTATTGAGTAAGAAAGAATTTTTTTCGCCTTTGCCCCGAAGTATTTGATGACTGAGGCTTTGCTCACGAATACTGAGATGGCCCCGGCAATGAAAAAGGCCGGCACAAGGCAGAGAAGGACATGCTGGCGGGCATATTCCTGAAGGAGAGCAAAGGCCTCACCGATGGCATTCTGAACGGTTGGCTGCTGAAAGGGGATGAAGTAGGCACTAAGAAAAACCAGGAAGAATATTAAGAAAATCCATCTGTCTTTCATCTAGTCATTTCTCCCATTGATTGGTGTGGGACAATTTCTGACGCTGTTTGTCTGCAAAGCTTGCAGTTTTTCGCGATCGCTGATGATTTCTCCCGAATCCGTAAGGCTGTCTCCAATGAGCTGGTTAAAAATTAGATTCAGGTTTTTCTTTTTATCTTTGGACATTCTATAAATAATCCACTTCCCGTCCCGGATGTCTTCAACGAGATCAGCGTTTCTTAAGACTCTAAGTTGGTGAGAAATTCGGGACTGTTCCATTTCGAGGATAAAGGCGAGTTCACACACACAGAGTTCTCTTTGAAGAAGAAGCAGCAGTATTCGCAGACGAGTGGGATCGGATAAGGCCTTAAAAACTTTTAATGTGTGTTTCATTTTAAATGATACCATCTATATATGAACATATATTCATATCACTTGTGGTTTTATTTGTCAAGTGTTCATATTGAATTTTTATTAGATTTTTTAGGGACCTAATATTTTGGATGGATCTGAATAGATTAGAAATTTAGGGTCTAGCTTATGAGGGATCTTTCACACACATTTTATCTTTCGGATTTCTTTGTCAAGGCAAATTTCCAGATTTTTCCTATCTTTTTGAAATTCCTCTGAATCAGATAATTTTTCTTTTAAAACTTTATCGAATAATTCCTTCAGATTCCTTTTTGTTTTGTCCGGGATTCTGTAATTCGTCCATTTTCCGTCCCGGATATCCTCGACCAAATCTACGTCTCTCAGGACCCGAAGCTGATGAGATATTCGTGACTGCTCCATTTTTAAAGTAAAAACAAGTTCACAAACGCACAGCTCTCTCTGTAACAGAATCATCAGAATCCGCAGTCGTGTAGGATCAGAGAGTGCCTTAAAAACTTTTACAGCGTGTCTCATATACTATTCATGATCATATTGTCATACATTTGGTGTATTTTCAAGATGAGAGCAACAATTCGCTCAAAGAATTGTTCGAAAAGTAGAGATTATAACCAACCATTTAGCGATTCATTGCATAACCCTTAATTCTTGTTCAATATGAGATTTTCGCTACAGACAAATTGTCTGAAAAAACAGATGACGATCCGTTTAGATAACAACACCGTAGAATATTTTAAAGAGCTTGCCTGAGAAACGGGATTCTCATAGCAAATGTTTATTAATCTTTATCTGAAGGACTGCGATGAGAATCATAAGAAGCCAAAAATTCAGTGGATCGAATCCAGTTTTTAATAGCAGTAGGATAATGGAAACGCAATGCAAATGGTGGGCGATACAGGATTCGAACCCGTGACTTTGACCGTTTAAGAATGCAGGGCCTCAAGCACGGCTTTGGGATTCTTGGTTGCTACTT
>CAZOJY010000202.1:0-1997 GCA_964580235.1 uncultured Eubacteriales bacterium | reverse complement strand
GATTCTGTTTATTTTGAAAGAGGGCATCGTCCTTTTTTATGAATAGGTCAGGTTGATAAAAATGAACAACTTTAGTAATGTAATAATCAGTTATGGAAAAAGAGGGCCGACGGATTGTCGGGATCAAGGCTATCGCCGACTATCTCAACTCGTCAGAGCGCAGCGTCTACCGCTGGGAAAAAGAACTTAAGCTTCCCCTTCATAGAGTTTCAGGAAGTGCGGGAAGCAGTGTTTTTATTTTTATCAGCGAACTGGAAGAGTGGCTGAAGAGAAAGGAGTCAGCCGATAGGGTTCTCGTTAAGTCCAGGAGAAGCCGCGCCCTTTTTATCTCCGTTGCTGCGGCAGCGCTGCTGATCGTAATCGCCGCCATTTTTTTCATCCTTAAAAGTAAGCAGATTCTGCTTAAAGGTGTCATTCCAAATCCCATCACATCTGCCATCAGCGGCAATGTGGTTTTTGTCAAGGATGCCAGGGGAAAAGACATCTGGACTTTTATCACCTACTTCGAAAAAGTGGAACCCGAAACCTGGGGGGAGAGAAGAGCCATAGATTTTTTAGACATAGACAAGGATGGCGCCAACGAGGTGGCCTCTCGAGTATACGACCCGGTAAAGAACAAATTTTTCCTCACCCTCTTCGATAACGATGGAATCCTTCTGTGGAAAAGATCCATCACCAATGAACAGACATATTACGGGCTTCACCTGAAGTCAAATTTTATGCCGGGCCGCATCCAGTTTGCCAAACAGAAGGATGGTCAAATTTTCATCGTTTCTTACTGGCGGCACAACGCAAGATTCCTGTCTTTCATAATCAGTCACGATCTTAAAGGAAACCTTGTCCATAAATACACCCACACTGGGCACCTCAGGTCGCTGGAAGTCCATGACCTGAACCGTGATGGAACAGATGAAATCCTGTTTGCCGGCACAAACAACCTTTTGAAAGGAGAAGGCGTTCTGGGCGTGATGAATCTTTCTAATTTCGGGGGCGTGTGCCCTCCTTACAAAATCGAGCCGGAATACAGCCATCTGGCTTACAGACTGGAAAAATATGTCCCGGACAATCCCGAACCAGGCAGCCAAATCCTTTATCTTCGATTCAAGCGGACTCCTGATTTTGAAAAAAAGCAGTGCACCTACATCTTCGCTTCAATCCACGATATAGAGGAAGACCTGATCCATGTCCAGCTTTTCCCGTTTGACCTTGAATATCAAAACCGGCCCTGCTGTTTCGAATATATCTTCGACAGAAATTTCGACCTGTTGTACATGATTCCAGATAGTCTGATGCTCAAGGCTTATCCAGAAATGACCCAAAGCTTGAAACATAAGCTGCCGCTCCGGGAACTCGTTGAATCCTATTCAAGGAGTATTCTTCGCTGGCAGAACGGCGGCTGGGTCCCTGTTGCTCAGATTCTCTGAGGGACTCAAGAGGCTGTTTGCTGCAAAAAATCCCGATTTTTTTAGGAAATTCCTTCCTGACAGGTGAAAATGTCAGAATTTGGCAGAATATGTCGTTTTTCGCCGCTTGTGCCGCTCCCGGCTGTTTTTGTTAAATAAATATGTTGGTCTATAGTATTTTATCGGGAGGTTGATGATGGGGTAAACCTCCTGATATCCAAAGACTGCCCATCACCTCCGATCTTGTTCACGTATTTCTAGTAGTTTTAACCGCCAAGGACTCTGGCGGGGAGCGTGAATAAAGCCTTGATGAACCGGAAAAAAGCGTTTACGGTAATCCCGAACAACCTGAACGGAAGCATCAATAGCCAGACGATCGGATAGAGCAGCAAAGCCAAAATCGCCACCGGCCAGCATATCAGAAGCAAGAACAACCATAGGATAAATTTTATAAACATCGTTTCCCTCCAATGAATATACGGGCCAAACCCCAAAAAAGTTCACTTAAAATTAAGGGGAGAAAATTGGGGACAGGGGAGAAATTGGGGACAGGATACGTTTTCACTTATTTCTGTTGCGTCATTTGAATTAAGT
>CAZOJY010000201.1:0-2051 GCA_964580235.1 uncultured Eubacteriales bacterium | reverse complement strand
AGGTTCTCCTCCGGTCGAGATCATCGAGCCCGGCCCGGCTGCAACGGCCCTGCCCACGCAGCCGCAGGCCGAAACCGCCACGCCGACAGCGACCCGCCCGGCCCCCAGTGCTACAGCCACGCCGCCCTCTCCAAATCAGACCTCGGTTCTTCCTTGTCATTGCGAGCCGCCGCAGGCGGCGAAGCAATCTCCACATAATGCCTCGGCCTCTCGATCCCCATCACCGCTTCCTGCGGAACCAGGACCAAATTCTCCCCCGCGATCTTTGTCAGGAATTCTCTCTCCAACTTACTCAGCGAACTGTTCTGAAGAATCAGGAAATATTTCTCCTGATTTGCGGGCTTGTCGTCAGCACCTTCTAGCGTCATGAAATAAAGCTCCGGCAAATCCATAAGCTTATTATTTTCAAGCTCCTCTTCATAGCTCCTAAGGATAAGCCTGATTTCCTGTCCTTTTTTCTCGTTGATAAAACTCTCAGGCTCTAAGTCACCACTCCTTATCCCATCCATCCTCAGCGCATAAAGCGTATTGTGTAGAGCCCGTATGATTCCAGGCGAAGGTTTGAGTTCGCCGAAGTAATCTAACTTCCCTTCATCCAGTAGCGTGCTGAAAACCTTGTTCAAAAGGATGATTGCCGACGATTCGGAAATCTGACTCACATCCCCTTGTGAAATATCAAGCCCTGCGTATTCCTGAGCCAGAGACGGAAGCGTCGCAAACCTCAGATTCACCCAGGAATGTCCTGCCTTTGTCAGCGATTCCCCGATTTGATGCCCCACTTGATACGACGGTACCACAAATACCTTCTCATCCAGCAGATGCCCCCTGCAAAACTCTCCTAAAAACCTCATCAGTGAATTCATTACCTCTTTTTTAACTCATTTCAGCGCTCACATAAAGGATTTCCTGAAATCGGCCCTTCTTACTTTTAATCCCCTTTTTGTCTTTCTGAAGATGCATTTGCACTTGTTGACATTCAAACCCGGTTTTTTATTAATTTTTTCTTGAAAGTATGTACAAGTGTACATATAATAAAGACATGGAAATCGAATGGGATGGTAAAAAAGCTATTGCCAATCTCAAAAAGCATGGAATGGAGATGGCGTGGAAGCCGGATTCGGATAATATCAACAAGGAGAGCAACAGCCAAGGAAACAAGGCAATATAAAGGTTAGTCCAATGAACAAAGAATATGATTTTAGCAAAGGTAAAAGAGGCCCTGTGAGCAAGGCTCCTAAAGGAAAAACACGTATCACCATCAGATTAGATGATGATGTCCTCGACTGGTTCCGGCAGCAAGTACACTCTGCGGGTGGCGGAAATTATCAGCACGCATCAATACGGCTCTCAGAGAATACATGAACTCCAAAAAAGAACCACTCGAGGATACTCTGCGGCATGTTATTCGTGAAGAATTATCGGCATACGGCAAAAAATCCAAGAGCTGATCCATTATTTACCTAAGGTGTAAGCGGCAACAGAAAAGACACCAAAGATGGCAGAGGTGGTTCAGTTAGATAATAGTCTTTTCTTTTGACCCTGCTTTCTTCTTTTAAAATTCTTTTCTTTTTTCTCAGCTTCCTTTCTTTAAAATGATTCCTTGAGGGACACTTGAGGGAGGAAGCCTATGGTCAAAAGGTGTTTATTTTGTGGCCGCTATTTTAAACCTGATCCCAGAGTTGGCCAGAATCAGAAAGCCTGTTTCAGAGATGGTTGTAAGCGTGCCCGAAAACAACTGGCTCAGAATGACTGGTTCAGACGGAACCCAGATTATTTTCGAGGCCGCTACTGGTATGTCAAGCAATGGCGTCAGAGACGGAAGGAATTAGCCCGGAGACAGGTGATACAAGACGAGAGGCCTGTCCAGAAGGCCTTGAGCCAACCCATATACAAGCTGACTTTTCTCATGCCAGGAGGCCTCAAAAGGCAGATGATACAAGACGCGATCCTTTTCCAACGACTTGACAAGAAAACATTTATAGCGACCGGCGGGCCGAATGATACAAGACGAGATAGATTCGAGGCGGGATAATTCATTATGCTTTGTGGGG
>CAZOJY010000200.1:0-2070 GCA_964580235.1 uncultured Eubacteriales bacterium | reverse complement strand
CTTGGGTCTCGAACGTGACAGTTCGAGCTCTCGTGCGCTTGACCTGAGGGATGAGTTCGCCGGTGTCTGCCATGTAGGAACGAAGATAAGTCAATTCAAAATGATAGGGAGGCTGGAGTTTTAGAGGCTTGATGCGATTCCTGTTTTCCAGAGCAATCCTGGCTTTTTCCTCGATCAGTTTTTGAGCCGCTTTTGGCGTTAACGATTTGGCTGCGTATCTTCCTATACCTTCTTTGACCACAGCGGTTTTGACTTCTTCTCCAAGGGATTTTTTGGCTTGAGCGCAAACGGCCTTATCACCCGTGACGAGAACAATCGGAACATCGAAACACCCGGCAGTCAAAGCATTCTGTTCTGTTTCTCCCAGTTCCATTCCGTTTACTTTTATCGAAAAGACAGACCCTGAAGAATACGTGTGGTCCAGAACGCCATCGATGGTTCCAGCACGGGCATGGTAGCCGATCAAAAAAACCGCATCGAATGACTCATCGATCCCCTGCATCATGCTCAAGGGTTTTGGAGAGCCTGTTATGAGAGAGGCTGCGGAATTCAACTCTGAAATGATGACATTTCGCATGGATCCATGAGAATCGTTGACCACGATCTCGGAAGCGCCGGCCTGTAAAGCTCCCCGTATGGCGGCATTGACTTCTTCTGTCATCCACATTCGGGCTAATCCGTAATCGCTTCCGGATGAGGATGTCTGGTCCCCATTCACCACACCGGCAATCCCCTCCATATCCACAGAAATATAAACCTTGAGTTTTTCTTGTCCATACAAAATTTCCGCTGCCATCAAAAACATGGATAGGCAAATGACAATAAACAAAATACATCCTTTTCTCAACATGTTACCTCCTTTTAGCCTCGTTGCTTGCTGAGAAATTTTCCCAGCTTGTGTTTGTTGGGGAAAAGTGCAGGGGTTCCTCCTGTGTGGAAAAAAACAACGTTATTTTCCCTCTGAAAATGGCCTTTTTTCACTAAATCGATCAATGCGACCATGGCTTTCCCTGTGTAAACCGGATCAAGAAAAATCCCTTCTCTCATGCTCATGAACCGGACAGCCTCTGCGACTTCTTTATTTACCTCTCCATAGCCTGCTCCCAGGTACTCATCAAAAACGATGATGTCATTTTTTGTCAATTCCAACTCTATGTCCATGGCCGCTGCAGTATCTTTGGCAATATCCCACACATAATCTGTATACGTGCTCTTTTCTTCAGAAACACTCACACCAAGGACTTTGGTGCTATCACTCAGGCCCTTTGCGCCGACCGCAAGGCCGGCCTGTGTTCCGCCTGAACCTGACGCATGTATGATATAATCCACATTCATTCCTTTTTTTTCAGCCTGCTCCATCAATTCCACACAGGCACTCACATAACTGATGGCTCCCAGGGGATTTTCCATCGAACCTCCTGCAGCCGATCCACCAATCGGTGCGATATAAGGCGCATGTCCCGATTCTTTCACTTCAACAGCCGCCTCTTCCAGAATCTCACCCACATCTTCCAGATGCAAGACACTTCCTTTTCCCATCTCCTTGATCCTGATATCGGCACTCAGTATGAGATCGAGCAAAAGATTCCCGTCATATTCCTCAGGTAAATCATACACATTGAACAGGATAAGAATCGGAGTAATCCCAAATTTTCTGGCTGCAGCAGCTGTCTGGAGGCACCAGTTGGACTGCAGGCCCGCCCAAGTGATGATCACATCCGCTTTTTTCTCCAGAACATCCTGCATGATGAATTCCAATTTTCGGGATTTGTTCCCCCCAAAAGCCAATCCAGTCATGTCATCCCGTTTGATATAAATGTTCGGACCGCCCAATTCCTTCGTGAGATTTTCCAACTTATTAAATGGTGTGGGGAGATGAATCAAATCCTGTTTGGGAAACTTCTGGATTTTTTTCTTTAACTCCGGAATTGAATATGCCGTCATGCCGTCCTCCGCGAGCAGAATTTTATAACAGAACGTTCTTTCAAATCAAAAATTATCTACCATGTGCACCTGACAAAATTTTGATTTTTGTTCCCCAAAGGAATAAAATTTCCATGAGCAAAAGTG
>CAZOJY010000199.1:0-2076 GCA_964580235.1 uncultured Eubacteriales bacterium | reverse complement strand
GACAGGGCTGCTGGTGCGGGTGGTGGATGCCCGTCGCAAAAGGGTCAGCAGCGGGGAGAAGTATTTTTATTTATTCGAGGACGAGACCGGCCTTCTGGAAGGCGTGGGGGAGAGGAGGTGTGTGACTATGGGCACGCCGCCGGCCTGCTACCTGAGAGGGGAGATGCGCAGTGGCGGAAACGGCCGCCCCAAAATCTTCGACTGTTCCTTCACCACCATAAAGGGGTCGCGTCTCAACATTTGACATTTGTTGCAAACAATAAAAAAATTGTAAGAAGGATAATGGAAAAAAAACAAATGTTGAGACGCGACCTCTTCTTCTTGGATGGGATAAGATGAGTACGCTGCTGCTGATGAAGCTGTTTGAGACGACGCCCGGAAGGTACGATAGAGGAATACGCCTGCTGACAGGAGGGAAGCTGGATGATCTGTACGACCGGTTGACAGCGCATGTCGTGGGGGGAGACAGGGTTCTGGACATGGGCTGTGGAACCGGGGCATTGGCTCTCCGCGCAGCTAAACAGGGAGCAAAAGTCAAGGCCATCGATATCAATCCCGGCATGCTGGAGGCTGCCAGAGCAAAAGCCAAGGAAGCCCTTCTCTCAGAGAATATAGAATTTGTCGAAATGGGTGTGGCTGAGCTGGGCAGTGAGGCGGATCGAACATATAATGCGGTGATGAGCGGCCTTTGCCTTTCAGAGCTCACCGAAGAGGAACTGAATTTTACGGTGAAAGAGATAAGCCGGATATTGAAACCAGAAGGCCTTTTTCATGTGGTCGATGAGGTCCGGCCTCGAAGTTTCATCAGGAGAGTCCCCCAGGGCCTTTTCCGGACGATCCTTAAGCTTTTTGTATTCTTGGTCTGTGGAACGACGACGAGGGCTCTGAAAAATTTCCCGGGAAAACTCGAGCAGGCCGGATTCACAATCGTGTCTTTTGAGTTGAACAAGAACCAAAATCTCTTGGCAATGACTGCAAGGGTAAATCGGAATCCATCCTGATGAATACTGTAAGGTACGGACTTTTTTACGTCCTGGAGACACTTCTCCGGTTTTTGCCTTTGCCTCAAAAAACCGGCTTGATAAAAATTGGCCATCCGGACAAAAATGCACCGGTTTTGCTGACGGGCAACTATCACCTGACAGTCCTCAAAGTCAAACATGCCCTCAAAAGGCAAAACGTTTTCCTTCTTGTAGCCAACAGCCGCGGCATCAATGTCTGGTGTGCGGCCGCCGGCGGCCATTTCACCCATCATGATGTGATCTCGGCCCTAAAGCTCGGCCGTATCGAGAGCCTTGTCGACCATCACACGGTCATTCTCCCCCAACTGGCGGCCTGTGGGATCGAAGCTAAAGTCATCGAGAAGAGAACAGGCTGGAAAGTGAGATGGGGACCAGTCGATATCCGAGATTTTCCCGCTTATCTTGAAAACGGACAGAAAAAAACGACCGGCATGAGCATCGTCCGATTCCCTCTGCAGGACCGCCTCGAGATGGCCATCGCCTGGGCTTTCTGGATGTCTGCCCTTTTTTCTGTTGTTTTGTTGATTTTTAAACGCGCGGCCGTTGTCCCTGCGGTCATCATGGTTTGGCTTGTGGCCATTTACCTATTTTCCGTATTCCCCTTTTATTTTCCTTTGCTTAGGCCGGAAGAACGCCAGAAGCAGTGGGGAAAAAGGCGTATCGGCAGGATAGTTTTTCTTTTCTCCTTCCTGTTAATGGTTTTGGCCGGGGTTTTTATATTCGGCCTTTGGACATCCAGGTTATCCTTGGAATTTTTTCTTTTTTGGGGAGCTGCGTCTGCTGCCGCGGCCCTGATTTTGGCAGCTGACCTGGGAGGAAGCACCCCCGTTTTGATCAGTGAATTACGCGAGGAGAAGGGCTTTCGAGTCGAGATCGACTGCGAAAAATGCCGCGGAGACGGCATCTGCCGGAGCGTTTGTCCGCTGGATTGTTTTGAGTTGGATGAACAGCACCGGATTGCCATCCTGGAGAGGCCGGAGCTCTGTGTTTACTGTGGAGCCTGCGTCGTGCAGTGCCGGTTCGATGCGCTGAGCTACGCAGACAGAGAGGGAAA
>CAZOJY010000198.1:0-2209 GCA_964580235.1 uncultured Eubacteriales bacterium | reverse complement strand
CTAAATGTAGCATATGCCTATTCTTCTGTCAATGGGATCAACCGGCTGCTTGACAAAAAACCGAGGTTTCTCTACTTTAACTAAGGTCTCAAAAAACCTCCTAAACGCCGGGCGGTTAGCTCAGCGGTAGAGTACCGGTCTTACAAGCCGGGTGTCACTGGTTCGAATCCAGTACCGCCCACCAGCGAATCTTTCTAAACTTCACTTGTTACACACCGCACCTCGGGGGACAGGGCAAAATTGATTCCTGCCTGTGACAAATAGATGCAATTAAGAGTGGGGCTGGCAGCAGGGACTGTTCAATGCGATGATTAGCCCTTTTTTTACTTTATCATCCCAAAAGACTAGAAAAGCACAAAAAATATCACCTCTGAAATCACCCGAAAAAGGGATTGTCTAAGCTCAAAGAATCCTCCAGAATTACCTTCTATGAGGAAAGTTGGGCCGGATTCTGTCTATTATCAGATGAGATAATTTTTTAAAGCGATGAAAAAGACAAAAATTTTGGTCGTCGAGGACGAAATCATCGTTGCTCGTGACATTCGAAACATGCTTGTCGGTCTTGGGTACGAAGTGACAGGTGTTGTCCCCGGCGCCAGAGCGGCAATACAAAAAGCCCAGGAGACCGATCCAGACATCGTACTGATGGATGTGATGCTTCAAGGCAAAGTTACTGGAGTGGAGGCGGCCGAAAAAATTTACACAGACTTTAGCATTCCTGTTGTATATCTCACTGCTTATGCAGATTCAACGACAGTCCAGCGGGCAAAAAAAACCGAGCCTTTTGGATATATAATCAAACCCTTCGAAGAGAGAGAGCTGCAGACTACCATCGAAATCGCCCTGTACAAATACAAAATGCAGATGAAGCTAAAAGAGAGGGAACGCAGGTTGTACACAATCCTTAAAAGCATAGGAGATGGGGTCATTGCGACAGACAAGAACGGATCTATCACTTTCATGAATCCCCTGGCAGAAATTCTTACAGGATGGAAATTGGACCTAGCCCTGGACAGGACTCTCAGTGATGTGTTCAAAGTCATGAACCAAAAGCCAGGAAAGCTCCAGAAAATTTCAGTCAAAAAAATACTCAAAGGGGAGAGTTCAGTTCTGTCGAATGGACCTATTCTAGTATCCAATAACGGGAAAAAAACTCCGATCGAGCCCAGATTGGAGCCCATCAAAGACGATGGCGGCAATATATCTGGCGTGGTTTTGGCCTTTACTGATATAACTGCAAGGAAACTGGCAGAAGAAGAGCTTAAAAAAAGCTTTGAACAGCAAAAGATCGCCATGGAAGGAACAGTCAGGGCTATCGCTTATACGATTGAAACTCGAGATCCTTACACGGCCGGTCATCAGCGGCGTGTGACCAAACTGGCATGCACTATAGGGGAGGAAATGAAGCTGTCTGAGAACCGGATCGAGGGGCTTAGAATGTCAGGAGAACTCCACGATATCGGCAAAATCCATGTGCCTGCAGAAATCCTCAGCAAACCCGGACAAATTTCAGAAGCAGAATATACTATCATCAAAACACATCCTCAGGTTGGGCATGATATTCTAAAAACCATTGAATTCCCCTGGCCCGTGGCGAGAATTGTTCTTCAACATCACGAAAGGATTGACGGGAGCGGTTATCCCTCAGGCCTTAAAAGCAAGGATATCCTCCTGGAAGCAAAAATCCTGGCCGTAGCTGATGTTATAGAGGCCATGGCGACCCACAGACCCTACCGCCCCGCTCTAAGTATTGAAGAATCCTTGAACGAAATATCCAAGAATAAGGGAAAGCTGTATGATTCTAAAGTCGTTGATATCTGTTTGAATGTTTTTAAAGAGAAAAAATTCAAATTTGAGTGAAATTTCCATCCTCTTGTTATAAAATAATAAAGGAATAGACGGTTCTCCCTCAGCTGTTCTTTATCTATGTTTTAGGTCGCTTCCGGAAAAGTACATGACAATCAACCCAAATGTATGGCTTGTGATTGCAATTATCGTTTTCATTGGGGGGTTGGCTGCTTTTTTCTTTCTTTTCATCCTGGATTTCAACATTTATTGGCTCATCCTGGCCCCGGTCATTCTGGCTATTTATCAGAGCCCTGCAGCATATTTTTTCTGGTTATACAAAAAAACCAAGAGAGCCAAAAAAAAAAGCGCCCCCGACGGGATTTGAACCCGTGCTGCCGCCTTGAAAGGGCGGTGTCCTGGA
>CAZOJY010000197.1:0-2218 GCA_964580235.1 uncultured Eubacteriales bacterium | reverse complement strand
GAATTCCTGTTCATATGAATGAAGTCATAAACAAGTTAAATAGAGTTTCGAGAAGTCTTGTCCAGGAAAAAGGAAGAGAACCCACGCGTGAAGAAATTGCGAAAAAGATGGATCTGCCCGTCTATAAAGTCCGTAAAATTATGAAAATCTCCCAAGTGCCTTTCTCCCTTGAGACCCCTATTGGGGAAGAAGAAAACAGCCACCTTGGTGATTTTATCGAAGATAAAGCCATTCCCTCTCCTCCAGATACTGTTATTCAAATTAATTTGAGAGAAAAAATTGAAGAAGCGTTGAAAAACCACACCCATAGAGAAGCAAAAATTCTGAAAATGAGATTCGGATTAGGAGACGGTAATGAACATACCCTGGAAGAAGTTGGTCAGCAATTCAAAGTTACGCGGGAGAGAATCAGGCAAATCGAAGAGAAAGCTTTGAGGAAATTGAGGCGGCCAAGTTGCAGCCGGAAACTCAAGTCTTTTATAAGTGACTATTGAGAATAAGTACTTTATTCCAAAAGACCTTTCCCTTCCCGTCGGGGAAGAAGAAAGAGATGATTACAGTCCATGAGCTTTATTGAAAAAAGCAATTTAAGGTTTAAAGGAGGTTACAGTGAAAGAACTCGTTGAGATGATTGCCAAGTCATTAGTTGACAGTCCGGACAAGGTGCAGGTTTCCCAATTAGACGGGGAACAGACCTCGATCCTAGAACTAAAGGTTGCTCCTGAAGATATAGGCAAGGTTATTGGAAAACAAGGAGGAAATGTTCAAGCTATCAGAGTTATTCTGGGTGCTGCTGGAATGAAGCTGAAAAAGAGATTTATTCTCGAGATAATAGAAAAAGGATAATTTGATCAGCATAGAGAAATGATATCTATTGGTGTTTATTAACATTTGTCCCGGTTATCTTATGGGCTCGATTTGGTAGGGATAAAGAGCAAAAGGAGAAGGTCAGACTAGATCATACTGGAGATATAGAACAAGACGTAAATGCAGTCTTGGGATTACATAATTCAGTTATGGAAAAGGGCAAATGAAAAAAAACAAACGAAAAAACATAGGATTGAAGAACGCAAGAGGAAAGAGAAGCAAATAGAAAAGAGAGAAAAGAGAGATCAAAGAAGAAAAGCAAAACGGAAAGAGGACAAACCCTGATTAAAAGAAAAAGGTCTGGCGTCCAATATCAGTTCAAAGCATATGAGAGAGCGTCTGACTATGAATCAGAAGGCCGTAGGTTCGAATCCTGCCGGGCGGCCTAATTTTTTCTATGGGGGATGTCCATAAAGCAGCGATGGGGTATCCTAAACTCCCTGACTTACCATTATTAAAAAATGTCGCTGCTGTATTAATTGCTATTCTTAAATCCTTTTGTCTAAGTGTTGCTCAAAAATTAAATAAAATATCACTCACCCTTCCTTGTTGACACAGCTGGCTTATTCTAAATGATATTTGACATAGAAATTTCAAAAACATAAAATTAGCTCTGAAGGAGGGGGAAATGAGCAGCGACCAATTAATCCAAATTATCTTCAGTGGAGCACTTGTTTTAGCAACAGGAATTCTTGCCTACATTACTTTTAAGTATATGAAAGCAACGAAAAGAATGGCAGATTCAATGGAGGTACAATCGAAGATAATGCAACGAGAATTCGAATGGAGCATTTCACCTTTATTAGATATACATTCTGGTATTTCCCAAACAACGCATGAAAATGGAACTTATAGATATAATCTTTATAATCATGGCGATTATCCGATATATCTTGACAAAATAGAAGTTGCTTTTTGACATAAAACCAATGAAGAAATAAACATACCTAGTTTCTCGTAAGCTCTCTTCCAACCATAAAAAGTTGACTTTGGTACATCGAAATCACGATAAGCCTTGGCATCAGTACGACAAACTTTCGCATATCTAAGTACTGACCATTTGAATTGGACTCTGAATGCCTCTCTTACTTCTTTTTGCATCTTCCAGACCTCCTTTTTGTACCTTGTAAAATAGCACAAAGTGTCTTACACCTTTTTTTATGTACCTCTCAATCTTCTTGATACAGTCTTTATATGCACCCGCTATTGTACAGTCGAGTATTGCTTCTCTTGGAAAGTACTGCCCAAGTTCTCTAAATTTCTGCCTTCCCTTCTCATCGGTCGGGGTAACATTAAAATAGTTAAGGCCATGATATTTTTTGGGTATTTTTACGTCATAGCCGGCTTTTAG
>CAZOJY010000196.1:0-2349 GCA_964580235.1 uncultured Eubacteriales bacterium | reverse complement strand
ACCCCAAAAAAGTCTGCATTTCCTGTTCCCGGTGCAGTGAAATGATGCGGATGGGTGAGATTACAGGATGCGTGATGAAGGATAAGGAAATTTACGGCAAGAAATATAAAATCCTTCTGTGAGAAGGGAAAAAATCATGAAAAAAAACACGATCGAGGTCAATGGAAAAAAAATTCCCTTTTACTCTCTCAACACCCTGATCGTCGGCAGCGGGGCAGCAGCCCTGAATGCGGCCGTAAACCTGCACAAATTCGGCCAGAAAGATATCGCGGTCGCTACGGACTGCTGGGGAGGCGGCACATCGAACAATGCCGGATCGGACAAACAGACCTATTACACACTTTCTGTTTCCGGGAACCCTCCTGACTTTCCTTTGGAAATGGCCCATGCCCTTTTCTCAGGGGGCTGTATGCACGGAGACATTGCTTTGTGTGAGGCCGTGAATTCAGCCCGGGCCTTTTTCAATCTTGTCGGTTTGGGTGTTCCTTTCCCGCACAATAGGTATGGGGGTTATGTGGGATACAAAACAGACCACGATCCCCGAGGAAGGGGCACATCGGCCGGGCCTTTGACATCCCAACTGATGTTTCAGGCGCTTTCTGAAGAAGTCGAGCAAAAAAAGATAGCTGTTTTCGATCGACACGAGGTCGTCGGATTGTTATCAGCAGGGGAAAGTTTCGAAAAAAGTGTGGTCGGTGCTATCGCCATCGACAGGAGCCAGATCGACAAAAAATGCTATGGATTCGTGATCTTCAATGCCGTCAATGTTATCCTGGCAACGGGGGGGCCGGCCGGAATCTACAAAACTTCCGTTTATCCTGAAAGCCAGGTCGGATCCCATGGTTTGGCTTTTACGATTGGGGCCATCGGGAATAATCTGACCGAATCCCAGTTCGGATTGGCATCGATCAAGTTTCGGTGGAATCTGTCCGGGTCCTATCAGCAGGTCATCCCGCGTTACATATCAAGAGACAAAAACGGCCGGGATGAACGCGAATTCCTGAACGATTATTTCCCCGACATGGGAAAGCTGGCCACGGCAGTATTCTTGAAGGGTTATCAGTGGCCGTTCGATCCACGAAAGGTATTAAATTATGGTTCCTCTTTGATCGATATTCTGGTCTACCAGGAAACCGTTCTCAAAGGAAGACGGGTTTTTCTGGATTTTACCCGCAACCCAAGTGGGGAAGGACGCATCGAAGATTTTTCCTTCGATTGTTTGGAAAAGGAAGCCTTTGACTATCTTAAAAAATCCGGTGTTCTGTTCGGAATCCCGATAGAAAGACTCCAAAAAATGAATTATCCCGCTATCGATCTTTACAAAGACCATGGGATCGATATAACAAAGGAACCCCTCGAGATTGCTGTCTGTGCTCAACACAACAACGGCGGACTGAAGGGAAATATCTGGTGGGAAAGCAGTATCAAGCACTTGTTTCCGGTCGGTGAGGTCAATGGCACCCATGGTGTTTACAGGCCCGGCGGATCGGCGCTGAATTCCGGGCAGGTAGGAAGCCTGCGTGCCGCTTTGTATATCGCCAAACGTTATACAGGCGACCCTCTTCAAGATAAAGATTTTCTTGGTTCAGTCCGAGATCAAATAAGCGCTAAACTGGCTTTTGCCGAAAGCGTTATTGATCCTAACCTGGAGAATGACAGCCTGCTTCGAGAATCGAGAAATGAAATCCAAAACAGAATGACAGCTTGTGGTGCTCATATCCGGGATCCGATGACAATCAAAGAAGCTATTGAAAAGGCCTGGCAACTGTATCATAAGCTTCAAAACGAGATGAGAATTCCATCGGCCGAAAAACTATCCGAGGCCTTTAAAAATCTGGATCTATGCTTGACTCACGCCCTATATCTTGAGGCAATCGGGGAGTATCTGGAAAAAGGGGGACAAAGCCGCGGTTCTTATCTCGTTCTCACTCCTGATGGACATTCACCTTGTGAGGAGCTTGGCGATGAATGGAAATTCCTGCTGAATGATCAGGATGCCTTCGTGAATAAAAAGATATTGGAAGTATCCTTGGCTGAAGGTGAAAATGTCATAAAAAAGTGGGTGGACATCCGGCCTATTCCCCGGAATGATTCCTGGTTTGAAAATGTCTGGAACCGCTACATGAATGACGATATCGTGAAATAATGGATCTATTTCTTAATGACCCACTTATTCTTTTCTTTGGCGAGGATAATCGTGGTTTTTTGGCTGGGCTTAACGGTTATCTCTGCTTCGAAAGGCTCGGGTCCGACCAAAAGCCGAAGCGTGTAGGATCCTTCCATCAGTCTTATGGGCTCTCCTCCCACCGTCCCCCTTGCCTTCACCTGCCCTCCATCATCCAGGATTTC
>CAZOJY010000195.1:0-2367 GCA_964580235.1 uncultured Eubacteriales bacterium | reverse complement strand
GCTGCGAAGACCAGTAAAGTGATGTACGAGTATTGCTTATGATGGTCAATACCCACATAATTCATCTGTGCACCTCCTAAATTAATATTTTTTTAATCTCAGGGGTAATCTACCACAAAATAGATACCCACTGGAGGTGCATCACATCATCATGTTACCTATCCTTCACAAGAGCTGTGATCAAATCCGTGAGCGCTTCAAGATCCGCCCGATGTATTTTTTCGATAAAGGAGTGGGAATATGTCCCAGGCCACGAGAGAGGGATGTTCACGGCTCCTTCTGGTACAAACACCGACCCGTCGTTTCCTCCCCTTGTGTTCCCGAGCTGAATCGGGATTTTATTGGCTTTTGCGATAGCGATCACTTTTTTCAACTGCGTATGAGGCACGATATTGCTCGAATCGATAGCCCGGAGAACAGCTCCTTTTCCCAGAGGCAGATAAGCAAACCTTCTGGAGTCGAACGGCCCGGCTGAAGAGACAAAAGTATCCACTGGAAATACGCAGTCTGCATCGAGCTTCTGGGCCAGCCGGGACGCCCCGAAAAGGCCTGTTTCCTCCTGTACATCCCAGACAAATGTGATGGTTTTGTCCCGGATCTTTGTCCAATCCACCCGGTTGGATGCTTCCAGAAGAGCAGCGCATCCTGCCCTGTCGTCCACGGCGCGTGTGGCCAGAAGGTCCGGTGAAAACTCCACGATCTTTTTTTTGATCGTGATGGAATGGCCCTCGGAAACTCCAAGCGCCCTGACTCCCTCCTGGCTCGATACGCCAAGATAAACGATGACATCCTCAGTGTTGAATGCGGATATTTTCAGGTTTCGCTGAAAGTAATCGGGACGGGGCGCCACGATGCCTTCTATGATTCCCTTCTCTGTATGAATTTGCACTGCATGTCCCTCATACATTTGGGGAAGAAATCCCCCCCGGCGCGATACTTTGAGTGTTCCCTCTGGCATGATTTCCTCGATAACAAATCCCAGTTCATCCATATGAGCCACAAAAACCAGATGGGGTTTGCCTTGCCCGATTGTAAACCAGAGATTGTGCATGTCATCCGTCTGGGATTCAATCCCCTGAGGCAATCGGGACCGGATGAAATCCACCACTTTGTTTTCATATCCCGACACACCCGGAATCAACACGAGTTCCTTGAGCAGTCCCCACGAAGAATCTGTATGAGCGTGATTCTGAGACATCATGCCGCAGCCCATAAAAACGGCCAGAACCAATGCGGCAAACACGTTTCTTTTCATCACAGCCTCCCCTCGCCGAGCAATGCCAGAAGCAGCGATCTCATGGTATAAGCATCTCTGGTGTCCACGACTTCAGAGGGAGTATCCAAGAATTTGACGGGCAGCAAAAGCCCGATGATCTCATTGTGTGCCAACAAAAAGGAATTCATCACAGAGGAGCTGTACCCCGGAGCGATTTGAAAGGAAAGCCCTTTTTCCCGGGATAATCGTCGTATTCTCTCTCCGACTTTTTTTCCCTTTTCCCCAGAAGTTACCAGGACAGGACCGTTTCCAAGTATGACTTCTTTCCCGCTATCCCTCCCGCAGGGAAAAACATCGATGACAAGAATGCTCCCGGCTTCAAGTTCTTTCGCTGCCCGCAGAGCTCCAAGGGCAGCGCGGGGACGGGACCGCCGCAGCGGAAATCTTGTCTGGGCCATCCAAACGAATGTTGTTTCCATATTTCCCGATTCTGCATGATTTTTCGCCAGGTCCAAAAGGAGGGCCGCACAAATTTTGGGGCCGAGAGAATGGCCCGCCATCTGGTCTCCCGCTAATTGTGTGATCTCCCGCCAGGGAGTGACGGCATCCAGCACGACAACGCCTTTTTCCTGCGCCTCGGCTTCTGTCTTCACACCGATATCCAAAAATGCCAGCTCCAAGCCCGGCCTTTCCTGAAACTCCCTCCTGACTTCAGCGGAAAGAATATGGAGCGAAGGAAGAGCCAGAACACCTTCGATCGGCCCATTCTCAGTCCAGACAATCATTGCATGCCCCAGGTGAAAGGAGTCGATCAAAGACGGCCCAAACACCGCTTTATCGATTCTCAGGTATCCCTCAGGATTTATGCCGCTGACAAAATATCCCATCTCGTCCATAGGCGTACAGACAGCCAGCTGCGAGTTCTGTTTTCCCAGCCTTAGATAAAGGCTCCCCAGATTATCTTGGCTTGTCTGTGAATCTGGAAGTAGCATGCTTTCGATAGCCTCAACCATTGGTCCCTCATACCCGGTGGGCGATGGAACGGTGAATATGACTTCTGTAAGCTTCAAGAGGGAGGATTCTTCGGCGTGAATGGCTGTAAAAGAAAATAATAACAATACACCGATGGGGAAAAAAATCATTCGCTTTTT
>CAZOJY010000194.1:0-2402 GCA_964580235.1 uncultured Eubacteriales bacterium | reverse complement strand
ACCTTTGGATTCGAAGTCCACCGCTCTATCCGCTGAGCTACGGGCGCACCTTGATGGGTGTGACCAAATTGTGCCCATTGATTTTATTATTACTTTAAATAAATTACAATGCTCCCTAAGTTAGCTGCATGTATAAAACCCATTAACTATTGACAGTTTACACCTTTATGTGTAAAATGCTTTTGTGAAACGGCGGGAACTCGAAAAGAAATTGCAGAAGTTGGGCTGGATGTTTGATCGACATGGAGGTAGGCACGATATTTGGATAAACGGCGAGTATGAAATAGCCGTACCATGACACAATGAGATCAATGAGTACACCGCTAAGGCTATTCTAAAGGAAGCAAAAGGAGGCAACTGATGCGCTTATCAGGACGCGTGTTTAAAGTTGGCAAATCTTGGGCAATTGAAGTTCCGATTCTTGGTGTTGTGACCCAGGCTTATACAAAAAAAGAAGCTTATGAAATGATCGCTGATGCTATCGAATCTCTTGTGAATAAAAAGGGATTTAAAGTTAAGGTTTATCCAGGAAAAAGAGACTATTTTGAACTGGGTTCGCCAGATCTATCAAGCCTAACTGCATTTTTACTCCGTCGGCAAAGAATGAAGCGAGATCTTACTCTAGTGGAAGCTGCCAATCGATTGGGTGCGAAGTCACACAACACATACGCTCGATACGAACAAGGCAAGTCCATTCCTAGCATTGAAAAATTTAACAAACTCTTGTTAGCGCTATCACCTGATAACGATTTTGTTCTTATAGAAAGCCAAAGCAGCCGATAACAAATTCTTCTTCAGTCACAGTATCCTATGTTAATTGGCTGGTATCCTAAACATTTATAAAATAGCTTTAGTTTTGAGGCACCCGAAGACACATTCATCGCATGTCATCTGTTACTGGACTGAAAATTATTATGGTTCGGGTTGAGATTGATTTATGTTAGAATCGGAACATGATCATCGTTCCTGAATCAATATCTGTTTCGAAATTGAAAAAAATGGCCGAAGAGCGGTTCGGCATGCTCGTTAAAGCTGTGATTGATGTCGAAAAAGAAATCATGGCAGTGGATGCCGAGCTTCATGCCGACCAAGAAGCTTTGCTCTTGGAGAAAGGCTCTAAACAGGAAGATCTCTGGGGAATCAATATTTATCCTGAAATGCCAGAGAGCGAGCGAATCGAATTCGACTCTATGATCAATATGCGTCCCAGTCAGGGGAATCGGACCCGAGGAGTGGATAACCCTGCGATTAGGCAAAAGATTATGGAAATCGTCAATAAGCTGGTGACAAAATGAAACGGATCTATCATAAAGACTTGACCCCGGAGCGCTGGGAAAAATTCTCGTTTTGTGAACAAATGGCTAATATCGGAAGCGAAGTCTTTAGAGCCATGAGTTGGCGACAGAAAAACCGGGAGTACAGCCAGCTGGCTTTGGAAAGAGCCCTTGAGCTTTTGGACCTAACGCTTGAGGGCGTTACCAACTCTGGGTCAAGGCTAAAGGAATTGACACGCTTGAGGGAAACTCTTGTTGACTATTTCCTTTTCGAAAATGCTTATGGCTCCAGCGATAAAAGCTGGGAAACATATTTTGGTGCTTTCAATTATGCCGCGAGAAATCACTCTGTCAAGATATAAACGGGCCGGTCCTCCGCTCCTTATCCTATTATTTCGAAGTTGCAATCGGGAAAAAGCTGCTGCTCGGCCACAGTTGGAGTTCGGAATTTCATAATGCCATAAAGATCCTGGTGTCTAAATAGTGTCCTTAAGAAGTCCAAGAAGGTCTGAAAAGACCTGACAGAATCTAAAACAGAAACAATGTAATTTTCTGATAATTAATATAATTACCTCATATTAAAGGAGTTAGCTCAATCCCCAAATTTGGATTCGAAGTCGACCGCTATCTTAAAGAACAAACCATGGATAGATGACAACATTTGAACGCATAAACGACTTATCTCCACCGTAGACGAGGGCGGCTGGAGCATCCGGACTTCCTGATAAATTCCGCCAATAAATGAGTGAATTGAAAAAATCTGAAACAATGGTTTGGCCCGATTTTGTTTCTAGCGGAATTCGTCTAACTCCTAAATCAATAATGACATCGATCTCATGTCCAGATGAATCACGCCAGAAGTAGAGACTGGGCTGGTCTCCTCTATGCACAAAGTTTTTGAGGAGCTCTGAAACAACGAAGCTTTCAAATATCGCCCAACGCTCGGCACGATGGTTGAGTTCTTGGGAAGATTTAATCTGAAGAAGATAGCACAAAAGCCCTGAATCCAGGAAAAAGAGTTTGGGGCTTTTAATGAGGCGTTTGCCAAAGTTTTGATGGTGAGGCCGTAGGAGAATTATCACAAATCTCGCCTCCAGACAGGATATCTACCTTTTAGCTCTTAGGAGA
>CAZOJY010000193.1:0-2506 GCA_964580235.1 uncultured Eubacteriales bacterium | reverse complement strand
CAAAAAGAGTCAATAAGCCTGGATAATTTATGAATTAGCCAGGTTAATAAGAGGTAAAACACCGAGAAAAAGTTCTTATTCTCCAACCAAAGAAGAGCCAAATTGGGCGGCAGATACGATACTCCGATCTATACTAATGCAGCTTTGATTCTATCTGAGGTCATCGGGAGTTGAAAAAGTCTTGATCCGACAGCATCATAAACTGCATTGGCAATCAAGGCCCCCATACATACGATGGCAGGCTCTCCGCCCTTTCCCGCCGAAACCTCCGCCAACATAAGGAACGATTATCCGTACTTTTTAAAATCGAGGATCTTCCCAAGGACATGAAAATCGGCAGGGAAGAAATGAGGAAGGTTAGACCAGATGTGGCAAAAATGCAATGCCCGGCTGTATCTCAAATCCGGAAAAGTCATATTTGCTAAGCCCCAGGGATCATAGGTTTTCTCTCACGATTCTAAGCAGTGCTTCCCGGTCGAAAGGCTTGGCCATCAGATAAATGCCGTTTTTGTTGCTGCTGTATTTTTCTTCTTCCTTTTTGATCAGCGAGGATAAAAATATTATCGGAATATTTTGAGTTGAGGGGTTTTCTTTTATGATATTTGCCACATCCCCTCCATCCAGGTCGGGCATCACGATATCCAGTATTATCAAATCCGGATGGTCATTTTCCACGATTTCCAAGGCCTCTCTACCTCCAGAAGCTTGAATAACATGGAATTCGATGTGATCGAAGATTTTTCTGAGCATTTTTAGATTGATGGAATCATCGTCGACGATCAAAATTTTTTTGTATATCATTCAAAACTCCTCCAGCAGATAAACTGCCCTCCCTCCTCTAATTTTTATACAAACGAGCAAAAAATCAATGGTTTTGGGCAAAATGTCGTTTGTTGTCGTTTGTTGTCGCTTTATGCCGCTTTCAAAATGCCAAAAAAGGTAATAATTTAACTAATAGAATGACAAACTCCAAAACCCCGCGTCCCGCTCAAAGCACCCTATTTGACAAAATATTTTCAAACCGCGATAATAATTTTGATTTGACGGGGATCCGTATGAAAGAGAGTCATATCCTGCAGTCCTGGAAAGAGGTTTCTGCGTACCTGGACAGAGATTTCAGAACATGCCAAAGGTGGGAAATCGAATTAGGACTGCCCGTTCACAGGATCGATGAAAATTCTTCCCGGTCAAAAGTTTTTGCATACAAGTCGGAAATCGATGAATGGCTTAAGGAAAGAACAAATAACAAGCACGAAACAGCATGGCTCTGGAAAAACAAAGGGTTGATAATCGGGCTGACATCCCTCTTTTTTGTATTAGCAGCCGTTTTTGCCTGGCTCTATTTCTTTCGGTCTTCGGCTGTCCCATCGCTTTCTGAGCCAACCATAGCCGTCCTTCCTTTCAAATACCTTGATTCCTCAGAATATGATGAATATTTTGAAGAAGGAATTACGAATGAAATTGTAAACAGCCTGATTAGAACCAACAGGATCAGGGTGGTTCCTGCGTATACGGATAATCCGTCTCCCTATTCCACGCAGGATATGGGGATGTTCGGTCAGGAGCTCAAGCCAGATTATCTTGTGAGCGGAAGCTTAAAGAAGGACAAAAATAAAATCTGGATCAGTATAAGTCTTATCCGGGCAGAGGATAACAAAAATTTGTGGGATGAATCCTATGAAAGCGATCAGGAAAATATCTTTTCTGTCAGCCAGAGCATAAGTCACAAAATCCACGAAGAACTCAATGTTGGT
The DNA here is from genome assembly GCA_964580235.1 of uncultured Eubacteriales bacterium. Classification (GTDB taxonomy): domain Bacteria; phylum Acidobacteriota; class Aminicenantia; order Aminicenantales; family Aminicenantaceae. Next base: position 752 of record CAZOJY010000193.1, on the reverse strand, counting down.
GTGGATGACTCACTGTTTGATCAGTCAAGCAGCGGCGAAACCAGGGACCCTGCGGCTTTTGATTCTTATATGAAGGGAAATTTTATCTTGAACAGGATTGCCGGGCAGGATGATGATCCCTGGAAGCTGTACCATCAGGGAAAATATTATGTGGGGAGGTGGACACAGGAAAGCAACGAGCTGGCCATCAGCCTTTTTAACCAGGCCGTCGAGATCGACAGCCATTATGCGCTCGCCTACATCGGTTTGGCCCAGTGTTATGCCCATTATGTCAACATGGACTGGGATTCCGACATCGAGTGGCTGAACAAAGCGGAAGTCCTGCTGCAGAAAGCCCAGCAGATCTCTCCCGATCTTCCCGAGTATTACGGCACGCTGATCGAAATTATGCTGCTGAGGGAGGATTGTCTCAATGAGACCACCAGCAGGGAGGTTTTAGCGCTTGCAGAGGAAGCCGTAAAAAAATACCCGAATCATCCCCAGTTGAATTCCATAACAGGGTACTGTTTTTATGCAAAGTTTGGGGAAACCGGCGATGAGGCCGATTTTGAAAAGGCCCTGGAGTACAAGGAGCGAAGTTTCCTGTTGAATCCGTCCAGCATCAACAACATCAAGTTTGCGGAACTTCTGATGCTCAAGAAAGAATTTTATAAGGCGCTAGATGTGTGCCAATTTATGGAGAATTCGGGATCTTCCCTGTTTTCTAAATTTATGCTGGGTGAAATTTATTATTATGCCGGCGGTCTGGTTAA
>CAZOJY010000192.1:0-2604 GCA_964580235.1 uncultured Eubacteriales bacterium | reverse complement strand
TGGTGCAATGCCTACTCTAAGGAGGGAAAGAATGCAAAACACAAAACTTTCCCGGCGCCAATTCATCGGCACAACCTCTGCTGCTGCGGCAGCGCTTGCGGTTAGCTCGATAGACGTCATAGGCAAAAATTCAGCCACCCAACAGGCCAAATCAGGATTTAAGCTCAAGTATGCCCCATCCTTTGGGATGTTCGAGGCCCATGCCGGGAAGGATCCAATCGACCAGATCAAATTCATGGCTGACCAGGGTTTCCGGGCCATGTTCGACAACGGGCTGATACGGAAGGATCCGTCGATTCAGGAGGCTGTTGCAAGAGAATTGAACCGCCTGAACATGGACTTAGGCCCATTCGTGGCCTACGCGGATTTTAAGGTGAAGTCTTTTGTCACTCGGGACAAGGAGATCAAAACCATGATGGCGAACATCCTTCAGAAAGCCATCACTACGGCCAAACGGACCAACGCGAAATACACGCTTGTCGTTCCCGGCCGGTATGACGAGAGTCTCGAATGGGATTACCAGACGGCCAATGTGGTCGACAATCTCAAATTCTGCGCGGAGATCTGCGAACCGTCCGGATTGGTTATCGTGATCGAACCGCTGAATCCCTGGGATCATCCGGGACTGTTCCTGACGAAAATCTCTCAGGCCTACCAGATCTGCAAGGCTGTCGGCAGCCCCAGCTGCAAGATCGTCAACGACATCTACCACCAGCAGATTACAGAGGGGAACTTGATCCCGAATATCGACCGTGCTTGGAGTGAGATCGCCAGCTTCCATGTGGGAGACTCCCCTGGCCGCAAGGAACCCACAACCGGGGAGATCAACTACAAGAACATATTCAAGCATCTCCACTCCAAAGGATACGATGGGACGATCTGCATGGAGCACGGTAAAAGCAAAAAAGGTATCGAGGGAGAGAAGGCTGTTATCGAAGCATACCGAGCTTGCGACAATTTTTAAGACTCATGAAGAACACAATCTGGATTATTCACGAGCCAAGATTGCTACAACGAAGTCGATGTGGTGAGATTGGCTCGCCCAAAGGGTAAAAAATGTCGATGGCCAACCTTTCCCACCCCGCATCTAAAAGGAAATTTGAAAATTTGTTTTTTTGGGTAGGAATGATAGCATCGACAGTTTTTATGAATAATTCAGGATAATGAGGAGGGATTATGGAAGGAAAAAATAAAAAAGCAAAGGGAAAAATGTCCCGCCGGGACTTCATCAAAGCCACGTCGGCGGTTTCGCTGGCAGCCGCGGTTTCGCGGGTTGGGCCCGTATTTGCCGCCGGTTCTGATAAACTCCGTGTGGGTCTTATCGGTGCCGGTGGACGAGGCACGGGTGCCGCGATGAACTGCATCGAGTCTTCGCCCGGCATCGTGATAACTGCCATCGGAGATATTTTCAAGGACCGATGGGAAGGATCGCTGAAGCGGCTCCAGGAGAAGCTCCCGAAAGAAAGCCTGGCAATCACTCCCGATTCCTGCTTTGATGGTTTCGATGCCTACAAAAAAGTGCTGGCTGCCGACATCGATATGATTATCCTCGCCTGCCCGCCTCATTTCCGGCACCAACACTTTAGGGCAGCGGTAGAAGCAGGCAAACACATCTTCATGGAAAAGCCTGTGGCCGTGGATCCTGTTGGCGTCCGTTCTGTGATTGAAAGTGCGGAAAAGGCCAAAGATAAAGGACTGGCTATCGTGGCCGGAACCCAGCGCCGCCACCAGAACCATTACTTGGAGATCATGAAGCGGGTGCATCGTGGGGATATCGGTGAAATCGTGGCCGGACAGTGCTACTGGAATATGGGAGCGCTTTGGATCCGCAGGGCCTATGATAACTGGGTCAATTATCAAACAGGCGACTGGTCGGATATGGAGTGGCAAATCCGGAATTGGCTCTTTATGACATGGCTTTCCGGGGACCACATCGTGGAACAACATGTGCACAACCTGGATGTGATCAACTGGTTTATCGGCGCCCATCCGGTGAAATGCATGGGCATGGGCGGCCGGCAGGTCCGTATTGGTCCTGAGTTCGGCAACATCTTCGATCATTTTGCCATCGAGTACGAATATCCCAACGGCGCGCGTGTGATGAGCATGTGCCGCCAGACTCCCGGGTGTACGGATAATGTATCCGAACGGGTGTTCGGGACCAACGGCATGGCCTACACGGACGGAGCCAGCGGCTACATCAAAGGAGCGAACTCTTACACGGTAGAAGAAGAATCCCCCAATCCTTATGTCCAGGAGCATGCAGACCTGATTGCCAGCATCAGAACCGGGGAACCGCTCAATGAGGGAAAACGTGTCGCTGAGAGCACGCTCACAGCCATCATGGGACGGATGAGCGCGTATACCGGTCGGGCTTTGAGCTGGGACTGGGCGATGAACGCTTCCAAACTTGACCTTTCTCCGCCCCGGTACGAGTTCGGCGATCTCCCTCTTGATCCCGTGGCGATCCCGGGTAAAACTGAGCTGATCTAAACACAAAAAGCATTCAAAATCGCCAGGTTTTGAAAATAATTGATTGCAACGGCAATAAACCTGAATTATTCATAAACATGATTTTATTAGCATGGTTTAGCGTTATATGCA
>CAZOJY010000191.1:0-2633 GCA_964580235.1 uncultured Eubacteriales bacterium | reverse complement strand
GGCAAATCTTCGAGGATCTCTATACCGATTGTTCCTTGCCCAGCGATGATATTGGGATCATCAAAAGGATGAATTAGCGTCAGATTACGCTCTTTTTGGATTTCCAAGCAAGCCTCGAGCAAATTGTCTTCTGTCAGTATCACTTCACCGCCGTAACTCTGGGTCGCTTCGATTTTGCTGCGCAGACTGCCTGAAGGCATGACAATAGTTGATGGAATATCTAATTGCGTTGCCACCCATGCCAGCGCCTGGGCATGGTTTCCAGCAGAGAGCGAGATCACACCTTTTTTCCTGTCCTCTGAAGTCAGATGATGCAGCTTATTAAGGACGCCGCGGGGCTTGAAAGACCCCGTTTTTTGGAATAACTCAAGTTTTAAATAAAGCTTCGTGTGAGTGAGATTGCCAAGATAAGATGAACGGACAACTGGAGTGCGATGCACTTTACCAGAAATTACCTGTTGTGCTGCAATGACCTCTTGATAGGGGACGATTTTCTCATTGCTATTCATTTTAATATCCTGTTTGGCTTTATATTGTGCAACAAATATTTAAAAAATCCAACATATTCCTATCCAAACTCAAGCCATTTGGTGTCCTGAATGAATTGTGGCTTCATGGAAAATAGTGAAATCGAAACCTACAAGCGCCTCTTTGATAGAGAATCCAAGGAAAACTTCATGCGGGAATGTCGCAGGCCAAGGAATGATTAAAGAGTTGATTCAGGGATTAATCCCTCCGTTTCCCCAGCTATTGGTTGTTTGTCTGGTATCGGCCGCGGCGATTCTTGTGAGCGGGATTTTGGCCGGAGATGGAAACTTTTTTTTCGAGTCGATGGCAAGGGAAAAGGATTTTCCCCGGCGGGGATATTTTATCGTCGCTCCTTTCTACATGAGAATGCAGGCGGATGTGAAACGTTATTCATCGATACATCCATTTTCGGCATGATAGCTTTTTTCCGATCTAGGGATGGATAAATCTGGTTCACATCTATCTTTGGTATTCCCAGGCTGGTCATGATACGGATGGATCCGCCGAGAAGGCGTCTTTGAGCAGCTTGCTCTGCCGGCTGTAGGCCACCCGCGGATTCCGTGTCTCATGCATCAGCGAGATTTCCTGGGTGAGAAGGCGGGCAATATACATGACATATGCGGCGGCCTTTTTGGACTCCCTTTGAAACAGGGGATGGTCACGGTTGACGTATACCACATTGCCCTCGGAGAAGCATTCGGGGCCTGATTCACCGAAAAAGTCCAGGCAGACTGAAACGCTGCTCTCTCCCATCCTCATCCTGCGTACAATGGCGTTTGGCGTCATCTTCTTGACCAGCGGATGCCGGCGTTTCTTTTTCTTAGGTGTTCGTTTGACAGTTCCAGCAGGTTTGACTTCGATCTCCCGGCTCTGTTTATCCTCGCTTTTTTTCCCTGAGAATACGGCCCCGCTGCCTATGTCCTGGTCGTCGCCGTAGGGGATGGGCCCGAACGGGGAGAGATCGGGATTAAGCGCCAGCGATCGGTGAATCCGGTTCAAGGCCTCCTTGACGGTCCGTCCGGCCCTCCGGTCCTCCCTGCGGTCTGCCTCCCGGCCCAACGTCTTTTTGACTACAGCGATGATTTTTTCCATGATCTTGAGAAAAGCCCTGTATTCCGGTGTGTCGACAACGAAGTTGGAGCGGTCGCTTGTTATGGGAAGAAAATCGGCATTTATCTCGCCACGGATGCGGGAAATCACCTTCCCCCATGTCTCCATTCCGAAAAGCGCTTTCTTGACCGTTGCTCCTTTGACTTTAACATCGATTCCCAATTCCTGCATGGAGGCCATGGAGGCAGGCACGATGATGATCTCTCCTGTGACAGGGCCGAATTCGGTCCCTTCCAACACAGGGATTCTTCTTCCTGAAAGGCTGCGGGGATACAGGCGGCGGCGGTTAAGGAAAACCTCAAAATTAGGGGCCTTGAGCGGAACACCCTCGATCAATTTTTTCTCCACATCTTCAAGATCGAACGACTTAGACAGATGGGTGAGGATGACGCTGGTTCCGTCTCCTCTCTCGGGATCGGGTTCCATGACCTCAAGCGGCAGATACCAGGTGTCCTTGGAATCTTCCCAGCTTCGCTTGTCAAAAACGACTCTGGCCGCAAATTCTTTATTCTGGGTTATTACGGCAAACCGGGCGGCTGCTGCCAGGGATGCGAACTTTCCGATGCCGAACTGACCGATCCGGGGGCGGCCAAATCGGGGCGAGCGGGAGTGGACCACTTTTTCGTTCGATCCGATAACAAAGTACTGCTTTAATCCTTCCAGGTCCATCCCTGTGCCGTTGTCCCGGATCTCCACTTTGTCGGAGGAGATGTCGACATAAACTCTGGTGGCGTCTGCATCATAGGCGTTATTGACCAGCTCCCGGAGGAGTTCGACGCTTTCTGTGTACAAGCGTTCGCCTATAGTTACGATATGTCTTTTGTCGACTGTAACCTCAAGCTCTCTTTTTTCTTTGATTTCCATGGTTTAACCGATGTGTAGCTTATAATAAGGCTATTCCGGTCCGTTTTTCAAGATTTTCTTTGCATTTCTGGCCGTAACCCTGAATTATTCATGTGCGAGCTTAAAATCAAGGGACACGTTACCGGAAATTC
>CAZOJY010000190.1:0-2732 GCA_964580235.1 uncultured Eubacteriales bacterium | reverse complement strand
TCCGGTAACGTGTCCCTTGATTTTAAGCTCGCACATGAATAATTCAGGGTAACCTAGATAATTTATGAATTATCCAGGTTAATTGGCTGGATTCTATTCTAAAAGATTAAAAAAATCTATAAATACATTGAAATGTCTATTGTTGAGATTTGACCCCATATTTTGACCCCATATTTTTTTTTAAAGATCTGTGGTATAAATACCGTAGTGTTCAGACTATTTGACCGCTACATCCTGAAAGAGATTATCCCCCCTTTTCTGATTGGTGTAGTGATCTATTCCTTTGTTCTTTTAATGAATCAGATCCTTCTGTTCTCCGAGCTTCTGATCGCGAGAGGCGTTCCGTTCCGGACCGTTCTGGACCTGCTTATTTATCTCATCCCCTCAGTGCTTGCTTTTACAATCCCGATGTCTGTTCTGATGGGCATCCTTGCTGGATTGAGCCGGATGTCTTCGGATGCAGAAATTAGTGCCTTTAAAACTCTGGGAATCAGCTATAAAAGGCTTTTATGGCCTGTATTGGTGTTTTCCTTTTTGGGATTCCTAGCCACATCGTTTTTAACCCTTTATCTTGGACCCAAAGCGAATTACAAGTGGGTTCAGACTTTCTCGGAGTCTGTGTTAACGAGAATTCAGTTCAATATCAATCCCAGAGAATTCAATGATTCCATCCCGGATATGGTCCTTTTTATACAGGATATCACTCCCGAAATGGAATGGCGAAACATTTTTGTGTATTTTGCCTCTCCTCCCGAGGAGCCCAAAATCATTCTCGCTAGATCGGGAAGGTTGAATTTTTATCCGGAGGAAAGGAGAGCCGCTATTGAACTCTTTGACGGCATGATTCATTCCTATCCTCAAAGCGACCCGGAGGATTACAGGGTTACCTCTTTTGGTCATTATGAGGAAGAGCTTGATGTCGAGGGGGCTTTTCCTGCGGTTTCTGCAAAAAAAAGAGTCCGGGAAAAAGATATAAGAGAATTGTGGAAAGACAGCCAAGGAATAAAGCAGGAACTGGAAGAATTCCCTGCGGATCAGAAGCAGACAATGATCTTTCAACTGAAAAAAAGAGAATCCATTTCCCATTGGATCGAAATCCACAAAAAGATTGCCCTTCCGTTTGCCTGTTTTATTTTTGCGCTTTTAGGAATCCCGCTTGGAGCCTTTACAAGAAAGGGAGGGCGAACCAGCGGCTTCACCCTAAGCATAGGAATTATCCTTGTCTATTACATCCTGATAACAGCAGGAGAACAAATCGCTATGGAGGGGCGCATTTCCCCATTTCTGGGGATGTGGGGGCCGAACATTCTCTTCCTTGCAATCGGCCTGTATTTCTTTATCCAATCGGTGAGGGAAAGCGTCCTGTTTACAATCTCCTCCATTTTTAAAAGAAGAGGCAAAGACCTCTCCACTCCAAAAAAAACTCGGCTATCACCAGGTCTTCCTCGCATTTCGCTTCCCTTCCCGAATATCATCGACCGCTACATCATGCGGAAATACATTGCCATATTCGGCTATGTGTTTGTAAGTATACTTTCTATCTCTTCCATCGTTCTTTTTTTCGAAAGGATAGACAGCATATACGAACACAACAAGCCTGTGAGCCTCCTCTTGTCGTTTATCTGGTATAAAATCCCGGATTCCGTGCAGTATATCTTCCCGGTCACTGCATTAACAGCTACCCTCCTGTCCCTAGGGCTTTTGACTAAATTTAACGAAATAACTGCCATGAAGGCTTGTGGCATCAGCCTTTACCGGATTCTTATCCCGGTTCTTGTGTTATCTGGGCTGGTTAGTTTTTTTTCTTTTTATATTCAGGAAGAGATTCTTCCCTATTCGAACAAAAGAGCCGAACAGGTATGGAATAAAATCCAGGATTTGCCTGCCCGGAGCTATGGGCATTTGGACCGTCGTTGGGTGCTAAGCCGGACAAAAAATAGAATATATCACTACCGCTATTTTGACCAGGATGCTTCTGTATTCAGCCAGATATCCGTCTTTGAAATAGAACCCTTTTCTTGGGCGCTGAAAAAAAGGATATTTTCTGAAAAAGGATATCTTGGGGAACGAGATTTGAAACTTTCGGATGTATGGACTCGAGAATTCGACGGGCCAAGAGTCACCCGGTTTGATAAACAAAAGACCTTGATTCTGCCTCAGGTGGAGGATAGAAATTATTTTTTAAAGGAGGGGGAGGAACCCGATCAGATGAGTTATAGAGAGCTTCAGGATTATATCGGGCAGATAGAAGAGAAGGGATTCGAGACTTTAAAGTTTAAAGTCGACTTGAATTTTAAATTAACTTTTCCTTTGGCAAGTTTTATCATGGCCCTCCTCGGAATTGCGTTTGCTTTCACGATGGGAAGGCGAGGCACATTAGTCGGCATCGGCCTGAGCTTCGTGATTGCCATAGTCTACTGGGGAGCCATCGCGACTTTTAGAAGTCTGGGGTATGTGAATTATTTAAGTCCCTTTTTGGCGGCCTGGGGGCCCAGCCTTATTTTTGGAGCTATCGGCCTGTACCTCATCTCCACCCTCAAAACCTAATCCTGGATTATTTACAGGCCGATTTCAATGCATTGGCTTCATTGCAGCTCATTCGCAGTATACAAATACAGCATCATGAGCTGCTTCTTTGTCACTACAATAATCTCGACCTGTAAATAATCCAGGATAGTGATTAACCTGAATTATTCATAAACATGATTTTTTTTACCGGGATTTAATACTAT
>CAZOJY010000189.1:0-2768 GCA_964580235.1 uncultured Eubacteriales bacterium | reverse complement strand
TGGTAGAGATTGGGAGTTAGCGAGCGCAGTTCCGAGCCGCCGAGAAGAGCAGTGAGGGAATGGCGTTAAAAATCTAAACTAGAGCGGAGACATTCCCCTGCTCCTTACTATGACAACTCAATCCCGTCACTTTGGGACGATCTCTATTTCAAATTCTTTTTTCCCTGCCCACAACTTTTTGTAGATAAAAATCAACAGAACTTGACAAAAAATTCAGAAGAAAAAACCACGAAAAAGTGGATTATCGATTCTGAGCCAGCCTGACATCGATCCAGAAAGAATATTTTTTTGGCATCCGCCCAGAAGCGCTCTTCGGAGCACCGGTTGCCCCGCCTCTTCTGCTGTCAATCACACTGCCGGCTCGCCCTTCCGCAGAGACATCTCTGCCGCCTGACTGAGCGCTCAGCCGCTTCATCAGCGTCTCGGTCATTCCGCCCCATTCAAAACCTATCTTTATAATTTGTCCCGGTTCAACGCCCATCCCCCTGGGAGAGGTCTCGGACTTGCTGAGGGGAAGCCTGAATTCATAAATGAACGTTTCGCCCTTTCTGTTGATTTTGAAACCCGGATTCAGCACGGCTGGGATGGGTGCTGCAACAGAAATTTCTTCATCTTTTTTCCCCACCCGTTCAGTCATATACATACTGTAAGTCTTTCTGGGATCGATCGAATGCATCTGTTGTTCTGTTAAAACTTCACCTCTCCCTTTCAGATAGACAATGAGCTCCTCACCTGTAACCTTTTTTTTAATGAAATGATAGGCATGGTCCTTCTTTTTTTTCCCTTCTCTGTTGTAATACAGGGTGATTCCTGTAGCGTTGATGCTGCTCAAAGATTTTTGATCCTTAAAGATAAAAAGCACATACATGTTTTGGGTATCATTCCTGATCGCATAATCCACGTTCACTTTTTTTTCAGTGGTCAATGCCTCTCCTTGCCAATCATTATCCAGACCATCAATTGTAGGAGCCTGAGCCGTCCATTTGCTCTCGACAATATTTTCTGCGGGAAACCCTGTTTTGATAAAAATAAGCATAAATACTGCCAGGAAAATATGTGGAAAAAATCTTTTTGTGTTCATTTTATTCTCCTTAAGATTGTTTTTATTTTACATCAAGCGCCATTTTATTTCAAAAATCGGGGATACGAAAGATTGACAAGCTTCAGCTCTTGAATTATGCTTTGAGAGATGAAGTTTGCTTCATTTATTTTTGGAGGGGGATATGAATTTTTTTAAAAAATGGGCAGGAGTTTTTCTCATTTTCTGCTTCAGCGCTTGTTCGATAAAACTTATGCCTTCCAAGGATCCCTGGTACGCCCAACATTACATCATCATGCAGGATTTTGAATGGGACGTTTATAAAGAACTTTCACCTGAGGGAAAAACACAATTCCAGGAGCTTTTTTGGAAAGTCAGGGACCCCAAAGCTCGGGCAACATTCGAGAGCCGGTTGAATTTTGTGACAAAAAATTTCAAAACGGAAAGCCGCTACACGCCGTGGAATACAGATAGAGGAAGAATTTTTCTCCTCAACGGCAATCCTGCTGAAATCCGTTATGCGGAAAACACGGATATAGGAGGCATAACAGTCGTCCCCACTGGAGGAGAGGGTCGCGGAGTCCTGGGCGGAGTCAATGTCGATCGGTCGGGAGAAGATATCGGTGCAAGGCAGGCAGAAGTCTGGGTTTATCCTTACATGAGTTATCGGATTACCTACCAGTTTAATTTTTCACAACCCAGACAATGGAAATTGAAACCAAAAATGACAGAAAGTTCGTTCCGGGAAGAGCTGGAGCTCTACAGCAGGCAGGTGGTCTACAGGATCATCGATGTGAAAAAATATCGGGAACAATTGGAGGAATTGAAAAAAATCAAATAATGAAACTTCTGCGGAAAAGACCATTTGGCCTCATCCTATCCCTGGTTGCCTTTCTTTTTGTCTGGGGTTCTCATTATCTTTCATCACAAGAGAAAAACAGCAAGACCACTTTACAGCACCAGGTTACGGTTACTCTCAAGCTCATCCAGGTTTATGTGACCGATAAAAAAGGAAATCCCGCTCTAGATTTAAAAAAGGAGGATTTTCTCATCTGGGACAATGGGGGAAAAAAGATGATCACGGAATTCGAAAGACACATTCTGCCCCATTCTTCCGCTAAGAATGCAGCTCCAGAGACAATCCAAAAAAGTAAATCCATTGCATCTCAAGATTTGATGAGCCGCAAATTTTTTTTTCTTTTCGATTTTGCTTATAACAATGCCAAAGGTATTCAAAAAGCGAAAAAAGCCGCCTTGCACTTCATGGATACCCAGGTTAAATCCTCCGATGAGGTCGGCGTGCTTTCTTACTCCGCTATCAAAAGTCTGACTCTCCATGAATATTTGACGCGAGATCATAAAGAAGTCCGCAAAGTTGTGGAGGCTTTCGGCACAAAAAATAGAGGAGGGAGAGCGGAAAATTTTGAGGAAGATTATTGGTTTCGGATTACGGGCGATAATCCCCTCGACCCCAGCAAGAGAGGAAAAATAACGTTCAAAGAAGGGGCACAAGTCGAGAATAGACCCGTTACAGGGCCCACTCCTGATTGGGAGAAATTCAACACCCAAGAAGACAGCAACGTTCATGCCATCCATTTTGTTCAAAATATCAAAAATTTTGCGGAGGCCCTGAAGTACATTCCCGGTAATAAACACATTATTCTTTTTTCCTCTGGCATTCCCTATTCCTTGATGTATGGAATTCATCATCCGAATGAAACATGGAATG
>CAZOJY010000188.1:0-2901 GCA_964580235.1 uncultured Eubacteriales bacterium | reverse complement strand
CAAAAATCTTTGCCTTCCTCAACCAGCCTCTTTACATCTACGTCAAAATGAAGTATCAATGTTTTGCTTTTTGTGGATGGTCCCTTGGGGCTTGCTATCCAGCTTATTGCCCTTCCGGCCATCTGGTTTCTGTTAACCGAATGTGAAAAATTACACCCATGCTCAGTGTCCTTCTACTCAACTTGACCAAGATAGCGGTCGGGTGCAGCGCTTTGTTAGGTTTTGTTATTATGTTCCAAAGTTATTACTACTTTTCCTCTGAGTGGTTTAAAAAAAGATGGAATCGACTCATGCTTCCTGTTTAGGCCACTTCCATGCATGCCAGACAATCAGTGCAGTAAGCACAACTTCTACAATTCCAAAGAATATATAATAAGCCCAAACCCCTGGCATAAGCATTGTAATAAGCATAACAACAGTATAGATTACACCTAAGATGATGTTTGCCCAGCGATTCGCTTTAGGCTTCAATGTTAGAGACAGGAAAACCATAACAGCCGGAATCGCCATAAATATTGCGACTCCCAACAACAATACTTGAGTCGTTGGGCCAAGAGGTCCCATTTTTCCCGCTATTATTTCCTCTATCAGCCCCGGCATATAAAATGTCACAATGTCTCCATATATATAACATAACATTACAGTTACCCACAATGCCGAAAGCTTTATCTTCACATTTATTTTCACATCTTCCAAAATTCTTGCGGTCTTTTTGTTTGAATTCATTTTTTCTTTGGTAGTCATAGTTTTTTCTCCTTTTTGACTATTCCGAAATTAGATAATTCCAAAACCATTTTACTATTCTGGCATATATTCTTACCAGTGTTTCATTGTCTTTGGGAGTAGTTTTGCGACCTCTTTGAGCTGAAGAACATCGGGAGACCTATATTTTTGATATACAATTGCTTTCATAAGCATTCCTCCAAGATTACTTTGATTCGCCTATTTTCAGAATCGTTTACGACAATACATCCTAAAAGTTGGCAAAACCTGACACACCTATATTTGACCATGCTGGTGAAATCGGATTATCGCACTTAGTTCCGCATACGATTTGGTTTCCAAAATTGGGATTTTAGAAATAGAAGGAATAAATCCTGCAGTCCGTTGTATAATAGATAGAGAATGAAGGGTATTTCCCTATTTTTATTAGCTCTTGCTCTTTGGCCTGCCCGTTTATCCACTCACCAGGAAGTCACCACAAAAGTCACAGTCTATGATGATATCTTTCTGACCGAACAGGGACTTATACCTCTTCCGGAAAACGCCATCGAATTGAAGCATGAGTTCACGATCGCATCCATAGAGTATCGATCTCCGATCCGATTAGCCACAGATCCGGAAGGGAACATCTATGCCTCTGCCAGAAGAAACAGCGCCGTGTACAAAATGGATGCCGCGGGAGAAATGCAGCTCAAAATTGGCAAAAAAGGCAGAGGGAAGGGCAGCCTTCCAGCTCCCACCGATATCGCGACGGCCGGAAGCTATCTCATCGTTCACGATGCAGAAAAGCAACGGCTGGAATTCTTGGATTTTGAAGGCAACTATGTCAAAAGCTGGAAAATATCCGATTTTACAGATTTTGTGCTCGATGAGAAAGACCGCCTGTATGTTGCCCATAATGTGGAAAATGAGCATTCACCTCTCATTACAGTTTACTTTCCCGATGGAAAAAAGCTTACCTTCGGCAAGCCTCTCCTCTTTCGTCACAGCATACAAGTTCTGAATTCACGGTCCCTGGCATTGAACGGAAAAGGGGAGCTTTATGTCGCTTTCACTTATTTTCCTGTCATTCGCAAATATTCTGCAAGCGGGAAGCTTCTGGACGAATACAGGATCGACAGCCCCATCATGGAGGCCAAGGAAAATTATAATCTGAAGAAAGTGGGCGAGGGAATTGCCCTTAAAGCCCAACGTGCGGGATACAGGGATGTGATTGTCGGCATCAGGTATTTCGAGGGGAAAATCTACCTATTGAGCCATGTTCCCCGCCTGGAAATCACGGAAATGGATGAAGAGGGAACCGTCACAGCCACCTATTGGATGGATTCCCAGGAGGTTTATGAAACCCATGATTTTGTGATCAGGAAAATCGACGGTGTGAAAAAATTTTATGTTTCCCATACCTCCCCCTCCAAATACGACATCGATGTATTCGGAGTGAAAACCAGAATGACACAGGAAGGCTTGCCGGGAGAAATCGCCGATCTGACAGAGGAGATTGCTGCCAATCCTGATTTTTATCTGGCCTACAACAACAGAGGAGTGGCCAGGTACCGTTTGGAAGACTATCAAGGTGCGATCGAAGATTTTTCCAGGGCCATCGACCTGGCCCCGGATTCTGCCCTTTCCTACAACAACCGTGGATTGGCCAAAGTGAAAACAAAGGACTTGGACGGAGCTTTGAAAGATTTCTCCCAAGCCATAGAATTGGATCCGGGAAATGCCAGGGTCTTTTTCAACCGGGGGATAGCGCTTGCCCGCAAAAAGGACTATCCAGAGGCCATCGAGGACTTCAAAAAGGCGGCGGATCTGGATCCTGAAATGGCAAAAAAAGCCCGGGAACAGATCTATTTTTGTCTGAGCCAGTTGAAAAAACAATCTGGCCGCAGTTCGATGCCTTTGTAACTCATTGACCTCGCCATTTTGGATGTGATAATCTTTTCTCAGGATGTTCGTGGGTGGAAACCGGAGAAAATTGCAAGGGATTTGCCCATAGGGCAAAAACGAAATCCTTATTATTTTTTTCTTTAATCAAAAATAAGTTTGTATTTAACAACCTTGGGGTAATCTTCTTTAGATTGCACCGAAGCATATAAATAATTATCATTATCAATCATCACATCGCCCATGCGAATGTGTTCTCCTTTTTTAACATCCGAAATTATATTTGGCATTTTA
>CAZOJY010000187.1:0-2934 GCA_964580235.1 uncultured Eubacteriales bacterium | reverse complement strand
TAGAGAATCAGCAGATGAGTCTGTTCGATCCTTAAAATTTTTGGGGGAACTTCAGTGTGTTATCTCTATTGTATAAAATCTTCATTTATCTTAATATTTATGGACGAGCTCATATTGTTGAAAGGAGGAAATTGTAATGGGTGCAAAAAATCTGCCTGAATGGTATCTGTCAATCAAAGCAAAACATGAGAAATATATCAATGCCCTTGATGAACTTGGCAAAGTTATCAAGCAGGAGGGCTCTCTGGATGAAAAGACCATTCATCTTGTTCAGCTTGCGGCGGCGACGGCGATACGGTCAGAAGGAGCGGTACACAGTCATGTAAGGAGAGCATTGGAAGCAGGCGCAAAACCAGAAGAGATTTATCATGCGACTATTCTTCTCACAAGTACGATAGGATTTCCGACCGTTTCGGCTGCTTTAAGCTGGATCGATGACATCATAGATTAAAATCAACTTTCTGTGACTGGGCCACCATTTGGCGGTAATTGGGCTATTCATCTCTGAGCTTATTAACCTGAATTATTCATAAACATGATTTTATTCGGTACATGTCCCGAATTTCCGGTAACGTGTCCCTTGATTTTATGCTCTTATATGAATAATTCAGAGTAACCTGGATAATTTGTGAATTATCCAGGTTAATGTCTTTTCATGAATTCCTCTAGATTTTCTTCTAAAAAAAGATGCTCTTTGCCCTGCTTGTAATAGGAAATTTTGTTCTCCTTAGCCCATCTTCGTATTCAGCCGCACTCCTCAAATCCAAGCATACCTTAAAACCATCCATGTATTGACTAATGAAGAGAAGTCCGATGCCAACGACTCCTCTGTGGGCGTCGGTATAGATATTGCAATAATCAGATTCGTGTATCGTTTTGGCTATTTTTATTCAGGAAAAGGACGGCTTTTAACTCGTGTCCCTCTAGGCGTGCCAATTTCCCTCCAGTCTCTCGGCTTCTATTCTTGCACGTGATTATGGCTTTGATATAAAATGTCGAAGGTGGAAAAAACGCTAAAGATCATTAGAGAACTGAAAGAAAAGGAGATTATTCGGAATTTTGCCATCGGTGGAGGCATTGCAGTTCTGTATTATTCAGAACCATTATTAACCTATGATCTTGATATCTTCTTTGTCCCTGTAAAGGAACGATTTGATGTTCTTGTTCCAGTCTATAAATATCTGAGGGAAAAAGGATACAAGACTCAAAGGGAACATGTCCTTATTGAAGGAGTGCCCGTGCAGTTCATTCCTGTGTATAATGAGCTTGTTAGAGAAGCTGTGCAGAAATCGGCCGAGGTAAAATATGGAAGGATAAAAACACAAGTTGTTGGCTTGGAATATCTCGTGGCTATCATGATTCAGGTTTATAGAGCCAAAGATAGGGAAAGGCTTATCAAGATATTTGAAGAAACAGATGTGAATTTAAAGGTTTTAAGAGGGATACTGAAAAAGTTCGATCTTACCGGGAAATACGACAAATTCAGGAGAAGATATTTTGGATAAAGAAAAGATCCTGGATAGAATTTTCAGCGCAAAAAAAATGAGAAAAAAAGAACTTTCCACGCTGCCTTTTAAGGAAAAGATCGAGATCCTTGTGAAGCTTCAAAAAATGGCAAAAGGCGTTAAAAGACATGGCAGTGAAATGAAAAGCCAAGTTTGGACCATTTGAGCAAATCCCTCCGGGCGTGCCATCCCAAGGGGGGAGAGGTTTCCTCTCACGTTCAGCGCTTCCCGTTCAATTGACATCTCATTCCCTGCTGCAGTATTAGCTACAATGGCGCACACAAGGATAATGTGAGCTTCAAGCGAGAACTTTTCTGTTTTCTGATCGAACCAGAATGAAAATGACCATAAAATGCCCCAAATGTCAATTTGAGAATCCACATGATACTTTATTCTGCGGGAAATGCGGCACTCAGTTCCCATCCTCTGAAGAGGCTGGAGTCACAAAGACTACAGAAACGTCTAATAAAGGATTAACAACAGGCCCTGCTTTTGGAGGCAGATACCAGATTATCGAGGAGCTGGGCAAAGGAGGGATGGGAAGAGTCTACAGAGCACCGGATAGGAAACTGAACGAAGAGGGTGCATTAAAACTTATAAAACCAGAAATTTCTTCTGATAAAAAGACCTTGGAGCGATTCCAGAACGAACTGAAATTAGCCCGAAAGATCAGACATAAAAAGGTAGGTGGAATGTATGAGTTTCTCGAAGATAACGGCACCTACTACATAACGATGGAATATGTGTCGGGGGAGGATTTAAAAAGTTTCATCAGGAGAATTGGCCTGCTGCCCTCGGGGAAGGATATCGCAGCAGTAACGAATAAACCTGAATTTCGGGAAGGCAAAACTATTGGATCATTGACCCTGTACCTTAGTCAGCCTCATGGTATTTTTGACCTCGGAGATACCAGGATCAGCGTTTCCCTTGAGATTCAAGTAGATGCTTAAATCTTGGATTCCCACGTAATCGGTTTCACATATCCTTGACAAATTCATTCATTTTATGTAAATTAAATCTTGCTTCTGTTAAGAATTACTCAGGAACCTTAAAGGGATTTATCCAACAAGGGGAAGGACCTCAGATAGGGACTGTAGTCCCTTATGCGCACCGACTAAGATGAAAGACATTCATAAACATTTCTCTGAGATCGCCAGCAAGTACAGAGATTTGAGAGTGCTTGACTTTGAGCCTGTTTTATACATCTGTAAGCAGTTCGATGGGATTCCTAAAATTTACGGATTAGATGTTGGATGCGGTACTGGAAGATACGACTTGCTGTTATTTCAGAATTTAGGAGAGAGGCTCTATCTTCACTGCATCGATAACAACGAAGAAATGCTCAATCAACTCATCCATTATCTCCAGGAGAAAAAGGTTAAAAATTTTGAGACAAAATGCTGTTTTGCCAGAAGCCTTCCCTTTGAGG
>CAZOJY010000186.1:0-3024 GCA_964580235.1 uncultured Eubacteriales bacterium | reverse complement strand
AAAAAAATAATGATTATGCGGACAAAAGTCAATGGTTTCTATAAAAAAAAAGATCAGTAATCTATCCTGGGCGCATCGCCCCAGAGTTTTTCCAGATAATAATATTCTCTGACTTCTTTGGAAAAAATGTGGATGATAAAATAGCCATAATCCATCAGGATCCATTCTGCATTTTCCCGCCCTTCAATGCTCAAAGGTCTGACACTCTCTTTTTTCAATTCTTTTTCGACACTCTCACAAATAGCAAGATTCTGCTTTCTGGAATTCCCCGTCATGATAATAAAATAGTCTGTAAAAGAGGATAAATCACGCAAATTCAAAACCACAATATCCTCTGCTTTTTTTTGCTGACTTACTTTTATGGAAATTTTTACATGTTTGGCAAGACCTCTCTTATCCAATTTTTTCGGAATTTCTTTGCTCATTTTCCTCACTGATAAAGCTTGTTTTCTCGAATGTATTTTTCCACAGGCTTAACCACATCGTCAGCAATGGATACTCCTGTTTTTATTTTTTTTCTGATCACTTTAGAAGCTATGTCTGAAGCAGGTATAGACAACAAAAAAATTTTATAGCTTTCCAACACATCCTTTGCAACCTGTTTTGAATCGGAAATAAGTATCATTCTTTTTTTGTATATTCCGTCCTGTATTTTGTGGGCATCCGCAAGATAATACCCAGGCCGACTGATGACGATTATGTGGCACTGATCCAGTAGCTTCTCATAGTCACGCCAGGTATCAATCTCTAAAAAAGCATCCATCCCCAAAATAAAAAACATCCAGGCATCCTGATATTGCTTTTTTAGCTTTGCCAGTGTCAGGATGGAATAGGACTTACCCTTAGCATGAATCTCAATTGAAGAAGGGATAAACTGCGGGTATGAGGCAACAGCCAGTTTGACCATCTGCAGCCGATGGGACGGCGACATGATATCCGGGCTCCTTTTGTGCGGGGGGGTATAGGAGGGAATAAACAACACTTTATCCAGCAAAAACAATTTCTCGACCTCCAAGGCCGCTTTCACATGACCCCTATGGATCGGATTGAATGTTCCTCCAAAAATCCCTATTCTCTCTTTTTTCATGATTTTTCTGACTTGAGAGTTTGGGTATCTAATGATTGAGCTATTGCGCTTATCAATTCCTTAATTCCTTTCATTTTCAGTGCAGATATCGCAAAAAAGAGAAGGCTGTGTTTTCTGGCAAAAGATCTTAGCTTTTTCACCCACTGTGTTTTCTCACCCAGAAGATCTATTTTGTTTGCCACCAGAATTTGAGGTCTTTTGATCAAATTCTCATCAAATACCTCAAGTTCATCCATAACCGTCAAATAATCCTGGATAGGATCCCGTTGGGTATAGGGAGACACATCAACCAGATGCACTAAAATTTTGGTCCGCTGCACATGTCTCAGGAATTTGATTCCCAATCCATGGCCAAGATGAGCGCCTTCGATCAAGCCCGGGAGATCGGCGACCACAAAACTTCGAAACTCATCAATATCGACAACCCCTAAATTGGGTACAAGAGTTGTAAACGGGTAATCTGCAATTACAGGCTTGGCTGCGGAAATTTTAGAGATCAATGTGGATTTTCCAACATTCGGGAAGCCAATGAGCCCCACGTCCGCGATGAGTTTGAGTTCCAGGATCAGCTCTTTTTCCTCTCCGGGCTTGCCTTCTTCACGAAATTTGGGTGACTGTCTTGTTGACGTGGCGAAAGAGGCATTTCCCCTTCCTCCTTTTCCGCCTTCTGCCGCGAGAAATTTCTGTCCGTCCCAAACAAAATCAAACAAAACGTCCTGCTTATTCTTTGCTCTGACGATAGTTCCCACCGGGACTTTAAGGAACACATTGTTACCGTTTTTGCCCTTACGATTTCCCCCCTCTCCATGATTGCCTTTTTTTGCTTTGTTTATCGGATGAAAACGGTAGTAGGCTAAAGTATTGAGGTTTGAATCAGAAACGAGGAAAATGCTTCCCCCATTTCCACCGCGGCCCCCGTCCGGGCCTCCTTTGGGCACCCCCCTTTCCCTCCGGAAGCTTAAACATCCATGGCCGCCTTTGCCGGCCTGGAGGGTAACATTGACCTGGTCAACGAACATGTTATGCGGAGTCAAAACCTCCTAGGCAGGTATGATAGAGACAAATTTCTTTTTCTTTCCCCGTGTCTCAAAAAGCACTTTTCCTGTTGCTAACGCAAAAAGGGTGTCATCTTTTCCTCTCCCCACATTCTTCCCGGGATTGAACGGAGTCCCTCTCTGCCGAATCAAGATCGATCCTGCCTTAACAAATTGGCCGTCGTGGCGCTTGACACCCAGCCTTTTGGAATGGCTTTCTCTTCCGTTCTTTGCACTTCCACCCGATTTTTTATGAGCCATCCTATTTCTCCTTCTTAGGGGTTGTTTTTTTAGTTTTTGAAGTCGCCTTCTTCACAGCCGGTTTCTTTGCCGCCGGCTTTTTTTTGGGGGCAGCCTCTTTGGAGGGCTTAGGTCTTTCTTTTTTGGGTTTGGCCTTTTTCTGTTCAGGCTTTTTTGGCTCGGCCTTTTTTACAGGCTTTTCTTGTTTAGCTGCCTTTGGTTTTTCTTTCCTCACCGCCGGCTTCTTTTTAACGACTTCCGCCTCTAATTTTTTAAGTTCCTCCTCCGGTTTCAACTTTTTCCCCGCAGGTATCTTCTTTTTGGGGGATTCCAAACCCGAGAGGATCTCATCAATTCTGACACGTGTCAACATTTGGCGATGCCCTGTCATCTTGCGGTACTGTTTTCTCCTTTTTTTCTTAAAAACAAGGACCTTTTTATCTTTTAAATTTGCAACAACTTCGCCGACTACCAGAGCTTTCTCGATGACCGGAGTCCCGATAAGAATATTTTTGTCATCCTCGATCAAAAGCACATCATTGAAGGTGACCTTTTTGCCTTCTTCTAAATCAAGTTTTTCGACATCCAGAATGTCTCCCACTTGTACCCGGAATTGTTTCCCGCCAGTTTTAATTACAGCAAACATTTTTTTCCCTTTGTATC
>CAZOJY010000185.1:0-3122 GCA_964580235.1 uncultured Eubacteriales bacterium | reverse complement strand
AGTATGAGTTTATGATTCGGGAAAAGCGGATTTTTTTCTTTGTACGGGCGATACACAAAAATTTCATAGCCGAAAAGCAGTTTGCCGGCAAACATAGTTAAAACTCCAACACATAACACACAAAACAGAACTTTTTTTTTAAAATTCATAGGCTAATCCTAACCGGAAAACTCGAGGGGATAACACTTCGGTGGCATACCGCAACGGATACTTCGGACCTGTCCACTCATTTTCTTCAGTGGCCAGGTTTCTGTTCAGGACATTAAACCCATCAAGTATGACCCTCAGCTTTCCTTTTTTTAAATGGAATATTTTTTCCACTCGAATATCCACGGTCCTGTTATATTCATACCTTGACAGACCCCTTGGGTTTGCCTGGATGTAAAACGGGCCTTGATTTAGATCCGGAACGATAAGTTTTCTAGCAAAAGGCTGTCCATCGTAATATTTTATAACACATCCCAACCGGATGCCGAAGGGGGCCAGGTAATTTACTCCGATTCTTCCTGTATATGCTCTGTCAAAGGCCACTCTTCCTCTTGCGTTGATCAAAGTGTTTGGGTTGTCATACAAAGTTCCTACGACTCCTTCGTCGTTTTCCCGATGAGTATTCCCCGGATTGGTGGACCCGTTCGCATTGGTTGCTGTGAGGCTTAGGAAAAATGTGAACCGCTTACCAAATTTTCTCACGAGAGTGAGATCGGCCCCATAATAATTGGTAATCCAATTTTCTGGATCCGCGTTCGTGAGCAGAAAAAAGTCCTGACCCAGAGTTTCTCTATTTTGATCATATACCGTAAAAATGAGGTCATCATGATTGCCTGGCACGCTGTCGTCTCCGCTGTCAGAGATTATCACCGGGTTATACGCAGAAAAAGGAACTCCAGTATTAACCGTTCCGATGAGATTCCTTGTTTCTCGTGTGAATAACCCGAATGAGAGTTGCCAGGAAGTGCCGAAGACTGTATCAAAAGAGATTGCCAGTTCATTTGTATAGGGTCGTTTGAGATCTGCATCGATTTCGGCAAAGCGGGGACCGAACCGTCTGAGTCGTTCACCTGATTCACCCTTTTGATATAGATTGTCTTTGTTTCGATCATTCCATTGGAAGACCATACCGCCCATGGACCCTGGATTTCCGTAGGTTAAATATTTAAGAGGCAGTGTGAAGTAATACCGGCCGGCCGATATTCTAATGGCTGATGCTTTTGAGCGGGTTAAAGGAACCATCAGTCCAATCCGGGGAGAAATATTCAGCCAGTTTATCCCATCTACCTCATGCGATTCGAAATTCCTGGGAATCCAGCCTCGACTTCCAGAGAGATGTAGACCGAAATAAAAGGATAAAAAATCTGCCAGTGTTATGGAATCTTGGACGTACAGGTTGAAGTGGAATCCGGCTTCCCTGTGATCAATCGGTGTGCTGAATTTGAGGACTTCCAGAGGAGAATTTTCGAAAAAAATACGATGGAGATTCTCTTTAATGTTTTCTGAGGAAGAGGCCGTCGCGTATTGGAGCTGAAGCCCGTATTGAAAGCGGTGCTGAATGCGCCGGGGATTGGATATAAATGAGTTGCCCTGAATTTGTAATGTCAAAAGATTCCGCGTGGATTTAGCCGAAGAAGCAGCGGTGCCGATTGGTATTCCCTTGAAAATTTCTTCCCCGTATTGGGGACCTGAGTCCGGCTGGAAATCCGATCGAATGTGTCCCTGGACAAAACTGAATCCTGCTGTAAAAAAATGGCGGTTTTGAACGTTCTTGCGCCAGATTGCCTGAAAAACATTGTAAGAATCCCGGCGATCAGCGGTTGCAGCTTCTGGAACCTGTCTGTTTGCGCCATACGTGGGATGGGAAACGATCTGGCCTGTCCAGAGGATGTCGATAGAACTTTGACCCAAACGATAATTGAAACCGAGCAAACCGGACAGGACAGACGATCTATCATCCCCTTCATATTCGGCAATATTTCTTGAGACCTGGAAGCGCGTGACCGATGTAACAAAAGAAAGTTTATCCCGGGCGATTGGACCTGTGAGATAAAAGTTCCCGTCTGACGAATGATTAAATTTATGGCTTTCGAAGACTGCTTCGTGTTCGAGTGCTGGTGATATGTTCGAACTTTGCAAAAGTTTATCGATGATAAAAAGAGAGAGGCCGCCATGAAATCTGGATTCGGCCTGTTTGGTGATGAGATTGAATCGACCTCCAGGGGACAGCACATCGGGAGGCAGGCCGGCGTTGATCAATTGAGCGGTGCGGAGAGCGTAAAAATCAGGATAAAGCAGGGGCATTCCTTTTGAATAAGGATCGGTTACGTCCATCCCATTCAGACAATAGAGGCTCTGGGTCCATGAGGTCCCTCCTCTTGAGCTGAAAAAGGCAGGGATTGTGCCCCAAAGTCCTCCCACGTCGATTCGGCTTGTGGTTGCGGATAGATCCTGATTTTCTATTAAAGACCAGACATTGTGTGCGGATGGCAGCTCATGGATTTGTGTCTCCCCGAGGACAGTCTGGTACACACATTGAGTGTAGTCCAGGAGCACGGGATGAGATGTTGAGGCCTTTTTGTGATTATTCGGGAAAAGTTGAGCCCTGCAGTAAACAGTTTGGGAAGGATCGATCCATATGTTTTCCTCAGCACACGGCTGGTACCCTTCTGCTTCGAAGATAACGGTGTGTTTGCCGCCTGGAATGCCGATGAGGCGGTAGTATCCTGAATCATCGCTTCTGCAAGGTTGAACAGGTGTGTTTTCAAGTCCGAAAATATGCACGGCCGCTCCTTGAATCGGGAGATTTTTTTCATCAAAAACATACCCCCATATCGAGCCGGAATTCGAGGAAAATGCGGTGGTATTTACCAGAAAGAAGAGAGTAAGGACAGGAATTAGGCATCGGTCAATTTTTTTGGCCAAATCACACTATTAATGACCGTTTTATCAATGGCTGTCAAGCAAAAAAGCATACCGTTCCCTTTTAGTCCCTCTCAACTCCTGTGTAATCGGTGATACACCTGATGTTTTTTTGCATTGTCATTTACATCGACAAAATGGAAAAGAACCTTTTTTATTAACCTGGATAATTCATAAATTATCCAGGTTACCCTGAATTATTCATGTGCGAG
>CAZOJY010000184.1:0-3123 GCA_964580235.1 uncultured Eubacteriales bacterium | reverse complement strand
AGATTCATCTCTTTGAGTTTTTCCGAGTTGATACGGCTGGAAATATGTCAGGCTGTGCTTTTCTATATCTGCGAACGCTACCCACACTACAAGTCAAGAAAAGCCATTGAATTCAGATTTGCAAAAGAAAAAGACAAAAAATAAGCCCTGGACAGGAGGAACAGTCTTACTAACCTGGATTATTCACGAGTTGAGGCCCTCCGCTCCACCCTGGCTTTTTTTATTCGCTCGGGAGTCATCGGGAGCTGACACACTCGGGCCCCGACAGCATCACAGATGGCATTGGCAAGAACAGCTCCCATGCAGACAATAGCAGGCTCTCCTCCCCCTTGCGGGGATGCAGCCATGTCATCGATCAGGACCGTCTCGATTTTGGGAAGCCAGGAAAATTTTGGAATATCATAGGTGTCAAAATTCCGGTCGAGTATCTCACCGCCTTTGAAGTGAATATCCTCGGCCAGAGCATAACCCAATCCCATCGTGATGCAGCCCTCCATTTGAATTTTGGCTCCTTCGGGATTAATGCACAATCCCATATCCTGGGCACAGACCACCCGTTTCACCTGAACATGCATGGTTTTTTTATCGACCTCCACTTCGGCCATATGTGCCACATAGGTGCCTGCATCAATCCCGCAGGCGATGCCAAAGCCGCGGCCGCTTGGAAGTTTTCCGGGCTTCCAATCGAATTTTTTGGCCGCTTCCTTCAACACACGAATCATCCGTTTATCCTTCAGATTCTTCAGCCGGAACTCCAGCGGATCCAATCCCGCTTCGGCGGCCAGGCTTTCGATATGGGACTCTCGCGCAAAAGTGTTGGTGTTGTTTCCGGGCGCACGCCAGGCTCCTGTCCCGAATGGGTGGGAGCCAGCGGCTCCCCGCCAGCCTGAACCGTAAGCCGTCGTTCGATGATGGGGGATATCGTAAAAATGGCGGGAGCCCCTTTCTCCAGCGAAGTAAACACCGTAATCCCATAGGACAATTCGCCCGGAATCATCGATACCTGCTTTTATTTTTACGACTGCCGCAGGCCTGAATGTGTCATAAAAAAATTCCTCGGCTCTTGACCATGCGACCTGAACGGGTTTGCCCGTCAGATTAGCCAGTCTTGCGGCCTCAACGGCCTGCCGGTTACTGGTCTTTCCCCCAAATCCTCCTCCGACAAACGGCGGGATGACCCGGACTTTTTCCTCTGGAAGTCCCAACTCGGAGGCCGCTTGACTCTTCAAAGAAAATGGTGTTTGAGTGGATGCCCAGATGATCATTCTCCCATTCTCCAATTTTGCCGAAGCCGTATGGGGTTCAATAGGAGCATGGGCGACATATCCGTCCAGATAGGTTTTCTCTATGACCGCCCGGGAAATCTTCGCTCCCTCAGTCAGGTCTCCTCCTTCAGAGACAACTTCACCCTCTGGGGCGACCTTGAGCAGATGATCAAAGATTGTTTTTTCATCCAATTTCGAATCGGATTTTTTATATTCCATGCTGATTTGTTTGAGGGCAAGCTCTGCCAGCTCTGGGTCTTCATGCAGCACGGCGATCATGTCTCCGTTCTGAACAACTTGCGCACCCTGGACTTTCCGGGCACCAGAAGTGTCCACCTTGAGACGTTGGGCATCGTGTGCAGGGGGCCGCAATATGCGCGCAAACAGCATGCCAGGTTCCTGGATGTCTCCGGCAAACTTGGCCTGGCCGGTGACCTTTTGATCTGCGTCCAGCCGCAATGCCGGTTTTCCGACAACAGTAAACTCTGCTGGTGTCTCCTGAGCGGCCTTTCCTTTGAGGTGTCTGGTAATCTTTTTCCCTTTGGCCAGCTCAGCATAGGTGACCTTTTTATCTCTTTGAGATTTATGATAGACGACACCATTTTCCGCTTTCAGCTGGGAAGGCTTCGCTTTCAAGTGTTCGGCTGCAAGCTCAAGAAGAACGTTACGGGCTTCTGCAGCCGCGGCCCGCAGCGCGGGGCCGAAAAACCGGGTGGTCATCGAACCGAACGTTCCCATATCCCAGGGACAGAGATCAGTATCTCCCATCACCATTTTCACAGAATCGAGAGGAACCTGAAGCTCATCGGCCAGCATCTGGGCAAGGGATGTGATCACACCCTGACCCATCTCGATTTTTCCTGTGAAACAAGAAACACCGCCGTCTTCACCAATCCTGAGAAAGGCATTGAAGTCCTCGGGAAGAGACCGGCCGCGCCGGCGCTGCGCTTCCAGAATAGAAGGATCTCTGAGAGAGATCAGAATAACGATCCCCCCGCCCGCCAGCTTTAAAAATTTGCGGCGGCTGAGAGGCATACTAAGGCCTATATCATAAAAATCAATGTTCGGATAAATGTCTTTTTTCATCGAACCGAACCTCCGTTCATCTCCTCTGCCGCGGTCTGGATGGCTTCAATAATCCGCGTGTGTGCCCCGCATCGGCAGAGATTGCCATCCATGGCATCGATGATGTTTTTTTGCGTCGGATTTGGATTGTTCAAAAGAAGGCCGTAGGCATTGATAATCATCCCCGGTGTGCAGTATCCACACTGGAGAGCATCGTGTTTGACAAAAGCTTTCTGGAGCGGATGCAATTTTCCATTTGTTGCCAGCCCTTCAATGGTGATGATTTCTTTGCCGTCAGCTTTCTCAACAGGAAACTGACAGGACCGCACAGCTTTGCTGCCGACCAACACGGTACAGGCTCCACAAAAGCCTTCGCCACACCCGTACTTTGTCCCTGTCAACCCAAAATCTGTGCGCAGAACCCAGAGGAGCATACGCTTATGGTCAATTTTTAATATTTTTGTATCTCCGTTGAGTTTGAAACGAACCGTTTTAGTCTTCATGCTCTCCTCCTTTTCTATTCATGTTTCCTTTTTTCATCATATTAAATATTCCTCTGTTTTGTCTATTTTAATCAAAATTTACATTTTTTAATACAAAAAGGTAAGAATCTCCATTCCCAAGACAAATCGGGCTTTTGGGGATGCCCAAACCGCTTTTACAATTAAAAAATTGGCTCTTCGATATTTTGTGTGGGTGTAACCGATTGAAAAGATCTTTTGGGACGCATAAATTGGCCTATTATGAAAGACAAAGAACTTTTTCAAAAGGCTATAGGTATGGATCCTTGGGT
>CAZOJY010000183.1:0-3362 GCA_964580235.1 uncultured Eubacteriales bacterium | reverse complement strand
CCGAACATGTCTCCGACTTCGACAAACAGGGGAACATCGGTCAGGCGCTGAGCAGCATCGTCATCCAAAAAAGATTGAAAGGAGAGGGGCTTGATCCAGCAAAGATCGGGCAGTACATGAAGCCTGTTCCCCTGATGACCAAAAAAGTGACCAAAAGGGGTGTGGAAGCAGATACCGGAGGAACGTTCCTGATTTCCTTTGTTCTTGTGCTCATCCTGTACATGACTGTCATCTTTTACGGCCAGATCATTTTGAGAGGTGTGATCGAGGAGAAAAGTTCCCGCGTGGTGGAGATCGTGCTTTCATCATTGAGGCCTTTTCAATTGATGGCCGGAAAAATCCTCGGGATTGCGGCTGTGGGATTCACCCAATATGCCATCTGGGCCCTTTTCGGGATCGCCGCGACCAAATACAGCGGGAAAGTCGTTTCCAGGTTTTTTCCTGCGGCCGCTAACTTTCCGATACCAACGATCCCGGCTTACATATTCATCTATTTCATCATATTCTTTATTCTGGGATATTTTCTTTACGGAACGATGTATGCCGGTATCGGCTCTATGGTCAACAGCGAAAAAGAAGCACAGCAACTGGTCATGCCCGTGACCATGTTTTTGGTCATACCTATCTTGCTTATGTCTTTTGTGATCCGGAGCCCCGATAGTTCTTTGTCAGTTGTCCTCTCCTTGATCCCATTTTTTTCCCCAATTCTTATGCTTCTTCGCATTTCTGTGCTGCTTCCTCCGTTTCCCCAAATCGCCGCCTCCATCGCTCTCCTTATTCTGACCACGATTTTGATGATTTGGATTTCTGCCAAAATTTACAGGGTAGGAATCCTGATGTACGGAAAACGTCCGGGTTTTTCCGAAATCATCAAATGGATGCGGTACGGATAAGGGTAAACCTTTTAAAAAATTCCTTCGTAATACAGTTTGAAATCTCTGCGATGAGATATGGAATGAGAGCAGCGGAAAAATCAGGTGATGTATACTCAGAATAAGAGCCAGCAAGACGAAATCAATTCCCTTGTCGAAAGCGCAAAAAGCGGAGATAGAGAGGCTTATATGGTTTTGATTCGAATTTACCAGAAAAAAATTTTCTCACTTGGCTACTCCTATTTTCACAACAGGGAAGATGCACTGGATATCGTGCAGGAGACCTTCCTCAGGTTTTACCAGAAGGCCCATATGTTTAAGAAAGGAAAAAATTTCCAAAATTGGCTTCTTCAGCTGGCTAAAAATATATGTATCGACTACTACCGGAAACATCTCAAAAAGGATAACGAATTGAGGCGGGAGGAAAATATTGAGGAGAAGAATAATGCCTCCAATAGAACCTCTCACAATGATCCATCCTCTGATTTCAAAGATATATTTCCCCGCTGTTTGGAAAAGCTGAGCGATAAGCAGAGGATGATTTTTGTCATGAAACATTACAATCATCTCCATTACAGCGAGATCGCTCAAATTTTAAATATAGCATTGGGAACCGTGAAATCCCTCCATTTTAAAGCGGTTCGAAACCTTAGGACTCTGATGAGTCCGTATATAGGGAGAATGGAATGAAAGCCTGCAAAAAAACAAACCGGAATTTGGCGGCTTTGTTATATGACGAATTGGACAGGATCGAAAAAAAGCAAGTGGAATCTCACCTGAAAACGTGTCCAAAATGCAGGGATGAACTCCTCCGGTTGAAAGAGATCTATCTTGCAGCAGATTCGCTGAACGAAGATATAGAGCAGGCCCGCCTCTCGGTGGATTGGAACAATCTCCCCTCTCGAATTGCAGATAGGGTTTTTTATGAAGGGCCAAACCGGAAACGCCAGTGGCGTCGGGCTGGTTTGTGGCCGCTCTTATTCCAGCCCCGGTATCGTCTCGCTTATGCCGGGCTTCTGTCGGGCATCATCGTGGGTGCAGTCGTCACCTTCCTGATTTTTCAGCCTTCCTCCCTGAAGGTTGCCGAAGGTGGAAAAATTATCGTTCCCCAGGGCTTTTATGAACAGATGGAGATGGAGATGGCCCGGCGTGAAACCATAGATTATCTCGATAGAAGCGCATACTTGCTCCTGGATTTTGTGCAGTCTTCTCCAGAAGATTCGGTCGAATTCTGGAAGAGCGATTATGCTTCCCAAAAAACTCTCGAGTTGCTTTCAAAGAAAAAATACATCGATCCTCAACTGGATAAGATAAAGCTTGCCAAAGCCAAAACCATCTGTGATCAGATTGAGCTCCTTTTTTTCGAGTTGATGCAGATAAGTGAACAGCTTTCCAGTGAGGAAATGCGAAAGATCCAACGTTTTATAGAAGAAAGGCAAATTTTGTTGAAAATAAAGTTGGTCAGAAAAGAACTGCAAAGGAGTGAGGCTTGACATGAATAAATTGAAGAAAATGGCCATATATTCAGGAATTTTTTGGGTGACGTCTGTTTTTTTTCCTGCCTATGCGCACTTTCAATCCGATGAAGGACTTTTCCAAGAAGCCAAGA
Source organism: uncultured Eubacteriales bacterium (assembly GCA_964580235.1). Lineage (GTDB taxonomy): Bacteria > Acidobacteriota > Aminicenantia > Aminicenantales > Aminicenantaceae. The sequence goes on along the minus strand of CAZOJY010000183.1, from coordinate 881 downwards.
TTCTGATTTTTGATAAGGAATGGGAAAATGCCCAGGAAAAACTGGAAGAACTTCTGGAAGATTATCCTGATAGCCCGCTGTATTCTCAAGTTCTTTTTTACTTAGGGCTGACACTCGAAAACCAGAAAGGGAAGGAGAAGGAATCCATCGATGTTTTTAAAAAGTATATTTTACGCAGGGATAACAACGAAGTTTTGACACAAGAGGCCGAAACTTCGATCATCAAACTCTCTTTTGTTCTGTACGAAAAGGGCAGGAAGTCCTATTTGAAGGAAATCAAAACCAGGCTTTACCGTCCAAACAGAATCGTCCGTTATTACGCTGCTATCAGGCTGAGCTATCTACAAGACCAGGAGGAAGCCAGCGAGGCCATCCCCATTCTGAAGAAAATTTTGGAAGAAGAAAAAGACGAAGAACTCAAGGATAAGGCCAAACTTGCCCTTCTTCGTATCGACCCGGATTTTTTTCAGAATTATGAAGAACAAAGGGGCGAGAGACGGCTGATGCTGATGAAGATCAGAGTTATCAGTAAAAAGACAAGAGAGGAAACATTCAGCCTCAGCATTCCATGGGCATTGGCCGATTTGGCTCTCGCTAATATTCCGGACGAAGCGAAGGCCGGTTTAAGAAAAGAAGGGTATGATCTGGATCGAATTGTCAAGGAAGTAATTGAAGGAGGAAGAATTATCGAAATAGAAACCAAGGATGCCACTATCAAAATTTGGATAGACTGACAATATGGAGAAAAAAATGAAAAAAATTTCACTGATAACAACATTAGTGCTTTTTGTTGCGTTTATTTTACTTCCGAATTTTATCCATGCTAACCTGGATAATTCATAAATTATCCAGGCTACTCTGAATTATTCATGTAAGAGCAT
>CAZOJY010000182.1:0-3501 GCA_964580235.1 uncultured Eubacteriales bacterium | reverse complement strand
AACTCCCCATCTACGCTGTTGCGGAGTGTCTCGCTCGATTGGCGAACAGCCTGGTATCGAAAGAAAGTATCCGCACTGGATTTCATGGTCAGGGTGTCATTGGCTCCTGTTACGGTATTGTCCCATTCTTTGAAGTATTCGGCCAGGATATCCCGGACGTCCCGTTCCTTTGTTCCATCAAATCCTTGAAGAGTGAAACGGCCAATGTGGTCCTGGCTTTTGGTGATAGAGCTATAACTGATATCTTTTTTCTTCATCTGGTCCTGCAGTCTTATGATTTCCTGGTCTGTTTCCGTGTTGAGGGCATCGTCTGTAACCACCTGCAGGACCAAATGCATTCCGCCCTGCAAATCTAATCCAAGCTGGATTTTTTTACCGGGAGGATACGCGAGATACACAGAAAGGGCGATGACTCCCAGGACAAGGAAGATTTTCCACTGCAGCTTTTTCTTCATGTCAATTTTTATTTGCTTTCCTTTTTGTCAGATAAAAATGCAGCGACTGCATTTCTGCTGATATCGATTTTCACGTTGGATGCAATCTTGACCTCGATCTTATCCTGCTGCACACCCATCACGGTCCCGTAGATTCCGCCAGTGGTGACGATTTTATCGCCGGATTTGAGCTGCCCCACCATTTCCTGGTGCTTTTTCTGTTTTTTTCGCTGCGGCATGATGATCAGTAGATAAAAGATTACAAAAACAAGGACAAACGGAAGCAATGCCGTCATAATGCTTCCCTGCGGACGGGCAGATCCGCCACCTTGTTGTAAAAACGAAAAAAGACTTGAAATAATCATACCTATTCATCCTCTTCTTTTTTATTCAATATATTCTGCTTTAACTGTCGAAATGAATTGGATTGAATAGAGTGCCTAATTTTTCGGAAGATGTCAAGATAAAAGTGAAGGTTATGGAGTGTGTTAAGGATGGATGAGCTTATCTCCTGTCTTTCGTAGAGATGTCTCAGGTAGGCCCGGGAGAAATTTTGGCAGGTATAGCAGCGGCATTCCTCATCTATCGGCTTTTGATCATTTGCGTATTTCTTGTTCTTGATAACGATTTTACCTGTGCTTGTGAATAGTGTTCCATTCCTGGCATTTCGTGTGGGAAGAACACAATCGAAAAAATCGATCCCGTTTTCCACCGCTCTGAGGATATCTTTCACATAACCGATACCCATCAAATAACGGGGCTTTTCCTTGGGGAGAAGGCCGTCGGATTGCTCGACCATATCCAAAAACTGGGTTTTTGGTTCCCCGATTCCCAATCCTCCCAATGCGTATCCATCGAAATCTAGGACCATCAGTTCTTCGATGCACTGCTTGCGGAGGTCCCAGTAAACACCTCCCTGGCAGATTCCCCACAACAATTGAGAAGGTCGCTTATTCTGCAGATGCGATTTGGAACGCCTTGCCCATTCGGCCGTGATCTTAGCCGCTTGCTCGGTTTCATTTTTAGAAGAAGGATAGGGACAGAAATAGTCCAGGAGCATCATGATATCTGTTCCGAGCACCTGTTGAATATCGATAACATATTCTGGGGTGAAAAAAATTTTTGTCCCATCCAGATGAGAAGAAAATTCGACCCCCTCATTCCTCACTTTGGCCAGAGCTGTGAGGCTGTAGATCTGGAATCCTCCGCTGTCGGATAAGATAGGACCTGGCCAGCCTGTGAAAGAATGAACACCTCCGCATTTTTTTATGACCTCTATTCCCGGACGAAGATAGAGATGATAGGCATTGACCAGGATGAGCTGGGCCCCAAGATTTTGAACCATGCTGTGGGAGAGAGCTTTGACAGTCCCCTGGCTCGCAACCGGGGCAAAGGCCGGAGTTTTGATCTGGCCATGTTTGGTATGTATGATGCCTGATCGTGCTGAAGAGCCGGGATCTGCTGCCGTTATTTCAAATGTCTTTTTCATTTAACCTGAAGTATTCATAAAAAATGCCGGTACTTCTTATTATTCCAGCAATATCAGAATATTATCCTGATATTGCTGCGAATGACAATAAAAACATTTTCAAGATAGCATCCTTATATTTTCGTCGGCATTTTTTACCCTACGGGCGAGCCAATCTTACCACATCGGCATCGTTGTAGCCCAATCGCAGCATACAGATACAGCTCATGAGCCACTGCCTTGCCGCTGCAGCAATCTTGACTCGTGAATAATCCAGGTTGAAAAAGTTAAAAAAGGGGATGGGTTATGTAGAAAAGCGGAAGTAGATGACATCCCCATCCTGGACAATGTAATCTTTTCCTTCCAGTCGGACCGCTCCCTTTTCTTTTGCTGCCTGGATGGATGCGAAATCGAGCAGCTGCGACCAGGAAATAACTTCGGCCCGGATGAATCCCTTTTCCATATCTGTGTGAATAGTCCCGGCCGCAGTCAGTGCTGTTGAATTTTTTTTGAGCGTCCAGGCCCTGACCTCCTGTTTCCCGATCGTGAAGAATGTGATAACATCCAAGAGATCATAGGAGGATTTCAGAAATTTGGGTGAGCTGAGTTGTTGGAGGCCGAATTCGTGGAGAAAAAGCTCTTTTTCTCTGTCTTCCAATTCCAGGATTTCTGCTTCGATCTTCCCGCAGAAAGCCAAAACGCCTGTTCCTTTTTTTGGATTCGAATAAAATTTTTCGGGTTTTTCGATCATTGCGATGTCTTTTTCATCGACATTGATCATGTGCAAAAGGGGCTTTTGGCTTAGAAAAGCAAAACTCCGGATGAGCTTGGCCTCCATATCCGATAGTTCGAGCTCGCGCAGTCCTTTCCCTTTTTCCAGATGGGTGTGTATGCGCTCGAGGAGATCTTTCTCCTTTTCTCCTTCAGGATTTTTTGCCCGTTTGAGATCTTTTTCCAGCTTTTCTATTCTGGACTCAGTCGAGGCCAAATCGCCCAGGATTAGCTCATCTTCCATCGAAAGGATGTCTTTGCGCGGATCGATTTTTCCCCTCGGAGAAGGAATGCGGTCATCCCGAAAACCGCGGACGACATGGGTCAGACCATCAGCTTTCCTGAGGATGCTGTGCGTTATCTCTGCCAGGTCGATGTAATCGATGGCGGCCGAGTATTTTTTTTTATCGGGATAAAGGGCGTGAATTTTGTTCAAACGGGTGTCAGGAACAATGCAGGTCCGGAGATGAGACTCCTTTTTTCCGCTCGCAAAGGCGGATGTGTCGATATTTGCACCCGTTAAAAGATTAAACAGGGTTGTTTTTCCTGACTTCGGGTAGCCAAACAAAGCAAAATTCATAACGTCATTATACTACATTCTGAATATTTACCTGAATTATTCCAGTTAATGAATATTTCCGGTTGATTATTGAAACGATAGGGTTATAATAAACCTTGATTATTCACAAATGGATATGCGCGACGCAGCCTGTGAAGCTGTGGCTGTCCACCGCGAACAGGCTGCAACAAAGCAGATCCGTTTGTCCGGAGGATAAAAAAGGACGATATTGAGAAAATTCTTTAGAGAAATAAAAGAATATTTTAGCA
>CAZOJY010000181.1:0-3532 GCA_964580235.1 uncultured Eubacteriales bacterium | reverse complement strand
TGATCGAAGATCAGGACAAAACGCGTCGGTTTTCTTCGATTTGCTCGAAATTGCCCATGGCAACAGCCATGGCATGGACTTTGTCCTGGGCGAGAATCCATTGCAGGGCATTTTTAAAAGACGGGTCGGTATTTTCATCGGCAGCATATGGACCGCCCGAGCAGGTTTTCATCGCGATCATGCCGACACCGCGTTTTTTGGCCAAGGCCATCTCGATTTCCAGGGCCGGTTGGTCCCACTCGCTGAAGCTGCCGGAATTCATGTGGATGTAAGATCCTTTGTGGTTGTAAGGGACCATGATCACCTCATAAAACTTCTTCTTGTTTGCTGCCCGCAGCAGTTCGATCTGGTTGCTGTGAGAAGAGAATCCATGGGCCCGTATTTTGCCCTCTTTTTTGGCGGACTCAAAAAATCCCATGACAGCCTCATGATAGATGACATCTGGATCGCTGGCCCCATGGATCAGCATGATATCGATGTAATCCGTTCGCAGGGCCTTTAGGCTTGCATCCATCGATGCGGTCATCCTATCGATCGTCTTTTTGACATCTTCGGCAGAAACAGCACCTTTTCCTTGGCTTTGCAGGCTCACACGAATCTTGGATTGAATCACCACATCTTTCCTGCGCGATTCCACGACCTCCCCGACCATGACTTCATTCTGTCCGCGAGAGTAGGCTCGCCCTGTGTCTAAAAAATTGAAACCGGCATCTATCGCGGCGCTGACCAGAGACGGTTCCATGGTCCGGGATGCCCCAAATCCAACAGGTGCGATTTTTATCTCTGTATTGCCCAATTCTATAAGACCCGATGGTACCTTTGATGTTTCTTTTGCCCCAGTTTTTTTGTTGCCAAAACCCAAAAATCCGAGCCCCAGAACTGCAGCGGAGGATTTTTTTAGAAATTCTTTGCGAGACATTTTGTCTTTACGATATTTCATGAGTTTCGACTCCTATTGAATTTTCGACTAGACATTTTTAATATTTATCATGTTTTCTACTGGCTTATACCACGGAGCAAATTTTATGTCAAAATCTGCTTGACAAAACGACAATTGTCGTTTATATTAATAACGACAGATGTCGTTACACAAAATCTCTCCTGCCAACCTCGAGATCATGAAAGTGATTTGGGATAAGGGAGACGTGACCATCAATGATGTCGTGGAGGCCATCAACGCCAGGAGAAAAAACAACATCCGGCGGACCACCGTCCAGGTCCAGATGAACCGTTTGGAAGATTACGGTTGGCTGAAACATACGGAAATGGGAAGAACATATGTCTATTCGGCTGTGGTGGAGAAACAGAAAACCCGAAGAGAGATCCTCGAGGACATCAAAAACAGGGTTTTTGGCGGATCGAGAGCAGAGCTCGTCAAATGCCTGCTCGAGGATACTGACGTCACCCCCGAAGAAATAAGGGAACTTCGTGCGTTGCTTAAGAATATGTAAAGGGATCCAGCATGAGTTTACTCAACAATATCGATTCGGCTGAATGGGTGTTGAATGCGGCCATTCAGACTCTTTTGATCCTCGGGATCGGTGCACTGCTCGTGTATCTGTGTAGACAAAAAGCAGCTCCTCTTCGAAGCGGGATCAGCCTGATAGCCATGTTGGCCCTTGTCCTTCTCCCCTTTCTTTCAGTCTCGCTGAATGAGCTGGACTATCTGCCTCTCCGGACAATCCTTCCGATTTCGATCGGACAGACTTCTAGTCCATCGGTCACTGTCCAACACAGTCTGGTCGGGATGCCCTTCGACGGTGCGGGCAACAGAAAGGCAAACATTTTCAGGCTGTTTTGGTCAGGCCCGGTTGTCATCAAAACCATCAACATCTTCGGGATTATTTGGGGGCTCGGTCTTTTATTCATGCTCTTTCGATTTGTATTCGGAGCGATTTCCATACGCAACATGAAAAAAGGAATGGTAGAAGTTTGCGATCCTCGGATCACCGCGATACTGAACTCTGCCAAAAAGGTGTTTTCAAAACAAATTAAAACGCGGGTGTTCGGATCACAAAGAGCACCTTTCCCGATGGCAATCGGAGTTTTCAAACCTATTATTCTGATCCCGGAACACTTATTGCATAAACTGCACGACAATCAAATCCGAGGGATCATACTCCATGAGTTGTCGCACATCCATCACCGAGACCTGATAACCGGGATCCTCCAAAGACTTGTCACGGCTTTGAACTGGTGGAATCCTCTTGCTTATGCCCTGAGTACATCCCATACCAGGGCGAGGGAAGAGATATCCGATAATTATGTCCTCCTCCAAAACGACTCAAAAGAGTACGCGGAGTGTTTGATCAACCTGGCGGAAAAGGCAACTCTCTGGAAGCGGTTGCCGGTTTCTGTCGGACTGGCGTCTCCCCACATCCCTCTGAAAGATCGGGTCAAACACATCTTATCCAAGGAGAGGATCATGGACACACATCTCAAAAAATCGACCATCACGGTGATGGTCGTGGCGGCGTTTTTGTTTGTTTTGGTAATTGCCGGCTCCAGGCTAACTTTTGCGACGGACAACTCGGAAATCACGATGGAAAAAGCGGATTTGGTTTTGCCGGTTGTGCAAGAACAGGACAAGAAAGAGCAGGATCAAGAGAAGAAAAAATCTGCAAAAAAGGACGTTAAATCCCCGAAGCTGATTAAAAAAGTCGAGCCTGTTTATCCCGAAGAAGCAAGGAAAGCGGGCATTGAAGGTTCTGTTACTCTTGAGGGTACCACAGACGATCAGGGCCGTGTGAAAAAGGTGAAGGTTCTGAAGTCGATCCCTGAGCTCGAACAGGCTGCTGTGGATGCTGTCAAACAGTGGGTTTACGAACCCATGATGATCGAGGGAAAGCCAAAAGGAATCGTGTTTACCACCACCTGCCGGTTTTCTCTGGACAAAAAGAAGAAGGTAAAGGCTATTGAAGGAGGAATAACAGGAACGGACCAAAAGCCAGCCGTGCGAGCCGTCGGGGACATAAAGCCTCCAAAGCTGATCAAGTTGGTCAAGCCGATTTATCCAGATGAAGCGAGAAAAGCCGGAGTTGAGGGCGTGGTTATCCTGGAAATGACGACAGATATTTATGGCCGGGTCGTCAATACAAAAATACTGAGGTCCATCCCAGAGCTTGACCAAGCCGCCATCGACGCCGTCAAGCAGTGGGTTTACGAGCCGATGATCATCGACGGGGAACCGAGAGGCGTGATTTTCACCGTGACTTGCACCTTCAAGCTGAAAGAACCCGTACGAGCTGAGGGAAAGAGCAAGGCTCCAAAGTTGATTAAAAAAGTCGAACCCATTTATCCTGAATCGGCAAGAAAGGCCGGGATCGAAGGGGTGGTTATCCTCGAGGCCACAACAGACAAATACGGACGGGTGATAAAAACGCGAATTCTGCGGTCCATTCCCGAGCTCGACCAGGCCGCCATCGATGCGGTCAAGCAGTGGGTTTATGAGCCGCAAATTATCGACGGGAAACCTAAAGGCACAACTTTTACAGTCACAGTTGCTTTTCATCTAAGGTAGATATAAGACAGA
>CAZOJY010000180.1:0-3588 GCA_964580235.1 uncultured Eubacteriales bacterium | reverse complement strand
GACAAAAAAGATGTCAAGGACAGTCAGAGGGCCTTTTATATGGGGAAGCAGACAGCGGTGAAGAACCGGCTGCGGGCGCTTCTGGCGCAGCAGGGCGAAGAGATACGGCTAGAGGTTGCTCGGGTAGAGAATCTTTTCACAGCAAAAGGGATGATTAGACATATCCCTTCCACCCAAGTTCTATAGGGTCAATCTGAAGGCCTGATTCTGTAGGCATACGCAAAAAATTTGACTCCCTTCTAACCTATTGATATTATTAGAGTAAGCGAAATCCGTCTACCTATGACTGTCAAACATGGGAGCCGGAATAAAGTTTTTAGGTATCACCGAAATGGAGATGCTTTCCTAGAAAGAATGGGAGGAATTATCGTCTTGTCAATTTGATCCCGAATACAACAATCCCCACAAGAAGAGCGACAAGAAACAATATCAGCAGACTTATACCCAGAACGTTTGTTTTGGCCGTAACATGAATCCGCACGATTTTATCTTCCGATTCCACCTGGCGGTTGTCGGCGATACACTCTGTTTTGATTTTTGGCTCATAATCGCCGACAGATATACCTTCGGGGGGAAGAAAGTCGATGGTAACGATTTCTTCTTTGCCCTGATCGAGCGAGGGAATCAAGTCCGGCTGAATTTCAGAACGCCAGTTCAACGGAAGATCGGTGAAAATTCGGATATTGTTTAGACGGCGGGTCCCTGTATTCTTGATTCTGACTTCCATGTTCACATTCTGGCCGACCTTAATTTCGTGATAAAGGCTGACGGCCTGGACCTCAACCTTTCCGACTCCGCGGGGGATGATCTCCAGCTTGACACGCCCTGCTTTCAGGCTTTCGATATCCTTTGTTTTCAACGTTGGGGAATTGGACAGCATTTCGCTGAGTCTTGCAGACTGCTCTCCATCCAGCGCCAGGCAGTAGAACTCGAGAGGTTTATCGATAACGACGTGCTCGTCTGCATTTTTCGGGAGGTACAATCTCAATGAAAGCTGCATGCTGGTGACTCCCTCTGTAAATTTGATCTGCGAGAGCCGGGCCTGGGTTTGGGGGTCTACAAATTCATACGAGATTTGTTGGGGAAGATTGACGACTTTCAGCCTGAAGACATTGGCCTCCCCGCTGAACTTCTCCAGGGAAAGATCAAATGTCGCTTCGCTCTCCAAATCCGCTTCCTGGGAAAACTGGGCGGAATTGACGGTCACGATGTTTGCGCTGAGACCCTTCTGCAGATACACGGATGTGTTCTCATCTTTTCCCGAATAAAAAATATTGATATCCAGATTTTCAACATCTTTTAAAAGCTGGAATGTCACCTGTTTTTCCTGTTCAAGGGCAAGGGAATGGATTGTTTTCTCGTAAGGATCGGAGATAATTTTCCCTTCCGATCTTAAAGATACATAGACATCTTTGATTTCCCGGAGAAAATCGAGCGGAAAAATATCTTTGGCATCTATATTCAACTCTTCGAGCTGTTTGAGTTCTTTGGAGGAATACCGAAGGGAAACCCGGACAAATTTTTTCCCGGATTGATCCTGGTATTTCACAGCGGATGCTACAGAGATTCGGGCTTCGCTTCCCATAAAGCTGATCAGGGCTTCCTGGTAATCCACTTGAGCCTGGAGGTGGGCGGTCCTTTTTTGGACAAACTCCTCCTCTGAGATCAACCCGGATTCTTGGAGCTTCAATGCTCTGTCGAATTCCCCCTTCATCCTCTCGAGCTGAAGCTGGGCTTTTTTTAAGGTCAAAAGCTTCATTGTCTGGGACTCCTGGCTGCGCACAGCTTCCTGGGAGAATGCGCTATGGAAAGACAGGGCCAGCAACAAGGTCATAACAGAAATTTTCAGAACAATTTTCACTGCTTTATCTTCCATCCTTCCTCCAAACAAACCGTTCCTATTCGGCACCCATATGTTCCTGCATGTATTCCACATAAAGATTATTCAGATCTTCTCCCCTCAGTTCTTCGCTCGTTTTCATCATCACAAGTTTTCCATGGAGCATGAACCCAACCCTATCAGCGATGAATTTTGCCCGGAATATATCGTGGGAGGAAATAAAAATTGATTTCCCCTTATCTTTGAGCTCGAGGAGAAGTTCCAGAAATTCCTGGCCAGACTTGGGATCCAAACCTGAGGTCGGTTCATCCAGGATAAGATTGGGAGCATCTTTCAAAATAGCAACTGCAATTCCGAGCTTCTGGCGCATTCCTTTGGAAAAATTTTTGATTCTCATATCGAAGGCATTTTCCTGAAGCCCGACCCGCTTCATCACCCCGGCATAATCAGACTTTTTCAAGTTTCGCTTTCCAGCTAACCTGGAAAAATAATCCAGGTTTTGATAGGCGGTGAAATTCCCGTACAGCATAACATTTTCCGAGACATAGGAAATGTGATCTTTCGACTTCAACGGTTCCTTGACCACATCAACGCCCTCGACAAAAGCCGTCCCTTCCGTTGGAGGGATAAATCCCAAAATGAGGTTAATCGCCGTCGTTTTTCCCGCACCGTTTGCACCAAACATACAAAATATTTCTCCGGACTCGACCTTCAGATTCAGATGATCTAAAGCTACGAGCCCATCTTCATATCTCTTCGTCAAATCTTTTGTTTCTAACATGATTCCCTCTTTTCTTTATTTTTTTTATTCATCATATGCCCGCTCATTCACCGGACATCGTATCGGAGAAAGGAGACATAAGCTCCGACAAAAAACAGGATGATCAAAAAAATCATCAAACTAAGGTCCGGCAGAACGCGTTTGATGGAGTCGCTTAATGCTTCGGGGACGAATTCGTGCTGCGGCATATTACTCAAATCGGGTTTTATTTGTTCACCACTGAAAATATTTCCCTGCATCATTTTTTCATTGATCCACTTTGTGAATATCGGTTTGTAGGTTCTCACAGAACTTAAAAATCTGTCGTGCTCGTCCACTCCTGTTCTGGCCAAGCTCATCGCGCCAAACATCATGGCTGAGGTGGGAGAAATGCGCGAAAGATTCACGGCCAGCTTTTGCTCCTGGTGCATTTTTGCCTGATAATCCCTCTCGATGGCCGCGTTCCTCTCGTCGATTTTTCCGGTGAGACTCTGCTGAAGGTCCTCTGCCCATTTTCTGATATCTTCTTCCCATTTCTTCCGTGCTTCTGGTTTATCCTTTCCGGGAGCGGGATTGTTTTTAAAATATTCGGTTCTCTCGGCAAAAGCTTCTTTCTGGATTTCCTGGAGGTAGGCATCTTTTTGGGCTGTAATCTCGTGGACAGACGGAATGGGTTTTATCTGGCTGGCTATCATGACGGAGGCTTTGGGTATGACAGTGACAAAAGTGACCCAGATGAATAAAAGGAGGAGAAAGCTGGTCGATGATCTGCTCGTTCTGGCCGAGACAAAAAGCCCGAGCGTAAAGAAAACCGACAAATACAAAAGAAACATCAGAAATATCAGGGCAATCCTCACCCAATCTTCACCCACCAATGAAACATTCGGATAAACCATTAGGAGCAGCAGACCGATCACCATCGGAATGACCAGCGGAATCAAGAGACTGATAAAGCCACCGATGGCTTTTCCGAGAATCAACCTGTCTC
>CAZOJY010000179.1:0-3616 GCA_964580235.1 uncultured Eubacteriales bacterium | reverse complement strand
ATCCTCTTGAGAATAGAAACTACCTGGTATTCTATCAAATGTTTGATCTGCCTGGCAGTGAATATTCCAGTCAATCACCTCTCAGTTTAAGGAATTCTGAGTTTGAGGAAATCAAAGAGCTCGGAAGGCTTAAACTGAATAACTACTCTAAGCTCAGGAAAAGGAATGGCACAGTTCCCATATTTTGTTGGAGTGTGTCAGGAGAGCAGATTTATTTCGGGGATGAGGATAAAGGATATGAGATTTCGGTATTCGATTTTGGAGGGAATATTATAAAGAAGATAAGAAAGGTGCATAAGAAAGTTCCTGTTCCTGATGAGTACAAAAAAGAAAGATTAAAAAATATGCGACCACAAGATAGAGCCATAACCTATTTTCCAGATTCGTTTCCCGCTTATCAGACTTTCTTCTCTGATGACACAGGAAGGCTGTTTGTAATGACTTACGAGAGAGGTGATACTCCAGGCGAATATATGTATGATATTTTCGATTCAAAAGGCGTCTGCATCGGAAGAAAAAGCCTTCATGGCTTTGTTCGCAGAGGTGGTTATGCTAGGGTTAAAGTGAAACAGGATCATTTATATGGAATCATACAAAAAGAAAGCGGCTATGAAGCGTTAGTTGTCTATAAAATAGAGTGGGAATAGGTTAAAAAAAGGCGGGTCAAATGAGAAATTGCGTAATCACAGTTTCAATAATTCTTGTTTTAACTTTCTTTTCTTTCCCACAAGAAATCATTGAAAATACAGAAAAGCCATTGAATAAAGATTCCGGCAGGATAGTGATGCTAGAGGAAGTGATGCAGATAAGGGATGTCGGTGGAAATTTTTATTTTAAATATCCGCATAATCTGAAAGTCGCCCCCAATGGATCCATCTTTGTTCAGGACCAAGAGCAGTTCATCCAGTTCGATCCAAATGGAAAATTCATCCGCGACCTTTTTAAAAAGGGCCAAGGCCCGGGTGAAATGCAATCGGCTGGTAATTATTTTATTGACGGGGAAAATATTATTGTTCATGAACTCCGAAGCCATAAAATTCTCATTTTTGATTCTAGCGGAAAGCTCATTAAGGACTTCAGGATTCCGGGAGAAACTGGGTTGTCAAGATTCCTTTTGTTCCATAAAGGCAAATACTATTTTTTAAGCTCTGACAGACCTGTCACAAAAAAAACATCGATTGTTGATATTCATCAAAAACTGATAGAAATTTCTCAAGAAGGAAAAGAAATAAAGGAAATGACAGAACTTCCCACAAAAGCTTACATTGCGGTCGGAAAACAGGGAGGGCGAGTTTTTTATGACATCAGTTCTGTCATTGCCGTGCCCTATATGAATAAATTCTTGTTTGTCTCTCACACCCAGGAATATTTATTAAAACTTTATGATACCGAAAAAAACCAGGTTATCAGGGCTTTTAAAAGAGAATATCAAAGAGTGAGAACTCCAGCAGATGCTGAGAGAGCGGGTGGAGCCATGTTAGACGGAAAACCGGTCTCCCCTCCTCCTCAGAAGTTCCTGAATGACATCCAGAATCTTCTCGTTTTCAAAGACAGGTTATGGACTGTGACATCAACGATGGATAAGGAGAAAAGAACTCTTATCGATGTTTTTGATTCTGAAGGCAAATATATCGATCATTTCTATCTTAAGTTTCCAGAAAAGATGGTTCGAGGATATCAAGGCAATACGGCAATGGATATCTCTGAAGATTTCTTATACACCATTGAACAAGATGATGAAGGAACCTATGCCCTAAGAAAATATAAAATTAAAGATAAGCCTTGATCTCCATCAAACTGCCTCCTTTATCTGCTCCCATTTTTAGTTCCTATCATCAACTCACATTTTGCTGACAACAGCCGGCATATATGCAAACTTCGTGGTGGACGAGAATTTTTGGGACGTATCACACTGACCATAAAAATCGGAGGAGGCAGATCCTGGTATACCTATACTGCTCGATTGTAAACTTGGATTTCTTTGTCCAATCGATTAGCCAGCTTGTCTTCAGCAACATCCAAATCATAGTCTACCTGTAAACCCAACCAGAACTTTGCAGACATATTGAAATACTTGGCTAGGCGCAAAGCCGTATCAGCGGTAATTCTGCGCTTTCCTTGGACAATCTCATTTATCCTTCTGGCAGGCACACGGATATCAAGAGCCAGCCTGTTCTGGCTCATTCCCATCGGCTTTAGAAATTCCTCAAAAAGGATTTCTCCCGGGTGAAGCGGAGGCATCTTTTTTTTTCTCATGAATTTTCTCCTAATGATAATCTGTGATTTCTACATCAAGCGCATCCTTATCCTGCCAAAAAACATACTCTCCATTGATCGTTTATTCGAATACTGTGCTGTCCTTTTCTCTTCCCTTTAAGTGCTTCCAGACGATTTCCAGGCGGCACTTTTAAGTCATTTAGATTTTCCGCTCTATTCAACATCCTTAGCTTTCTCAATGCGGCTCTTTGCATGTCAGTCGGGAACTTTTTTGTATAAATTCTATTGAATATTTTTTCAGTTTCTTTACATTTAAAAGATTTTATCACGTATCACGTATAACGCCTTGCGTTAAATGTCAAGCGTTATATTCGGCTATATTTTAGCCCCGATAATTTCATTCAGGCCGTCGATAACCAGTGCCAGTTCCTCTTCTGCTGCTCTGCCAAGCTTTTTTCTAATGCGTTGGAAGACGACGAAGGGGAATTTCAACTGGTAAAACGCTACAATGTCACCTGGAAATACTGACTTGGTCCACCCAGCTCGGAAACCAAAAAGCCAGGTGATTGGATGAGACATGCCATGCACTACCTCTTTGACAAAACCCTCGGATTTGACAGCAGCGCCTCGGATTTCTAAACTGGAGAAAGGTGTAATCAAATGCATTGGGGTGGATTATGAATAAATCAGCATGCCTTATCTGTTTCCTATGTCTTATCGTTTATTGCGGGCCAAAACAGGACCAAGTTGATAAGACCATCGAGGACGGAGTTGAGGTTGTTATAAACCGAATTAAACCATACCGAATTATAGGCAAACCATCAACGCTTCAACTGGAGAAGCTATTTTCAATCGATACCGAGGATCAGGACATCTACGAAATTGGATTAGTAGACATAGAGACTTTTGATGTAGATGTGGATGGGAATATATATATAATTCGCTGGGCCAGCGATGAGAATTATATCTTCAAGTTTAACAGTCAAGGCAACTTCATCAAATCTTTTGCCCACCATGGACAAGGCCCGGGCGAAATAAGGTGGGGCGGTACTGTCCAGGCTTGGAATAACAACACCATTATGGCGAAGGACCCCTCCTTAACAAAATTCCTGCTCTATACAACAGATGGCGATTTTCTGAGGGAGGTGTACTTAAAGGAAAGATTCAGTTTAAAACATATTCTTCAAAACGGAAACTTCTTGATCACATGGCAAGATCAGCTATTCCAGGAAGGAATTATGGTAGATCATATAGGGATGTGTAATTCGTTATACGAAAAGATGGTTGAGTTAGAGAAATTCACTTGGCCTGATCCCCAGTTTGTAAGTAAATATGAGGTTGGCAAGGGTGGCATGATTGCTGGGGCATCCAAAGATTTTGTTTATATCGGCCACCCTGA
>CAZOJY010000178.1:0-3775 GCA_964580235.1 uncultured Eubacteriales bacterium | reverse complement strand
TACTCCAGGTAATCGTTGTGGGCATGATACAGACGGATGAGCGTTTCACCCGCCTCTCTGTCGGGATAAAGAGAGGAAAAAGTCCCCAGGCCGGTTCCCAAAAGCGGATAATCGGCAAAAATCTCTGCCGTGTTTTTCCAGTATGTCGGTCTCCCCTCTCGTAGGAGTTTATCCAGGGAAAACCTCTGGATCGTTGCGTCAATTCCCACATAAAGGGAGATGAAAATCACGATGATAAACACTCCCGCAATAAAATTTCTTGTCCATTTCTTTTGGTCTCCGGTTTTTTTAAAGAACAGAATGATCAATCCAAAAAAGAGAATAAAACTGAAGATCAAAAGAAAAATTCCTGACCGGGATTTGGAAAAAATGATTGCAAGGGACATCACGACAATGCCTAAAGAGATAAGGATGGTCATAGACAGCCCTTTCTCAGACAACCGCAGGAGCCTGTCGCGCCACCTCAAATTCGCAAGAGAGAAAAGATCTATGCCGGCAATGACAAATCCGATGGCCAGCGGAATGATCATTTCCATATAGCCTGAGAAATGGTTCCTGTTGACAAAAGTCCCTGTGACAGAGTCCAGATTGTACATTTTTTCATAAAAAAGGATCCTCGGGGTCTTATGGTAGAGTTCGAACAATCCGTATAAGGCCTGGAAGACGCCCATCGCGATCAGGACAGAAAAAATTCTCTTGATTTGGGGCCTTTCTGTGACCGTTTTAACTATCAGAAATCCCAGAAGAAAATAGGTGAGTATCTCGAGCCCTGCCCTCAATGTATGGGCTGGAATCAGGGAAAAGCTGATGAATTGCAGATTCGAAAAATCCGGCAGAAAACTTTCCTGGTACGCATAAGAGCTGGGCGAGAGAATTTTGACCAAAAATTTGGGAAAGGGGATTATCTGGACAGCAAGAAAGATAAAAAACCCAATAAACAGCACCCTCGGCCATTTCAAAGAATGGGGCCGGCGCTCAGGAATCTGGGGCTTTTCTGACATCAGGACATAGGCCGCGAGCATCACCAGCACAACAAGCTGGATCACCAGGATCGACCACTCATACACCGATGCAGCCGGGAGCGGGCTGAAAACGATCAATCCCAGTATTCCATAATCGATGATCTTCCGGCAGATTTGATCTTTATTTTTCACTCATAACCTCTTATCAATGTTCTGCCCTTTCATATTTTTTTTCGTCTGTACTGCCATAATACCCATATCTGTAATAAGGATAATAACCCCTGTAAAAATATTTCCCCTGGCTGGCTTTCAATCCGTTGAACACCACCCCCATGATTTTGACATTGGCTTTTTTTAATTCCTCGACAGCACTCAGGAAAGGTCTTTTTGCCACCTCTCCTGCTTTTAAGACCAAAACCGTAGTATCAACGAGTGTGGAGAGGATCACAGCATCGATGGAAACAAGCACCGGCGGGGTATCGAGGAGAACGATGTCAAACGCCTTTTTTACTCCTTCTATTGACTCTTTCATCTTCTCGGAATTCAGAAGTTCAGAAGGATTGGGTGGAACGGGCCCGCTGGGCAAAAGCCAGACATTCTTGACCAATGTCTTCTGGACAGCATCCTTGAGTTCGAGTTTACCCGCCAGGTACCCGCTCAATCCCCCTATATTCCCCACTTTGAATATTCTGTGGAGCCGCGGCTTCCTGATGTCCGAATCGATCACCAGCACTTTTTTCTCGAGCTGGGCAAAAGCAACGGCCAAATTAACCAGGGTTGTGCTTTTCCCCTCGACCGGCAAACTGCTGGTAAAAACGATGGTTTTAGGGGGAGAATCTGTCTGGGAAAGCAGAATCGAAGTCCGGATGGTCCTGTAATCATCGGAAATAGGGAGCCTTGGATAATAGTGGTTGATGAGCTCGATATCTCTATTTTTTTCATCCTCTTGGGATCCATACTTGGAATCCTGCCTTCCTTTTCCCTGCGAATCTGATTCCTCCAGCAAAGGTATCACCCCGAGAGAAGAGAGGCCTGTCAGCTTTTCCACTTCCTCAGGACCTTTGACCGTATTATCCAGATAATCCAGAAGAAAACACAGCCCTACGCCTCCAAACAGGCCAAAAAGTAAAGCGAGCATGAGAGTCTTTGTCTTATTTGGCGAGACAGGACTATTAGGAATTTCGGCCGGATCGACGACACTGATATTGCTGGCTTTCAGGCTTTCCAGCTCCTTGGAAGCATTCACCTGCGTTTGGATGTTGAGCAGGCTGGTCAGACGGGTTTTCAGGCTCTCCACTTCATAATTCAACGTTTGATAAAAAACGATATCAGACTGCATATTGGCAATTTTTGACTCCTGCTGGTCAAGCTCCCTTCTGAGAGATCGTTCATACCGTAAAGCTTGATCGTACTCTGCTCCGATTCCTTGAATGGCCTTTCCCAAGTTCTCTCTCGCGCGGTCCATCCGATCCTTGGCCCGGATGAGTGTTGGATTATTGCTGCCGGCCGTTCTCCTCAATGCGTCATAATCATTTTTGGCATTCATGTATTCTGTCTGAAGCTGCTGGATTCTGGAATCTTCGATATTTGGCAGCGAATCGATATCCGAATCCCTGACAATGGCATTTATCGCGCCCGTTCGGTTCTTTTCGATAACGGCCTGGTTGTAAGCATCATACAAGCTGCGGTATTTTGTAAAAGCGGCACTCTCCGCCTCACTTTCCGGATCGCTTAAAATGAGCCCTTTCTCTTCCCCATATTTTTGCAGTTCATTCTGTCTCGAAACCAGTTCAATCCTCAGACTATCGATCTGTTTGCTCAAATCACTCGAGAATGTCTCTGTCCTCTCGTACCTCAAACCGCTCGCAAACTCCTTGAACTCTTCCGCATAGGCATTGACAATCTCGGCACACAATCGTGGAACTCGAGACGTGTAGCTCACATCGACGAGTTTCGTTTCCTTTCTAGGTGACAATTCAAGATTAGTTAGAATGAGTCCTGCATAGCCAGAATAAGGATTGGATGGGTCCCTTGGATTTTCTTCCTTTGTACTGCTTCCGGATAACAACCACTTTAAAGTGATAATATTTTTGACAGAAGAAAATATACTTTTCTTCGGCTTTACTCCCTCCAATAATTCAGGACGGGACAAAAGATTCAACCTCTGAGCCACCCCAACTGCTAGTTTTCTGCTCTTTAGTATACCAAGCTGAGTATTATAGGCTCTCATGTCTGTTACCTGACGGGGATTGCCAAACTCATCTTCGATGCTCATGACTTTGGTGACTTCTTCCTCAATAAGGAGGGTTGCGGTTGCTTTATACTGAGGGACAGCGGTAAACGTGAAAATCGCAGTCAATAAAATAACGGCGGAGGCAAAAGTGATTAGGAGCCACTTCCGTTTTTCTATGACCTGCCAATATTCCAATAAATCAATTTCTTGTCTTTCTTCTTCGTATTCCATTTCCTTCACCTTTTTATATTTTTTGGAAATTGGGGACTGGGAAATTGGGGACATGTACCGATTTTCAAAATCGGTAACGTGTCCCCAAATTTCCGTCCCTATCAACGTGTCCCCAAAATTTCCCTGTTAGGCAATTAGAAGTCATAGGTTAGAAACCCTCCGATGAAAGTCCTTTTCCTTCCAATTCCTCTTATGTTAGAATCCCTCTTCCAAAAAGTCACAGTCAATCCTATCCCGGTGTTTCTTACGATCCGGAAAGCGATTCCTGCCGAATGGGAGAGATAGCTGTCTTTTCTTATTATTCCTTCAAACTCTCCTTCTGGGTATTCGCCTGATCCATAACTAAAAT
>CAZOJY010000177.1:0-3794 GCA_964580235.1 uncultured Eubacteriales bacterium | reverse complement strand
ATAAAGACACGAGACGCCGACCCACGCAGAGAAAATGTTTTTATAAAAAAATATGTAAAAAAAAAAAAACCCCCCCGGATGATCTTGTCTTTCCCGGGAGCATGGATGAAATTTCCGTTTCCGCTGTAAATTCCAACATGGGAAATCCTATTTCTGTTTGGATTCAGGAAAAAAACCAGATCGCCTCTATCGAGATGTTCTTTTGATACAGGAGTCCCCAATCGAAATTGAGCCAAGGAGGTCCGGGGCAAATTCAATCCGACTAAGTTATAGACGGCCATGGTCAGGCCGCTGCAGTCGAATCCCTTTTCCGGAGTGTATCCGCCCCACTGGTAAGACAAACCCAGAAAGCTGCGCGCGCGGGAAACGATCTCTTTTCGGACAGCCTCGAGGCCAGACTGCTGCGCTTTGCTGATTGCATGAGCCTCCGGGCCTACGATGAAATATTCCTGGATAAGCCCGGCCGCCTGACAGCTTTCCGCTTCTTCCATAGCAAAACGTCTGGTAGGAAAATTTCCGAACCGGACCTTGTACAGGCCGGATTTATGCCTGAAATAATAAGCATCCAGGTTTTTGGCCCCAAGGGCAATCGTCAATCTGACCGCATTATCCAGGCTGCGGAATGCTCCGACTTGAACGGCAAAATCCGTCGGAGAAAGGTGCAGCTTCTCAGATGGTGGGATTGTTTCCAAAACCGGGGAGGAATTTTTCGAACACGAAATGAACAACAACAGGAAAACCGCTAATATTGCCGGATTAACATGCCGCATGAATGTCACCCGACTATTTTGTCGTTTGAGCCCCTCAGCCATTGACTTCCTGGAAGGCAATAGAAATAATATTTATATGATAAATCTTGCCAAGCGTGTCACCTGATAGAGAAAAAAGGAGTGAACATGGAAAACAAAAGACTTAACCGCCGGCGCTTCCTCAAAACCGGGATCCTCGGACTGGCCGGCGCTACCGCTGGAAAATCCTTTCTCAGAGCGGGCCCCAGGAAGATCGAATCAGCAATGGGAGATAAAGAGAAATTCATATACCGGACTTTGGGCAAAACCGGCATACAACTTCCGATCGTCAGCATGGGCGTGATGAACGCTGAAAATCCCAACCTTGTGGCGGCTGCCCTGGATTCGGGAATCATCCTCCTGGATACAGCCCATGGTTATCAGAAAGGCAAAAACGAGGAGATGATCGGCGGCGTAATCAAAGACCGCAAGCGAGATTCCTTCATGCTCGCCACCAAGGTTGCCTACTCCAAGAATCGTAAGACAGGGCTTTATCCTCCGGATAAAAACGTTCAATCGTTTGAAGATGAATTCAACATCAGCCTCAAAAGATTGGGCCTGGATTATGTGGACATCCTTTACATCCACTGCATTTGGGTGAGGGAGACCGTTTTCTTCGAGCCGGCCATGAAATTCCTGGAAAAGATGAAAAAAGAAGGTAAAGCCCGGTTTGTCGGATTCTCAACCCATCGGAACCAGAACAAAATGCTGGATGCGGCAGTGGAGTGCGGAGCCTATGACGTCGTTCTGACGGCTTACAACTTCCGTCAAAAAAATAAGGAAGAGATCAGCCAAGCCATGGCTCGGGCAGCCAAGGCAGGGATAGGAATTGTGGCCATGAAAACGCAGGCCGGTGCGTATTGGGACAAGGAACGCCAGCAGCCCATCAACATGAAAGCGGCCCTCAAGTGGGCCCTGCAGAATGAAAACGTCCACACATCCATTCCAGGATACACCGCGTTCGATCAGATGGAGCTTGACCTGAGCGTGATGCAGGACCTGACGCTGACACAGGAAGAGAGGGCAGATCTTAAGCTGGATGAGGAAAAGGCCCCTGCCGGGCTTTACTGCCAGCAGTGCGGCACATGTCAGGATCAGTGCCCGTCTAATGTGGATGTTCCCACTCTGATGAGAAGTTATATGTATGCCTATGGCTACAAAAATTTGAACCTGGCCCACAGCACCCTTGAGGAATTGGGATCCCGCTTACCCTGTTCGGATTGCAGCTCCTGCCGTGTGCTCTGTCCCAACGGATTCGATGTCCGCCAAAAAGCCCAGGACATCACCCGCTTGAAAGCAGTCCCCCGCGAATTTCTGGGCTGATTCTGCTGTGCCGGCAATTCGCAAGGCTCGCTGTATTTGGGGACAGGATATGTTTTCACCAATTAATGAATCATGAACTCAAACACCCGAATCGAAACTTGATCCTTTAGTCTGGTTTTGTCATTTTTGATCCGTTCCAGCAGCGCCGCTGATATTTTTTGTTTTTTCTTGGTTTTACTGGTCTGGGAAAATTTTGCATAAAGTGCATCCCAGTCTTGTAGAGATTCGGCAGATGTTACCACATAAATGAGCACCTCTCCCTGATCTTTTTCCACATAAAACCAGTTGGGAGGCAAAGGAATCATGATGGTTTTCCCAGCTTGGAGAGGATTCTGTGACGGGTTGTATTCCGTGTTCGGGAAGAGCCTGATGGCCTGTTCATCAGCTCCGATCTGGAATACATAGACATAACGCTCTTGAGGAAGCTGCAATTTCAACCGGTAATTATCCTCTGAAGAGAGAGAAATGATTTCATCCTGGAGAGAGTCCATATCCAGCCTTTTAATGGATTCCGATCCTTTTGGCTGATACTGAAACTCCACCCGTTCAGAAACAGCAATAGCAGGAGCAGCAGCCGCGATCCGACTCATTTTTACTTCGCTCTTAGCTTCTTTTTTTTCCGGTGCAATCTCTATCTTTGATCTAGCGGCAACTTCCTTTGGTTGAACAAAGACTTCTTTGTCTGCTTCTTTGGCCTTCTTCATCTTCTCTAAGATTTTCTTCTTTGCTGGAGGCTCTTCATATTCTTTTTTTTCTACTCCCTCCTCTCTTATCCCCTCCTCGACTCTCTTTTGCATTTTAGCCGTTTCTGTTTTTCCAACATCTTCTATCTGCTCTTCCGGCTCCGCTTCACCGACAACCTGCATCTCGTCTCTGCTCTCTCCCCTCCCAGCCTTTTCTGCAAAAGTCCCTTTCCGCAATCCAACAAACGGCCCCACCTCCTTGGGCGGTTGGAGGACTATCAAAAGGGTGATAAGGGCAGCCGCTATCCCCGCAGCAGCCAAACGAATAGGCCAGGAGAACAGCACAAACCTTGCTTTTTTCCGCTTTTTCTTGAGCTTTTGATAGACTTCGGGGCTCGGCTCAAGATCAGGCGCAGCTTTCATCTCATGAGCTGTCCACTGGTCCATGATCTTATCGAATTTTTTCTTGTCCATCACATCGCTCGCTTCCAGTCCTATATACGTTTTAAGGACTGATTTTTACATCCCGATTCATCCGAATGCCCCGATTCCTTTGGCCTCGAGGCATTCTCTTATTTTTTCCCCGGCCGACACAACATACTTCCGCACAGCACTAATGGATTTGCCGAAAACAGCGCTCAGTTCATCGTAGTTTTTCCCAAAAATATAGTACATCACGATGGCCTGTCTCTCGATATCCGTTTTGAGTTTGCCGATGCACTCCTGAACAGAAACAGCCAGCAAGGATTTGTTTATGTTTTGGGCCTCGTCAGCCAGGGTATCCCCTAAGGGAAGTTCCTTTCCCCCATCATCCCGACCGACGTTTTGTTCGAGAGATTGAAATCTCACCAGCTTCTGACGCCTGAAAAGATTAACCGCATGATTGTGGGCAATCCGGAACAGCCAGGTCCGGAAAGTAGCTTTTTTTGGATTGAATTGATGGGCCTTTTCAATCACTCTGACGAAAATATCGTGAACCACATCCTCAGGGTCCGGGACA
>CAZOJY010000176.1:0-3871 GCA_964580235.1 uncultured Eubacteriales bacterium | reverse complement strand
TGGCCTCATAGTAGGCACGATACCTCTCACTCCAAGCTCCCCCGGAATCATGAAGACCGTGGGCTCCCATCGCCGCCATGACGATGCGGTTTTTAATCTTAAGTTTACTGATATAACCAGGTTCTAACAGTTTCATGCCTATTACTCCTTTTTTATTTTATCCTGATTTCCCCGTCACCTAAAAAAAGCAGTGCGAGCAACTTTTCCGCTTTCTCTTTACCTAAAGCCTTCTTAAGTGGTCCTTCACCAGGATCATTTTCCAGCATGATTTTAAGCATATCTTTTTTCCTGCCGTTTAAGAGTTCCATGTAAGATGGATCGGCCTTTTCAGCTTCGGCCCAGAATTTCATGTAAAGCTTTAGACCTTGTTTCAAGGATACGTGATGGAATAATCAATCCAACGATAAGAAGCCTTTAAATCAGACAAGATCACCTTAGGTTCAAGAGATAAAACGTTAGACCAAACTTGAGACCAGCTTTCGGGTTTAAAAACCTTATGAAGAGCAATCTTTAACCAATTGAGGAGTCCTTTTTCTGACCAGCGCTTGCCGACTTTTTTAATCCGATTAACTACCCGGCTGAAGGCGCTCTCAATGGCATTAGTATTAAGAGGAATAACTTCTTGTTTTTCTAGCCACCAATCGAGGAAAGTAGTTACAGATTGGGATAAGTTTTTGATATAGACCCTTGCTTTTGGATATTTATCAGGGGTAAGTATCTCCAAAAGCTCTTGAAATCCTTGTTTCGTTTTCTCAACGATATGTTCCACCAGGGGGTAGTCTTCGGGTTGGAGTTTCTCCAGATCTGATTTGGTAATGCTCATAGCCGGTATTGAATTCAACTTCTCTTTCAGCTCGGTTTGTCCAGTCTTTTTAAAGCCATCAGCATAAAGGAGATAGGGAAAGTCTCTTTTGCCGTGCCACTGACAGCGTTGGGGTTCCATCCCTTCTCGAAGAAGGTTTTCCAAAATCCCGGGGCCACCATCAGAAAAAAGGATTTGAAGCTTATCATAGTCAAGGCGTTTTTCTAAATCTTGACGAATGGTAGACCAATCATCGCCGATCCAAAAACCTACGAGTTCAAAGGGATGTCCTGATCCCAGTGAAGCCAATGTCCAGCGCATCTCAGCCTTGCCAAGATCCTGACCACCAGGGCCTTGCAGTTTCACCGGGGTGCCATCAGCCATTAGAAAACGGTAAGGGGTATCCTTCATGGATGGCCATTGGCAGCATTTTTCAGCAAAAATTTGCAGACGTCGATGGATGGTACTATGGCTTATAGATTGTCCCTGAATACGTTTGATTTCATCGGAGCTACACCGATAGGATGTGTGGACCGCCAGTCCAATACCTGGTTCTAGGGCATCATCCAGATAGTGGTCATTAGCTGGCAGTGAAAGGACTTTTGGCAGGGGAGCAAAGGTACCCCTCTCTTTGGAATCCTTAAGTTGCCTGAACCGGTAAGAGAATTCTCCAAGACTACTGTAAAGACGGCGTGCATTTCGCTGGTGACCGTTGTACACATAACGACCTGGTTCAGAACTCATCATCTTTTTAATCTCTCGTTCTTCTAAAGCTTTTAACAGCGTTTGAAAAATGGTACCGATAATCTCAGAACGGCTCTCTTTCATTCCTTGGATAATACCATTGATAGTTAAGCCTGAATCTGGTATAGTGAATTTTAGTTGGAGATCTATTATTATTTCGCTCATCGGGTTTCTCCTTTTTTTTGGTTTTTGTTTTTATAAAGGGAAACCCGATTTTTTTCTAGTAAAAAATTCTCAAAGATACGTGAAAGAGGGCTTTTGGTTAGTTATCCACAGCGTGCTACGAGAACTCCGAGATTTTACCCTTCGGGCCGCCGATATAAATTTGAAATATCGGCTAAAATCTCTCCACTCTCTACCACCCTATGGATAACTTCTATGTAACATAAACTTTATGTTTGCTCTCACTTGGAGGTTTAACTGAATCCATCACGTATCCTTGAGACAAAGCCTAAAATTGAGTCTCAGTTTGGCATTATCTAACCAAGAAAGTGTTTGCGGAAAACGATGCCAAGGAACAGATCTCAAGATAGGATTATGGGCTCTGCGTGGATAGGTAACAATAATTTCACCGTTTTTGACTCTTAAATTCGCTTTTCCTCGTATGAAGTGTCTGTAAAGTTTGGGGGCATCGCATTGTTCAAAACCACGTAACTTTTTAGCCAGCATAGTGTAAAGAGTATCAGCTATCATGGTCATAACTACATCGAAGTGCACCTTTATTAAGATTGGAGAAGAAAGGGCATTAAGGTGAAAGAACTTAACGGCTTCAGCAATTCCATTTTCAACACGCCATCTTCGAGCGTAATTCCCAACAAGGAGTTCTGCCAAGGCATCGAAGTCGTTGGATATCAAAAAGGTTGGTTTTTCATGACCATTACCACGGACAATGATTTGACGTAATTCTCCCTCATAACCTCGAAGCGTAATGAGAGACTGATACACCTGCGGATTGGGATGTTTTCGTTTTACATGAGGGATGTTAATACGTTCCCAGGGGCCGAGTTTATCCATCTTGCTCAAAAGATGTTTACCTCGACGCCGCAGTGTTAGGAACTTTACTCCCTGAGTATTCAACTCTGAAAGTTTGGCGTAGGTGGTAAATTTAGAGTCAAAGACTAAAGTGGGCTTGATACCACGCTGGATTCCTTTCCAGAATGAGAGAAACTTTAAGACCTGGTCATCTGATTCATTCCGTTTTATGTCAGCAGCGGTGTAAAGAATTAGTTTGGACATAGCATCCTGAGCGAAAAGGGTGAGAGCACCCTTCATCCTCTTTCCCCGGGCACCAGCCCAGTGCTCTTCTAACACGGATTCATCACCATAATGAGGAACCGTGTGGAAGTCCAGATTTATGATGTTTCTATCGTATAAGCCGGCTTTATGGGCTTCTCTGACAAAGGCCTTTTGAAGTCGTAAGAGATGAACTTCATCCAAGGAGTAAGAATAAGTTGACATAGCTGTGCACTTGGGCAGGACATTAAGTCTGGCAAAAAGACCGAGTCCTGGATCGAAGGCATGGTCTCCCATGTGAGCATAGCGTTCAGTGCCAATAAGTTTGAGGGCGAGGAATGACATGAAGTAACTAGCTGCTGGAATGGTTTTAGTTTCAGGCAGACCGGCGGCATTAATAAACTTCTTAATGTTGAGCTTTTCTATGAAGGGGGCGAAAAGGAAAGTGCCAGCAGAATTACAGTCGAAATGTTTTCCTTCGACTTGCCCTATTGTAATAGCTTCAGATCTGGCTGGGATTTCAGCTCCTTTGACCGTTAAGCCAATTTTAATACGGCTGCGTCTGGGAAGTTTTGAAAATCCTTCTTCTGCCAAGATCCTCTCAACGGTTCGAACAGAGATTTCAACACCTTCTTCTGATAACAGTTGAGTGATTTCACCGGCGGACAAACGACGTTCCCTCCAGAGGCGAATTTTCTGACGAAGTTCAGTATTAATTCTACGTCTTGCAACCTTTTCCTCTGGAACAGGTTCTGAGAAGTCAATCTTTTCGTGGATAAATTGATGACGCAATAGATATAAGCAGGAGTATAACCAAATCTATCTGCTACAACTTTGGCTGGCAAACGTTCCACAAAAGAAGCGCGTAGGGCTTCATAACGTCGTTGCCAGTCGTGTATGGGGTTAGTAAAATAAGTAGCATCTCGCATACAAATCTTATATTCTATGTCGTTTATATTGTCAAGTAATAATTTGTTAAAACATAAGAAATTGGCAGAAAAACTGTGTTATGACAAGACGCAACAGTTGAAATGAACTGATATTACAGGATATACGAGCTATTTTCGAGTATCTACAGGAAGAGAGAACCAT
>CAZOJY010000175.1:0-3876 GCA_964580235.1 uncultured Eubacteriales bacterium | reverse complement strand
CGCTTCTTCTGTGCCAAAATATCAGACTGGGCATGTCACCCGTCAGGTAAGCCAAGACTTTGACGCTTTTTATAGAACCAGAGAATACACAAACAAAAATGATTCAGGCATATTGGTGCTAACCTGCGATGGAAAGGGTATTGTAATGCGCCAGTCCGATTTAAGAGAGGCTACTCAGAAAGCTGCGAAATTGGAAAAACATAAAAAGCAAACACGGTTAAGTAGGGGTGAAAAACGAAACCGCAAGCGTATGGCAATGGTTGCTTCAGTATATGACATAGACCCTCATATTCGTTCAGCTGAAAGTATTATGGGACTTGTTGAGAAAGAAACTATACCTCCTAAACCTCGGAATAAAAGGGTTTGGGCCTCTGTAGAAAAACCATCAAAGGAAGTGATTGAGGATATGTTTGAGGAAGCTCTTCGTCGTGATCCTGAGCAGAAACGCAAATGGGTCATTCTTATTGATGGTCAAGTACCTCAGCTAAAGATGATCAAAAAGATAATTCTCTAGCCGCACATTATTCCAGGGCGAAAAGGCCCCTTTTTCCCACAATAGTCCATTCTCTTTAGTAGATTTGCCCTGAAATAAAACGAGGATACGGTCATCACTAGAAAGGAAAAGGGACAGTTGGTTTAGAATTTGATGGTTCTCCAACTATCCCTTTCAACTAAGAATATATCATTAAGCTATTACCTTCCTTCGATTCAGTCAAGCGGTATTTATCCCAAGACAACAAATTCATTCCGCCCAAGAAATGTAATCGGAAATCCTGTCCGCACAGAAGCTGTTCCTGCATTATCAGATGGGGATTTTACAAAGTGTACGGCAAAAAATGCCTGGATAAGAGTGCAGTTCCGGCAGAGACTTTTGAAATCCAGAGGTTTATGTGCAAGGTATTCAGGAGGACCTTTTCCATTCTGCCGGATTTTATACACCCCGGAAAGCGGCATACGCATCGTTTTGTTTCATCGGTATTTGATTTTGTTCTGATTGGGAAAAACCCGCTAAGGCATGGCGGTTCCCAGTTTGGGATATATCCCCAGACAATCCGGAAGTGGATAAACAATTTCTCGTCCGACAGGCAAATCAAGGTTTCTCTTTTTCGCCCTTTGCATTTCACGGATACGGTTTTTCAGTCGAAGCCATTGGCTTTTGCTTCGGCCTTATGGGAAACATTACAATCCATGTACGGCAATGGGCTTGTTGAAGGCACGAAACGGATATGTGAACACGGCCAGCGCCGGTTGTATTAATGGATTGGCGGTTAACTTTCTTATCAGCTTCATTGGGAATTTCAGTTCGCAGGCAACATATTATTCCATAGTCCGGCAGTCCTTTGTTCTCACTATATTTGCGCCAACAAAAAAGGCTTGCTCCACAGCCTGGTACATATAACATAGCTTGGGATCCATTTTCATTTAACCCGAAAGGAGAAAGTAAAATGGACGAGCAGTTACGAACCAAGGTTGCATTGTTCAGATTCTCGGTCATAGGACCGTTAATAAACAGCCAACTGGGGCACGGTGAGTTACAGAAGCAACTACGCCAGTTGTCTCAAAGAAAATACAGCATCCCCGGCACGACCAGGCATTTTGTAGGAGAAGGGACCATATCCGAATGGGTGAGCAAATACCGGGAGAAAGGCTTTGACGGCTTAAAGCCGAAAATCCGTAAAGATAAGGGTAAGTGCAGAAGTCTGCCGCGGGATACCCTATCCATGATAGCCAAAAAGAAACAGGATAATCCCAGACGCCCGGTAAAGCTTATCTGCCGTGACTTGTACAGGAAAGGTAAAATAGGCAGTTCCCTACAACCCCTGGCTACGCTCTACCGGCACCTGCAGGTTAAGAAATTGGGAAAGACCGGCACGTCGAAAAACCAGCAGAAGCGTTTTGAGCACCGGTTTTCCAACCAGATGTGGCAAGCGGATGTGATGTATGGGCCTTTTATCCCGCATAAGAAAGGGGAACGCCCCAAAAGAACATACCTGTTTGATATTATCGATGATGCCTCTAGGTTAATAGTCGGCGCCAAGTTTTTTGTGTCCGAAAAGCTGATACATCTGAAGGATGTTTTTAAACAGGCGGTCATTACCTATGGCGTTCCATCCAAACTGTTTGTCGACAACGGCAAAATATTTAAAGCCCACGAGCTGGAAGTCGCGTGCGCAAAGCTGTCTACCGCGCTTATTTTCTCAACCCCCTATTATCCGGAGGGAAAAGCCAAGGTGGAGAAAGTCCACCGTCGGTTTCGTGAACAGTTCTTAACCGACATACATGACGTCACGACCCTGGCCGAACTCAATGATAAATTCGAAGAGTGGCTCCAGAACGAATACAATAGAAGCCCCCACCAGGGTATAGGCGGAAAAACGCCGTTGGAAAAATACCTGGAACGTACCTCCCATATCCGCAGGCTGCCGGCGCATATCGATATCAAAGAGCTTTTCTACCATGAGGAGCAGAGACAAGTTGGAAAAGACGCCACCTTCAGGATAAATAACATTCTCTATGAAGCGCCTGAGCACCTGATAGGCAATAAAATCCAGGTCCTTTTTGACAGCGACGACATGGACAGGGTGAAAATACGCTTTCAGGAAAAGGATGAGGGATACTGCAAACCTGTTGATTTTTTCGGTAACAGCAAAGTGAAACGGGCTCCTGCCGGTCCCAGGCTGGATTTCCATAACCTACTGAACCAAAACAAGGAGGATGACGATGATATTAGCAGCGTTCTCGCTTAAAGGCATGCCCTTTCAGAAAAACCTGCCGCAAAAACGCCTTTTCTTTAACAACAATTTTAAGGAGATGAAAAGCCGTTTGGAATTCTTGTTCGAACATCAGGGCATAGGCCTGTTCACCGGCGAGATAGGCGCGGGAAAATCGACTATGATCCGCTCGGTAGTGGAAAGCATGAACCCGCAGTTATACAAGGTGGTTTATCTCCATCGCGGCCTTGGAACCCTGGGCGACTTCTACACGCAGTTTGCGCTGAAACTGGGCGTTATGCCCAAGTACAGGAAATCCGAAGTGGCAACGCAGGTCCTCAATACTATTGCCGAGCTGTATAAGGAGCAAAAGATAAAGACCGCCCTGATTATAGACGAGGCTCATCTCTTAAAAGCCGAAATACTCGATGAAATACGGCTTATCCATAACGCGGAGATGGACTCCCTTGATTATCTTGCCACCGCTATTGTCGGGCAGCCTCCTTTGAAAAAGATGATGGCTTACATGAAATTTCAGCCGTTGGCCCAGCGAATATCCGTGTCATATCATCTGGAAGCCCTCGACAGAAATGATGCCTACAAATATTTTGAACACCAGTTGAAGTCGGCCGGGGGCAAATCCAAAATCTTTATGGACAATGCCATAGAAACCGTCATCAACGCTGCTAAAGGCATTCCCAGGGTGATTAATAATATCAGTATAAAATCGATGTATGCGGCCACTCAAAAAAAGCTGACTACAGTCGACCAGGAATGCGTCATGACAGCCCTTTCCGAACTAGGCCTGTCTCATGGATAATCATATATCTGTCCGAGTAAGGCAAAATAAGAATAAGGCCATTCGTGGTCTTATTCTTTCATTCCGTTCAAGAAAAAGAAGAAACAGCAAACATCAATCGGTTCAATCAAATATGTTCGATGAAAAGGTTGTTAGCCTTGAGTTTATGGGGAACCAGTACTCAGTAATGCAAGGTGAAAATGAAAATCATGAACAGGTCTTTTATGTCGTCAGGCATAGTGCCTGATTTTCTGGGGACTTTGGCCTGAAATAATCTGGGAATTTAAACTGGAATAATTTGAGAATAGACACCTGCGCATCCTGACGCCCAAGATGTAATCCCATCCCAAGTTTTCAAGTTCCGCT
>CAZOJY010000174.1:0-4318 GCA_964580235.1 uncultured Eubacteriales bacterium | reverse complement strand
TGAAGGATGAATGGTTCAATCATTGTCTCTTTTTCTTTGCCTGATAGTGCCACGCACTCATGGGGAACTTCGATAACATAAAGAGTATTCCCTTCTGCATTCTTTGCATAGAATTTGTACTCTGTTTTCATGGCCACATAGATTTTTTTCGTGTTTCGGTCAACCGCATATTCGATGTCCGGAACTCCCCACTCATCGCCGAATCCACCCCCCTGAAAGCGGATCATTCCAAGATTCGTTCCCTCCATGAGTACAGGGCCCTCTTCGATCACGTTATTCATTATGATTTTCTTGATCATAATTTGTTTGTGTAAGTCTTCTCCAGTTCTTATACCTTTTTCAGTTATGTATTGGGTTTGGTCGAGGAAAGTAGCGATAAAGTCGCCTAATTGGAATTCCTTAATAAACTGTCCCTGCTTGTCAAACTTGGCCAGTTTTCTGCGTCCAGTAACCCAAATATCGCTTCCCATGAACCGGACATATAAAAGCGACATTCGCGTAAATTCGCCTGGTCCTTATTTTTGACCGCCTCTAGAAAAATTTTTTAGCCATTCTTCCCCCGACTATTTTTCTAGCAATGTATCGATTCCCAAGAGATTAGATTATAAAAATAAAGAGGTTTTGGCAAGGATTTTAGTTCGTAAAAAAATCTTATGAGAGTTGTTTATTCATGGACATTTCCATAAGACTTGTCTTTTTCAAGTTTGCGATAGATATCTCGTCTGTGGCCGATCTTGACAACCCAAATGGTCAACTCATCATCCTGAATGGAATAGATGATGCGGTAGCTACCCTGGCGGATCCTAAATCGATCCTGTCCCGAAATTTTTTCACATCCCCGGGGTCTGGGATCAACAGCTAGTGTTTCAATACGTTTTATAATGCGTTGAAGTTCCCGTTTCGGAATTTTAGCCAGATCTTTCAAAACGGACTGGCGGAAATAGATTTTATATCCGGCCATTCTTTTTCAACTCTTCCAGGACATCTTCAAAAGCCAGAAGAGGTTCACCGTCCCTCTCTTTAAAGGCCGCCAGATCTTCTGCATCTTCTGCCAGAGAATACCTGATCGCTTCATTGATTAGCTCGGAGATGGAACGGGACGTTTCAGCTGCTTTGATGCGCAAAGCTTTATGCAGCATGGGGTCCAGGTAAACAGTTGCCCTTTTGGAGAATTCAGACATGTTTTTCCTCCTGCTTAACGCTTTAACATTATAGCGTTAAAATGCTATGGCGTCAATTAATGAAAGAAAATACTTTTTGAGTCAGTGTGGCAAGGCTTGTCCAGAAGAGATACATCACCAAACATTTCGGTGAGCCTACGTCTATTAGAGGTGGTAAAAGAAAGGTCTATTTTCAACTCACCAAAAGCGGCATGACCGTCCTGGAGAAGGCCTTTGAAAGACAAAGAAAAGTCTGGGCGGGAGTCACCAGGGAATCGCTTATCGGCTTTTGACATGGATGCACTTCGCTGACCTGGATGAAGGATTTGAGGGGGACATCGAAGAAGATTTCGAAGAGAGAGTGAACAGTCGGGGCCGAAACGGTTTCCCTCAATATCAATGATGAATACGTGGATTTTATCGTTTTCGTCGTATCCGTACTAATGTAAGAACGAAGGAATTGTGCTGTAATTCTCATCTACATATTCGGAAAGCTTACCTTTGGATATTTTTCCAAGATGAAAAGCTTTAATCGATGATGTCCACAGGATAAATTTATCTTTTTTCACCGAGAACGACAATTCTGTATTCTTCGTATCTATCGAGAAGATAAAAAAGCAAATCATCGCCATTCTTTCTCACTAAAAAATCTCCGGAAAGAATCCAATCTTTGGGTTTGTGCATGTAATTGGTGACCATTTTTAGTTCAGAGTCAAATTCAAGAATCTCTATAAGTTGTTCATCATAGGAACAAAAAAGCAGGAAGATACGATCTTCGAAAGCTTCAATATCTTCTATGGCGGTTCGAGATCTCCCGGGTTCACCTTTTTTTCTGGGTGCTGTTAGCTGCTTACGGTTGAACTTAGCCCTCTCTTTCATGACAGGATGATCGATAATGTATTCAGCGATCAGTTCGCCATTCGGCGTGTATTTTTTGATTTCGGGCCATGCAGTAAAGGCTGCAAAGATGTCGTTATTGTGGTTAATAGCTAATCTCACCATGTTTAAGAATGTATTATTAATATCCTTTGGCTTTCCGAAGGATGACTTCAATTCTCCGTCCTGGGCATAAACATGGATAAGATCTTTCTCTTTTTTCCCCGGGAACGGGTACAACAATGGCGCGGCGTAAATAAGGCCGTTTTCTGAGACGACAAAATCCCAGTAAGTTGATTGAATGATGAAACTGCTTAAATACGGCCCCCCGGATTCAAAAATTTGGAACTTTCTGCTGAAGTTATCGAGAACGATGAGTCTATCCCTCCATGTAAATCCGTGGTTGGGGCCTTGAAACTCACCTGGCCCCTGCCCTGCTTTTCCGAAGGGCTTGATGAATTTGCCTTCTGCATCGAACTCGAGTATGCGGTGGTCTCCGATACAGGAAATATAGACATGGCCGGATCTATCGGAGGAAATCCTTTGGGGTCTGTCTAAAAAGACTTCTTCCTTCTCCAATTTCTGATCAGGAAAAGAGAATCGCAGTTCCATCTTCTTTACCTGGACTTGATTGGAGCCAGGGCTGTAGATTGGAAGCGAAAACACGAAATCAAGAGAGAAAATGAGAAACAAAACTCCTAAAAGCTCTTTGATTCTGGTTTTGTGATATAACCTTGCTTCCTTACATTATACAAGCAGGAAGAGAATATATTCCCTAAGCTCCTACCGAATGCTGAAAATTTCCGGAAGGTTTTTGATCCTGTACTCGACATAAACGGGAAAGTCATCCACGGTTTCTACTGTCGTGAAACCGAAATCATAAAAAACAGCTCTATTAAGATTAATATTTTCCGGAGGCTCGATTTTATATATGTATCTGCCCTGGTCATCGAAGACGTCGACTCCGTACTCCTTTGGTCCGGAAATCCTGTGGACGGCCAGATAACCCTTTGGAAGTACCTTCATCTCCTTGAAGGCCATCAACTTATCCGGATAGGCATCGAGGAACCTTTGTTTTCGTTCGCTTTCACGTTGGAGAAAAAACTCAAGCATGGCTTCTTTATCTTTGCCGGATAATGCCACGCACTCATGAGGAACTTCGATAACATAAAGAGTACTCCCATCCTCATCTATTGCATGGATTTTGTACTCTATTTTCATGGCCACATACATCTTTTTAGTATTTCGGTCAACCGCATATTCAATATCCGGAGTCCCCCACTCATCGCCAAATCCTCCGCTAGGAGGAATTCGGATCATGCCAAGATTCGTCCCTTCCATGAGAACTGGGCCCTCTTCGATCTCGTTGGTTTCAGAGATTTTTTTGATCATAATTTGCTTGTGTAAGTCTTCTCCAGTTCTGGTCCTTTTTTCGGTTATGTATTGGTTTTGGTCGATGAAGGTAGCAATTGAGTCTCCCAGTTGGAATTCCTCGATAAACTGTCCTTGCTTGTCAAACTTGGCCAGTTTTCGGCGGCCTGTAACCCAAATCTGGTCATTTATGAAGCGGACGTACAAAAGTGACATTCGGGTAAATTCGCCGGGTCCCTGGCCTTTTCGAAAAAGACTGCCGATGTAATCTCCGTCCTTTGTGAACCTTTCTGCCTCGGAATTGTTAATGTCGTATAGGATGACTTCTCCATCATTATCTTTGACCGCATCAAAGGACTTTAATCCAATTTCTTCATGCTCGTAAGGATTGATCTCAAGCCGTTTTTCCAATTCTAGAAGAATGGCTCCCCTTAAAGGCAGCTCCGGATTCATAACATGAGGGATTCCATCGATAACTTCGATTTGAACAGAGTTCTCCTCAGTTTTTTTGCATCCGGCAAGGGCTACCATAAATATTAGGAACAAATAGAAAAATTTTTTAGCCATTCTTTCCCCAGAATATTTTTCTAGCAATGTATCGATTCCCAGGAAATTAGATTATAAAAATAAAGAGGTTTTTGCAAGGATTATACGGGATTATCACCATGACTTTGGCTTAAAAATCTTTCTGCCATCATCAAAAACTATAGGATTAGGGAATTGATGTCTAATGTCACTAGTGTCCGGTTATAACTCAAATAGTTTCAATTGCTTAGAGTAGAGGTCCTCTTGAGTTGTGTAATCAAATTCTGTAAGTAGTTGATAAATAGAGGCTTTCTCAAATTCTGTTACACTTAAAATCTGCAAAAAAGTGTAGAGAGACATGTCTAAATTCAAACGCTTTTTAATGA
>CAZOJY010000173.1:0-4332 GCA_964580235.1 uncultured Eubacteriales bacterium | reverse complement strand
TGGGAACATTTGCATGATGCCGATCACTTTGCCTGTCATTGGGTCTTGATCAAAAGAAAAACTATTGACCGGAAGATTCGATAAACCGAAAGTGAGCTGTGGGTCGGGCAGAGCACCTGCCTGCGGTATGATTTTTTCAGCAGACTTGGCACGCTGAACAGCAGCCTCAAGCCTCGGATTGTTTTCTAATGCCTCTTGAATCAATTCTTTCAATATATCATTTGTATTATCGTCCTTTGTCTGAGAGAAAGCTGCAAATCCGCCGAAAACAAAGACAATAGCAAGAAACAAAAAAAAGTACTTCTTCATTTTTTATTCCTTTTCAAATTTAATTGATAAATCTATAAATAGAGTTCATTAAACCATCGATTTCTTCTTTCTTGTTACCGGCCCGCATAACGTCTGATACTGTAGTTGTCAAATGGCTTTTCATAAAGAGAACACCAATCCTATTCACAGCTTTTCTGGTCGCATATATTTGATCAATAATATCAACACATGACCGGTTGTTTTCAATCATTTTTTGAATTCCTCTAATTTGCCCTTCTGCTTTTTTTAACCGGAGCAATATTTCCGATTTTATGATATCTTCAGTCATTTTCAGTTTCCATATACCCTATACTAGTATATGGTATTATTATATAATTATTGTACATATTGTCAAGCATCTGTTGAATATTTTTTGTAAATCAAGCACAGAATATGAACTTTTTTTATCTATCTAACGACAAGTTTTCCTCTCATCATTCCCATCCCGCAGGTAAACACATACTCCCCTTCTTTCTCAGGTGTAAATTCAATTGGTGTCGTTTTAAAAGCAGGCAGTGCTTTTCTGATCCTGAAATCTCCGAAAACAATGGTATCCGAACAGTCAGCCGTTTCATCTCTGTAAAAGTAGAGACGAACGGGAATTCCCTTTTTCACAACAATTGTATCTGGACTGTATCCTCCTTTAACGATAACTTTTATTTCCTGGATCCCTTCCTCTTTCAACGCGGCCCGAAATGCTTTTCTTCTCGAGAATAAGAAGTACCAATTGACCAATATGATGAGTCCTGCGCCAGAAACTGTGACTATCCATTTCGCCAACATCACGAAATCCCTGTGCTGGCTCTAAGTTTAACTCGTCTAAGCCTTAAAGAATTAGAAACCACTGACACGGAACTGAAGGCCATGGCCATAGATGCAAAGATTGGATTAAGCAGGATCCCAAAGAAGGGATAAAGGACGCCGGCTGCAATCGGAATACCAGCCGTATTGTAAAAAAAGGCCCAGAAGAGATTCTGCTTTATAATTCTGATTGTCTTTTTACTCAATTCAATGGCAGAAACAACTCCATTTAAATCACCTTTTATCAAGGTAATATCAGATGCTTCCATGGCCACATCCGTACCTGATCCAATGGCAATCCCAACATCGGCTTGAGCGAGAGCTGGAGCATCGTTTATTCCATCCCCCACCATTGCTACTCTTCGACCTCCTGATTGGAGTTTTTTCACCTCATGCACTTTATCTTCGGGCAGAACTTCAGGGAGCACATCATCAATCCCGGCTTTTCTAGCAATTGATTCCGCCGTCCTCCTGTTATCCCCTGTAAGCATAATGACTTTAAGTCCCATGTTCCTCAGTTTGCCTACGGCATGAAGGGAAGTTTCTTTTAATGTATCAGCGACTCCCATTAGTCCGGCAGCCTTTCCTGAAAACGAAACGTATATGGGAGTCTTTCCATCCTGGGCAAGATCCTCTGCTTTTGTTTCGAGATTTTTTACTTCGATTTTCCGATCCCGCATGAGTTTTGCATTGCCGAGGAGTATTTCCTTACCGTTTAAACTTGCCTCGATACCATGCCCTTCGATGGCATTAAACTGGTCAGGATCTAAGAGTTTGATCTCCTTGTCTTCCGCTCTTTTTATAATGGCCTCAGCAAGCGGATGCTCAGAGTTTTTCTCAGCACTTGCCGCATATTTCAAAACTTCTTCCTCGGAAAAGCCATTGATGGTAATAATATCCGTAACTTCTGGCTCTCCTTTGGTCAATGTTCCTGTTTTGTCAAAAACGATTGTATCCAGCTTATGGGCCGTCTCTAAACTTTCTCCTCCCTTGATCAAAATTCCATTCTCAGCACCTTTCCCCGTCCCAACCATCACGGCAGTCGGTGTTGCCAATCCAAGCGCACAGGGACAGGCGATAATCATGACCGCCACGAAATTCAGCAGTGCGAAGCTAAGAGATGGAATCGGGCCGAAGTTAAACCATATGACGAAAGTGGCAATAGCAATCGAAATGACTATAGGTACAAAATATCCTGAAATGACGTCTGCTAATCTCTGTATCGGGGCCTTTGACCCCTGAGCATCCTGGACCAGCTTAATTATTTGCGCAAGAGCGGTATCTTTTCCTACTTTTGTAGCTTGAAATTTGAAACTTCCTGTTTTGTTGATGGTGGCACCGATGACTTCACTGCCAGGACTCTTTTTGACCGGGACGCTTTCTCCTGTTATCATGGACTCATCCACAGCAGATTTTCCCTCTTTGACCATCCCATCGACCGGGATCTTCTCTCCCGGTCTCACAATAATCATATCTCCGACCAGCACCTCTTCGACAGGAATATCCATTTCCTTCCTGTCTCTTACGACCCGGGCTGTTTTAGGCTGCAAACCCATAAGCTTCTTGATGGCATCCGAAGTCTGCCCTTTCGCTCTCGCTTCCAGGAGTCTTCCCAGCAGTATGAGAACGATGATCAAAGCGGACGTGTCGAAATAGACATGCGGCCTTATCCCGCCGAGCTCAAAAAAGGAAGGGAACAGGGTCGCCGTCATGCTGTACAAATAGGCCGCCGACGTGCCGACCGCGATCAGCGTGTTCATATCGGCACTTCTGTGCTTAAAAGCTCCCCATGCCCCCTTGTAAAACTGCCAGCCGATCACAAATTGAACAGGTGTAGCCAGAGCCCAAAGGACATAAAAATTGCTGAAAATTTCTGGGACCCACGGAAACCAATGCCGAGAACTTCCAAGAAATACGACAAGACCAAGGATCAATCCCACGATAAATTTTGTTTTAAGCTTCTTATATTCTTTTGCACGCACGGCTTTCTCAGGATCTATTCCTTCGGCTAATTCTGAAGTTTCAAGGACTTCATAACCTGTGGATTCTATCGCCCGCTTTATATACTCCAGGTTTGTTTCTGTGGGCAGATATTCAACTTTAGCCTTTTCGGTCGCCAAATTCACCACCGCCTTTGTGACTCCTTTGGTTTGGAGCAGGGCCTTCTCAATCTTTTGAACACATGATGCACATTGAATTCCCTTAATAGGAAGTTCCACTGTTACTGTCCCTACCTCGTAGCCGCTTTTTCGAATGGCACTGATAAAATCTTCAGGCTTAATCAACTGGGGCCGAAAAAATAAGGTGGCTTTCGAGGTGGCAAAATTGACATTCGCTTTTTCCACTCCTTTCAGATCGGTTAAACCGCGCTGGATAGTCGATGCACAACTGGCACAGCTCATGCCAACAATCGGGAGGTCCATTCTTTCCGGCGTTACTCCATCCTTTTTCGCAAGTTCAGGAGCACTGTCTTGATGCGAGGTTTGACTGCTCATTTTAACTTCCGAATCAATTTTTATTTCAGGCTTTAAATATTTTTCCGGATTTTCATCGAACTTTGTTTTGCACACAGGAGAGCAAAAATAATATCTTTCCCCTTTGTATGAAGATGATGCTGCCGTCTCATCTATATTGACTTCCATGCCGCAGACTGGGTCTTTTGCCATTAAAACTGCTCCTTTAATCTAACATTATTTCAGAGGTTGTGAATGATGTTCTTTAATTTTTCTTGGACTTGCCTCGCAATCCTATAAAGTTTCTGATTCTCGACGGCCTTCATCGAAGCGATCGGATCAACCGCGGCAACTTCAATATCATTTTCTGCTATCTCTTGCACGACGACGTTGCAGGGGAGCATGATCCCTATCTTATCTTCCGCTTGAAGGGCTTGATACGCAAAAGACGGATTGCAAGCCCCAAGAATTTTATAATTTCTAAAATCGACATTCAGTTTTTTTCTAAGCGTCTCTCTCACATCTATTTCTGTAAGGATTCCGAATCCTTCAGTCTTGAGAGAAGTAGTCACCTTTTCAAGAACCTCGTCAAACGACCCTGTAACGGTTTTGCTGAAATAATAGCTCATTTTTTCTCCTCAATACCGCCTGAATTTTTTCAAAACCTCGATAACTTCGTCTATTTTCCTGGCCTTATCTTCCTTATTGCCCTTTGTGAATGACTGATGGACACACCCCTTCAGGTGCCTTTCCAGGATATTATCCTCCA
>CAZOJY010000172.1:0-4424 GCA_964580235.1 uncultured Eubacteriales bacterium | reverse complement strand
ATATAACACTAAATCATGCTAATAAAATCATGTTTATGAATAATTCAGGTTAAATATATGCAGATATCCCCCGAAACGCCGAAATTTCGGTGAGCAATCTCAATTGTACCGATACGCCCCAGAAGCCTCTATATTTCTCTATACCCAATTTTTTCATCCGCGCTATAAAACTCAGCAACAATTTTGCTGCCGAACCGCATCGGGATGATCGCTATTGATTCATAACCGTTTTGGGTACGTACTCCGCGTAAAGAATTTTTTTCAATTTCTATAAAATGACTCTAAATAGACTCCCCCTCTTTATCTTGATTGGACTGACGCTGATAAATTTTTTCTATTTCTTTTTAGTTTTCTTCCTTGTTGTCTTTTTGGTTGTTTTCGTGGCTGCCTTTTTTGCTGTCTGTTTTGCTCTTTTCTGGGTCATCGTTTCCCTGCAACAGATAAGATAATGTTCTTCGATACAACCACAATCGTCCACAACCAGACGAAAACCACAAACGTCGCATTCATAGGCCTGCCCTTGTTTGACTTTTCTGCCTTTTTTGGGTTTGGCTTCTGTTTTTGTCGTCTTTTTTTGCGTTTTTTTTGCTGGCATGAATTACCTCCCGCTCACAACAGTTTTGAGATTCCTGTTATTATTACCACCAAAAAAAAACCAAGTCAATGCGGGATGATGATCCTGGGAATCAGAGGGTTGATTCGGGTGACAATCTCATAATTGATCGTCCCTGCCAATGCGGCGAGATCATCTGCTGTTATGCTCTCGTCCCCATCCTTCCCCAAAAGCAACACTTCATCCTCCACATTAACACCTGGAATATCTGTCACATCCACCATGATAAAATTCATAGCCACTCTTCCTCGAACCGGAGCCCTCTGTCCTTTTACGATCACAAAGGATATGTTGGAAAAAGTCCTAGAGTATCCGTCAAAATAACCTAACGGCAGGACGGCCAACCTTGTCTCTCGAGTTGTCCGAAATGTACAGCCATACCCGACATATGCTCCTTTTGAGATGTTTTTGATTTGAGCAATCCTGATTTTCCAGGATAGGACAGGTTGCAGATGAATGGGTTTGCGATTCTTAAGAATACACGATAGATATGTTTCCCTCGATGACCAGAGCCCATAGAGGCCGATTCCGATGCGGACCATTTCAAAATATGTCTCCGGAAATAGAATAGTCGCAGCCGTGCATGCCATATGTTTGATCGGTATCTCAATCCCGCGTTTTTCAAGTTTATGACAAATCCTTTTAAAATTATCCAGCTGATAGCAGGCATAGGAATGATCCGTAGTATCCTCGATATTGGCAAAATGGGAGGACATCCCTTCTAAAATCAATTCAGGCTGTTCTTTGATTCTATCGATAAAAGAGAAAAAATTTTCTTCGCTAACTCCCTGACGATGAGTCCCGGTTTCAACTTTCACATGCAGGCGAATTTTCCCTTTAAAATGGGAAGCAAGTTCGATTAACCGGTCGATGGTCTTTGGGTTGTAAACCGTTAACCGCAAATCGTGTTTGACCGCCAGATCCAGCTCATCAACCGGAACATAACCTAAAACCAGAATGGGACAATCCACCTTATTTTTTCTAAGAAATATGCCTTCATCGATGGAATGAACACCAAGCCAATCAGCCCCGGACTTCAGGACAATCTTTGCGACCTCAAGGATTCCATGACCGTAGGCATTGGCCTTTACCGTTGCAAGCAATCTTCGCTTATTGCCTATCAATCGGCGAAATTGGTGAAGATTATGAATAAGGGCAGATCTATTGATTTCAATCCATTGCATTGATTTGATTTTCATAATTTGGGAAAGATCAAAGTTCGGTTTTTATTTTATCCAAATCTATCAATGATCCCAGATTTTTTCCCACAAAAACGGAATCCCTCCTTTCCTCTCCCGTGGATATAACCGAAACGTGAGCCTGGATAAGGTCTTCGATGAGTTCAACATAATCTTTAAAAGACTGAGGCAGCAACGAGTACTCTCTGATTCCAGAGATAGGTTTTTTCCATCCCTGGACTTTTTTAAATTGGGGAACGACCTCCGCTAGCATCCAGATTTCGGAAGGAAAACTCCTTAGCTTTTCTCTATGGTACTTGTATCCCACACAGACCTGGATCTCATCCATGGCATCAAGAACATCAGATTTGGTCAACACGATATTTTTGATACCATTGATCCGGCAGGAATATGCCACAGCAACGGCATCAAACCAGCCACATCGACGTGGTCTTCCCGTCGTGGCACCAAATTCATTCCCCCTTTCCATAAGCAGACGCCCAGGTTCCCCGGTAATCTCGGTCGGAAAAGGGCCTCCTCCCACTCGGGTGGTATAGGCTTTTGTGATGCCAATAACGGCGTCGATTTTATCCGGCCCCACTCCTAATCCCGTACAGACACCGCCGACTGTTGAGTTGGAAGATGTGACGTAGGGGTAAGTTCCATGATCGATATCCAACAATGTTCCTTGCGCTCCCTCAAACAGGATGGATCTCCCACGTTTGATGTTATCATCAAGGATGAGAGAAACATCTTTGATGTGTTTCTTTAATCGAGGAGCGAACACGGCATATTCCTTAAATATGCGGTTTCCGTTCAGTTTTTTCTCACCATAGTGTGCCAGATAGATATTTTTCTCTGCCACATTCTGTTCAATTTTTTCCTTGAGAACTGACAAATTGAGCAAGTCGCCGGCTCGAATCCCCAAACGCCCCACTTTGTCCTGATATGCAGGGCCGATACCACGAGAAGTTGTCCCTATTTTTTTGATCCCTCTTTCTCTCTCTCTGATTTTTTCTACCAGGGAATGATAGGGTAGAATCAGGTGAGCTTTTCTGCTAATGACCACATTTTCGTCTATTTTAACTCCGAAACTTTCCAGCTCTGATATTTCTCTAAGAAAGGCCTCAGGGTTGAGGACAATCCCGTTTCCAATGACACAGAGCTTATTTGGACGGAGTATCCCGGAGGGGATGAGGTGAAGAATAATTTTTTTGCCATCGACATATACGGTATGTCCCGCATTATGCCCTCCTTGATAGCGGGCGACAACATGAAATGAGGGTGCGATAAGATCGATAATTTTCCCTTTTCCCTCATCACCCCATTGGGTACCAAGCACAACGATATTCGCCATAATTTTTCTCGAGATATTTACTGAAATTTTCTATCAGAAAGAATCAAACGGAGACAAAATTTTATCAAAAGACAGCACAGGAAACAAGGCTAAAATCTGACGGCGGTTTGAACAGCCCACATATTATCCTTTTTTTTGATGATTTCCTCTCGATTGAAATCATACTCAAATTTAATGTGCACATTCGGAACAGGAATATAGACCACACCCAGCGCCCAACGATTCCTATCGATAGATATCCCATCTCCATGTCCAAAGCCAACAGAAAAACCCATCCCGTGATAAGGATCTACATAGTTTAGTTTCTGGTAGCTGGCAAAGGGTTGAAAAGCCCCCATATTAACCACGGCTTGAACAAAATAGGCTTCAGCATCTCCATTCGAATAACCCTCTGGATTATTGATAATAGCTTTCGTATACTCAGCCAAGATCTGCCAGTCCTCGGTCACCCAATTCACATCCACGCCGTGAAGAGTTAAATTCCGGCTGTTTTCATCATCATATTTTCCCTTGTTGATAGAATAGGCCAACTCGAAGCCCTCGCTGAACCTCCAGCCGATTCTTCCCCCTTTTCCTTTCTCCTTGTTGTTGTCTTCAAACTGTTGGGAGTCCCCAAGGCTTTCCGCCTCGCGAAGACCATTTCCGAGATACCCCTGGTACACAAAACCTCCGATTATTCCATCGACAAGTATCCCAATATCCCTCCATCGCTCGGGGTAACAGTACTCCACATGCAAAGGAGGATTGATCAAAGTTGTTTCGTGAGGCCTATTGATACGGTTGTAAATCCCGAAGGGGACAAGATAAAGACCTCCCTTAAGACGAAATGCCTCCGAAGAATTGAAGCCCACCCAAGCTTGATCGATCTCGATTTGAGAGATCTCGGTAGTCCGAAACTCAGCTCCGTAGGCAAAACCGGTGGGAATGTCCCCAGAAAAAATCAGTCCGAACAAAGGATTTTTAAATGTCCCTTTGAAAAAATCCCCATCTTTTTGACTTTTAAAGAAATTTCCGGAGATATACCCAGTGATCTGGCCCAGAACGGGAGTAACAAATAGAAATATAGTCAAAAGAACAGCGAAAATTTTACTTTTCATAGGACTGAAAAATCAAATTCATCTTCTAGCAAAGATTCTTTCCACCTTTCGATATTGATCTGCTGGAGGATAACGCGATTGATCTCGCTCACATTTTTTTTTGTTCCCATCCATATGGCTCCGACAAGCTTTCCGTTTTGTATAACAATTTTTTTATAAATCCCTTTTTCTTCGGATAC
>CAZOJY010000171.1:2984-4474 GCA_964580235.1 uncultured Eubacteriales bacterium | reverse complement strand
TCAGGTTTAGTCAAGAAAAAAGGACGAATAAAATGCGACCTTCTCCAGTGGACCACTAAACCATGCTAATAAAATCATGTTTATGAATAATTCAGGTTAAACCATTGTTGACCTTGGGAAAACCGTGTGATAAAAAAGATCAAAGCCCAGAAAAGGAGGAAACCATGAGAAAATTTTCTGCATTGCTTCTTTTTGTGATGTGTTTCGCAGCTTTCAGTTTAGCTGATGGAA
This sequence comes from uncultured Eubacteriales bacterium, assembly GCA_964580235.1. Classification (GTDB taxonomy): domain Bacteria; phylum Acidobacteriota; class Aminicenantia; order Aminicenantales; family Aminicenantaceae. The sequence goes on along the minus strand of CAZOJY010000171.1, from coordinate 4,243 downwards.
AAATACGGCCGGTCAGCACCTATTCCATCGTGGCTTTCGATAGAGCCACAGGCCAACTGGGGGTGGCGGTCCAGTCTCACTGGTTTTCGGTCGGTTCGATCGTGCCTTGGGTGGAGTCCGGCGTCGGGGCTGTCGCGACACAATCCTTTGTCGAGGTTTCTTATGGTCCTCTGGGCCTGGAGCTTTTAAGGGCCGGCAAAAGCCCTGAAGACGCCCTCAGCGCGCTTGTCAATGCTGATAAAAACCGAGATGTCCGGCAAGTAGCTATGGTGGATGCCGAGGGCCGTGTCGCCACCCATACCGGAAAAAACTGCATCCCCGAAGCTGGACACTACATCGGTGATGGATTCTCCTGTCAAGCAAACCTGATGCTCAAAAATACGGTATGGCATGCGATGGCCAGCGCATTCTTGAACACGGAAGGCGAACTTGCCGATAGACTGGTGGCTGCTCTCGAAGCGGCTCAGGCTGAAGGAGGAGATATCCGAGGAAAACAATCGGCAGCCCTGATTGTTGTCAGAGGAAAGAGCTCCGGTGTATGGTGGAAGGACCGGCTCTTTGACCTGAGGATCGAGGATCATCCTGCCCCTGTGCAGGAACTCAAACGGCTCCTCAGGCTGAACAAAGCCTATAACCACATGAATCTTGGAGATGAGTTCCTGACAGAAAACAAAATAGAGAAAGCCATGAAAGCCTATGCAAAGGCCATGGCCATGTATCCCGACAATGCCGAAATGATCTTCTGGCCTGCCGTGACTCTCGCCGCATCTGGCAATGTCGAAAAAAGTCTCCCCTTATTTAAAAAAGTTTTTTTGATGGATGAAAATTGGGCCATTCTTTTGCCAAGGCTTCCCAAAGTCGGTCAGCTTCCGGATGACGCGGCCCTCATCCAAAAAATTCTATCGATGGCTCCAAAAAAATGAGAGTGAATCAGAATAAAATTACTCTTCATCTGTCCGATAATATGAACGTGACAGGAATCACTCAGGACCGAATTCCTCTCGCTTTCACTCACCAGAGTGGTCTTCTCGATATTTATACGGCACAAACTTTAAATCCTGATGAAGAATTCACGGTGATCATCTCTTATGATGGTTTCCCTCAATCAGGGCTCAATTTTTCTGACCACGAAGAAGACCCGATAATCTGGAGTCTGGATGAACCCTTTGGCGCTCGGGAGTGGTTTCCCTGTTACGATGTCCCTTCAGATAGAGCAACCGTTGAGATGCGCATCACGGTGCCGGATAGTTTGATCGCTG
>CAZOJY010000171.1:0-2884 GCA_964580235.1 uncultured Eubacteriales bacterium | reverse complement strand
AGAGGATCATCCGGTCTATAACCCTCCCCTGGGGCATCTGTTTTGTGAGATTGAGTATGAAAAAGCGGCCTGGGTGCTGCATATGTTGAGATTTGTTGTTGGTGAGGATAACTTTTGGAAAATCCTCAAAGAATATGTGCGGCTTTATGCCTATTCCAATGCTTCCACAGAAGATTTTCAAGCGATGTGTGAACAAATGTATAGTGCAGAATTGGGATGGTTTTTTAATCAATGGATTTTTGGGGCTGGTTATCCAAGCTATCAGTTCGGATGGGGCTGTTCAGCGCAGAACAGGGTAAGAGTTGTCATCAATCAGATTCAGGAAGAGTTCCCTGTTTTTAAAATGCCCATCGAACTGGCGTTCATGCTCCCTTCAGGCACTGAAAAAAAAATCGTTTGGGTGGATAGGAAGGAAAACACCTTTGAGTTCGATTTTGAGGAAAGGCCGCTGAATGTTTTGTTCGATCCTGATGCCTGGATTTTGTGTGAAGTAAAAGACTTTCAAAAGAAAGGGATAAGGGAAAGATAAAAATAAAGGTCAATCAAACAGTAAATTTTCCTTTTTTCCAGGCGCGGTTCCCGTCAGCCAGATTTATAAGCTCGGCAGAAAATGTGTATTTTCCGGGGACAAGGTCAGCTCGAATTTCAATGATGCAGTCTTTGACAGTTATGGCCTCTAATTCTTCTTCTGTTAAGTCGATCGGGTAATTTTTTTTGTGTTCCCAAATTTTTTTCTCAACAGAATCAAAAATTTCCAGACTTATAGAAAGAGCGGCCTTGAGTTGACCGTTTTCCTCTTCAAACCATATATTTTTATACGGAATTTTTACCTGAATGACCACTTCGTCGGCCGTACTTTTTTTTACAGCCAAATCGAATTCTAAAGGGTATTTCTTACCTGAGCCTTTTGGCTGCAAAAGCATCTGTGCTTTATTGAGTTCTGCTATCTGCCAGGAGCTGTCAGGCACCAACCTGTACTCGCCGCTCCAGTCATTGTCTATAAATCGTATGACAAAAAACCCGTAATACCATATTTCCTCGGGTTTGTCGTAGAAATTGACACCTCTGGGGAACGTTTGCCTTTCCCAGGGGGGGCCAAGGAGAATATAGACCCGTCCTCTATCCTGGAGCCACCCTGGAGATCCTTCTTTAAAAAGATGGTTGGCTTCCTCGATACGATTGAAATATTCTTCCTTGTATTCGTTCTCTTCTGTATCTGGATCAGGATCCCTGCTTTTCCAGAATTCTTCGATGAATGCCATCCGTTCAGATTCTGGCAGGCTCAGAAACACTTTTCGTTCTTTTTTGGTGATGATATATCTTACCTTCGAAATAAACTCTCTGGATTCCGGATCAAGATTTTTTTGAAATCTATATGAGGCACATGAAACGAAAAAAAAGGAATAAAATAAAATAAATATAACATAAGCAGATTTTTTCATTTTTCCGAATTCTTACAATCTATTTTACAATTATCCAGGATTTAAATCAAAAAGGCTGATATCCAGCAACACTTAAACTGGCATAATTTTTTAATATTCTGGCATGGCTTTGAAAATGCTCCTTGATATACTCCTTTTTTATTATGAGCAGACCTCTTTATTTAACTTTAAAAGATGTATTCGCACCAGAACGCGCCTGAGTTATGCAGTCGACTGCGAACAGATATAAAAAATATTCACCTGGCATCAGCTCTTCCGTTTGAATGCTTAGCAAAAATATATCGGTGTCAACATCCTGGCGTCTGTTGAGAATAGAGATGGATGCGGGAATGGACCCTCCGGCGTCAGCAGAATTATGGATTAGATTTGCGGAAAGTTGAATATCCGGCGGCTGGGTTCCTGAAAATGAGCATCTGACCGCGGCCAACACACTGTTTGTGCCGTGTTCCAGTTGCGATACGAGTGGGAAATACTGGCTTGAGTTGAAAGAATAAACCCCAGAGGGCTTTTTTAAATAAAACGCGTCTTTTTCTGATTTTAGAAGCAAGGGGGGATAGAGTTTTATGCCGTGATCAGGATTTTTTGGAACGATAACAGACGATGAAGCTACTGCGCCTCGCCCTGTTTTCGAGTTTCTTATGACAAGCCGGCATTTGTACGTGCCTGAATGAAGAGCCGTTAAATTTGCATAATACATGTTTCCCTCAGGCAATTTTGAAAAATCCTTCATATCCTTTCCGATCTTGACGATACTGTTTTCCTCATCGAAAATGATACTGACGATTTCGACTTTTTTTCCTGCAAATTCATGAAGATTTTCCATAGGCAGCAATGAAAAAAGAGAGACATACGTCTTTCCCTGTTTAAAAAGCGGTAACGAAACCAGAGAAAAATGAAGTGGATCCTGGAAAAGGGATCTGTTGTTCAGAGCCAGATCAACGAGATGCAACAGTCTTTCGAGCTTGGAGTATTTGCTGAAGGGCTTTGGATTGAAGTATCCTTTTTGGGCGTGAACTTCCAAACCAGGGCGATTGAGTTTGACTTTTATCTTATGGTACTTTCCGTCCCATTTTTCATCGATATAATATCCAAGGACATAAAAGCATGCCGTCAGGTTTTGAATCCGCTCCAGGTGTTTCTTGTAACTATTGATATCGCCGAAGTATTTCCCCCCGGTCGAACTTGCCATTGTCTTTAGAGTAAAGCCCCCCGATAATCTCGATTGTATTCCTACCGTTGCTGCCAAATTTTCGGTATCGATGCTGTACACAGTGCTATTGGAGGCGGCAAGCACCTTGAGCATATCTTCCCAGTGCTGTCGAACCAGGCTGTTTCCAAAATCCCATCTCTGCTGGTTTATTGTGTCTCGCCCCTGTGTTACATTCCACGTTTCATTCGGATGATGAATTCCATACATCAAGGAATAGGGAATGCCAGAGGAA
>CAZOJY010000170.1:0-4536 GCA_964580235.1 uncultured Eubacteriales bacterium | reverse complement strand
GGGACATTTCATGCTGTTTCTCCCCTCGGATTCATCGCCACTAAACTATCAATTCATGAGCAAAAATGCAACCTCATCTCTAATCTTCATATCGGGCCAGCAATAGGATATAATACTCATAAAAGTGTCAGTCCCTATGAAAAAGAAAATCTGGATAAATAAGTCGAATTCATTTGCCGAGGCGCAGGAGTTTGATGACTCATACTATTTATCCCTGACGCCGACCGAAAGATTAGAGACAGTTCAATTCCTTCGTGAAGAGTTCTGGAAGCTGAAAAAGGATAAAAACCATGAAAGTGGAAAAAGACTACGAAGAGTTCTTAAGCTTATTAAACAAACATAACGTCAAATACTGCATCATCGGCGCTTTTGCCGTCGCATTTTATGCAAAACCCAGATACACAAAAGATATTGACATCCTTGTCGAGCCCAGCAAAGATAATGCCCAAAAGATCCTAAAAGTTCTGGAAGAGTTCGGATTTGGGGAACTCTCTGTATCCCTTGAGGATCTGATGCGCGAGGGAAACATCTTGCAGCTTGGGTATGAGCCTTTGAGGATCGATCTCTTGAACAAGTTAGAAGGATTTCAGTTCCAAGATATCTGGCAGAATAGAGTAACGGGCGAGTATGGTTCTGAAAGGGTCTCCTTTATCGGCTTGGATGACTTGATCAAGAACAAAAAAATGTCGAATCGTCCTTCCGATAAAGTTGACATCGAACTTCTGGAAAAAAACAGAAAAGAAAAAAAATAGAACCGTTCCCTTTTTTTATTTTTGGTAAGAGTAGGTGCCAGTGACGAATTCGTTGATGTAGTTGGCCAGGTGGCGGTTGAAAGCCTGGGGATCTTCCAGCATGATGAAATGACCCAATCCGTCGAGATATTCAACCCAGATAGATTTAGCATTGGTTTGAGTCACATCGTAGGAGACATGCATATGGGTTGTTTGGATACCGCGCACATCGAGCCGAACTTGCTTGAAGGACTCGGTGGCGTCATATCGCTGCAGTTCTTCTAGAGCACCAAGAGCCACATCCTCAGGTGTCTTGATCATGTCGAGAATGATTCTACTCATCAGTTTGTGGTCGGACTTGGGCGAAAACCAGGACAGACGTACATGTTCTCTTATCTGTTCCTGGTAATTTTCTCTATAGGGCTGCATCGCAACCCGGATTTGCTCCTCATTCATGCCTTTCATATATAGGTCGTTGAAGGAATCAGCCCCCACCAGCCCGATAGCCCTGTCAGGGATGAATCTGGCTGCCTCCAGGACCACAGGCCCTCCCATGCCGTGGCCGATGAGGATAACATTTTGGAGGTCGAGTTTTTTTGCGACAGCGGCCACATCCTGCCCGAAAGCTTCCATGGTCCAAGCTGTCCGCCCCATTCCGGATTGCCCGTGGCCGGCTAAATCAAGAGTCACAACTTTGAAATTCACACCGAAGGAGGGGATCTGCTCGTTCCAGTACTTCATGTTGGTGCACCAGTCGTGGACAAAGACCAGCGATACGTCCCCCTTTCCATAGAGTTTGTAATGGATCGGGATGCCGTCTGCCGAGTTGGTGTTGCCCTCTTCGACCAAAAACTGGCTTATTCCTGGCTGCCTCTGGCAGGAAATAACCGTAATCAGAAACGCCAATCCGAAAATTATCGGAAAACGCAAGTCTTTCATGATTGCCTCCATTCCCCTTATAGTTTATCGCATATGATAGGCATTTCCCACTACCAAAACAGTATTTTTTGCGACTTGGATTTATTCGTATCGGAGGGAGTCGGCGGGTCTGGAGAAGTTACTTTTTCTTTTTCACTGTTCTGTCTTCGTAAGCCGGCCGGGCAGGTTTTCTGAACGGCTGTTTTTCGAGCATCAGGAGAACCTCATCGACAGCCCGTTTAAGCTGTGGGTCGGTTCCCTTGGCCAGCAAGGCCGGGTCTTCTTTGACCTCGATATCAGGGTCAACGCCATGGCCTTCCTTGAACCACTTGCCGTCAGGGTCATACATGCGGAAAGTGGGCACGGTCACCACACCGCCGTCGATGAGCTGGGGTGCTCCGGACATGCCGATGAGACCGCCCCATGTGCGTGTCCCGATGAGCGGGCCGAGCCCTGCCTTGCGGAAGTAATCGGGGAAAGCATCGCCGCCTGAACCGCTCCATCCATTGATGAGCATGGCTTTCGGGCCGAAGTGGGCCACAGGCGGCCACTGCCAGTCTTGGCCGTCTCTGACGGCCCAGAAAGCCAGGGGAGGCCTTTTGAGAAGCTCGATGAATCTGTCCGGGATCTGACCCCCGCTGTTGAAACGTTCATCGATGATGAGTCCTTCCCTGTTGAATTGGGCCGAAAACTGGCGCACGAGATCGTTTTGCCCTCCAAGGCTTGTATCCGGCACATAGATGTACCCGATGCGTCCAGCCGAGAGTTTATCGACCGCCTTGCGGTTTTGTTCGATCCAGTCCAAGTTTCTCAGACGGGTTTCACTCCTCAACGTTTTGACAATAACCTTTCGGGCACCCTCCTTAGTCGGCTTATCGTTCACCGTGAGTTCGGCCGTTTTTCCGGCCAATCCCTGAAAAGCTGCCCATGGGCTTTTCGAGATGTCCAAAGGCCTGCCGTTGACTGCAAGGATGTAATCGCTTTCCTTGACTTTCACACCCGGCATTTTAAGTGGCGACCTGGCTTCACTGTCCCAAGGGGCGCCTTCGATGATTTTTGCGATGCGGTAGGCCCCTCTGTCTAATTCCCAATCGATCCCTAAATACCCGACGCCGACCCGCGCTGCGCTTTCCGTATCGCCGCCGCTGCGGTAAGTGTGAGAGGAGCTGAGTTCAGCGATAAGTTCTCCGATGACATAGTTCACGTCCCAGCGCGTAACGGCATCTTTGAGAACCGCACCGTACTGCTTCCTCATGGCTTCCCAGTCAACGCCGTGCATCCCCGGATCGTAAAAGAAATCCCGGCAGAGCCTCCATGCGTCTGTGAAAATTTGACGCCATTCTGCCCGGGGATCGACTATCATCTCAAGTTCGGCTGTTCTTAAGGGCTTGTCCATTTTCTGGCCAGGTTTTACATCTACGATAGCAGCTTTCTGCCTTTTCCAGACCAGCAGTTTTTTTCCGTCCGCAGAAAGGCGGTATCCATCCACATCGCCGAGAATGGTTTTTTCCTCACGTTCCTTGAGGTCGTAATAGACAAGAGGACTTGCCTCCTCGGATGAACCGGTGCGAGGGAATCTCTGGTAGAGGACCTTTCCCTCAACCGCCTGGATGTTATTGTAATTTCCAGGCTTCGGGGGGAGGATGACCAGCCGCTTCTCAAAATCGTGGATTGTGATCTCCACGGCCTTGGCTTTTTCTTTATCCGTTTTTCCCCCTTCCTTTTTAGCGTCTTTTTGAGCTTGCCCTTCTTTTTTCTCTTTGGCTTCCTCTTTTTTCGGTTCCTCTTCATCGTTGCGCGGAGCCAGGGGAGATAGGATATCAGGCTTGAGTGAAACGGCCGCGATGTTGGTCGTGTTGGCATAAATGAAGGAGTTGTCGGTGTCGCTGTAGATCGGATTGAACGTTCGGTTTGAAAAAAAATAGAGGTACTTGCCCTCAGGGTCGAAGACCGGCTGGAACTCGTTGTAAAAGCTCGATGTAACCTGGTATCGCTTGTGTGTTTGCGTGTCAAAGAGATAGATATTGCCGTTTCGGTTCGTTTCTCCTCGGGAGTATGCCAGCCAGCGGCTGTCAGGTGACCATCCGGGTTTGAAGTTGCGCAGATTTCCCTCATACATCCACATTCCCTGGTCGACTTTTTCTGTCTTTCGTGTTCCCCTGTCGTAGATGGAAATACTCATGCTTTTATCGATGAAGGCGATTTTTTGACTGTCAGGAGACCAGTAGATCTGGTATCTGTATCCCGGTCCGTAAGAGGTCAGTTTTTGTTCCTTGGCGCCGTCTTCAACGCTGCAGATCGTGAGCTCATATTCGCCTGAACGATCGCTCCAATAGGCGATGTGTTTTCCGTCGGGGGACCATGCTGGATAGCGTTCTGCAACACCCGGACTTGTCGTAAGGTTGCGGATCACTCCGTGTTCGGCCGGAACCGAAAAGATTTCTCCACGCGCTTCGAACAAAGCCCTTTTTCCGGTCGGAGAAATCTCGGCATTCTGGACCAGTTTGGACGCGTTGACCTTATGACCTTTGAGGGTGATTTGATCCGTAACAAGGTTGATATCCACCTGCGTTTGATTTTCAGTCTTGAGGTCGAGCAGAAAAAGTTTTCCTCCCGCTTCAAAAACAATTTCAGAAGGCCCGATGGCAGGGAAGTGGATGTCGAAATCTTCGAAGTGGCTGATCTGCCGCACATCTTCGCTCTCCAAGTCCATGGCCCAGATATTGTGCCGCTGGTTCGGGCCTCTGTCAGAAAGAAAGTAGAGTGTATTGCCGTGCCACATGGGCTGTGAATCATTGGCAGGGTTGTTGGTGATATTTTTTGCTTTTATTTTATCGAGATCAAAGAGCCAGATATCAGGAGCCATCCCCCCGCGGTACCGCTTCCA
>CAZOJY010000169.1:0-4537 GCA_964580235.1 uncultured Eubacteriales bacterium | reverse complement strand
GTGCGGCAGCGCTTTAGTAGATCCCCTGGTTTATACATAGCATACATGATCTCGATAGGAGGTGAGGAAGGCCCGGCGATAATCTAACTGCAAGTAGAAAAAATGGCAGAAAATGGAATTTAGCTAACTGCAGGTTAACCTGGATAATTCATGAATTATCCAGGCTACCCTGAATAATTCAGGTTAATAACCTGCGACTTTGTAGATGATGGCTTCGCGGAACCCGGTTATGATATGACAATAGCCACCCAATTCCTTATCCAACGAATTGTCTCCTGTATCCACGAGCAATGGCCTGCCATTGAGGGAATGGATCTTTTGTTTGGTGGCGGCGATGATGATATTATCTCTGCCGATCTGCTTGATGATTTCGGGACTGATCTGCTGATTTCCTCTCCCCAGAAGAAATCCCTGCCCGCCGATGGGCGTCAAGATCAATTTTGTCGGTTTCCCTCTGATTTTTTCCAGGATTTGGGCTTCGTTCAGGTCTTTTCCCAATAGCTTCTTGCCCCACACCAGATCGATTCCAAGCAGCGAGTGATCTAGCCTGAGCCTTTGCAGGATGGCACTGGTCGTCGTGCCCGGGCCCACAAGATAATAAAATTCATCCGACATATCTCTCATCACTTCGGCGGCAATGGCCTCCTGGCTGTATTTTTCGTTCCCTGTGCTGCCGGCTTTTGTCCGCTGGAGAAAGCGCTCCACATGGGGAATCCGGAGATATCCATACAGTCGGGCGGAAACGATTTCTCGCCTCAGTTCTTCCTCATTCACATCCATCACTTCCGCATCCTTGGTTCGCTGGACTGATTTCTTCAAGTAAAGCGCTGCCAGCTCTCCTGCCCTTATAGGATGGAAGGCAAATACACCGGAATGGATTTTTACCCCTGCCGGGATACCCAAACAAACCAGCGATGTTCCGACAGCGCTGCATATGTCCCGCGCTGTGCCATCGCCCCCGGCAAACAACAATAGGTCCACTTTTTCATCCAGCATCGCCCTGGCAGCATGTTTTGTTTCGGTTGCGGTCGTAGCTTTTCCCAGGTCAGCTTTGAGGACCTTCGGCAAAAATCCACAATCCCGAGCGGCATCTTCTCCCATCTGGGAGGGGTAAGTAACCAATGTTATCTCATCTTTGAGGCCGAGAATTGGCCTCAATGCCCCCTTAGCCCTTTCGCCTGCCCAGGGCCTTGCGCCGAGTGCGATTGCTTTTTCCAGGATTTCCCGTCCGTCGGTTCCTTTGAGTCCGACTCGTCCTCCCATACCGGCGATCGGATTGATGAGAAATCCCAGTTTTTTCCTCCTCAAAGCTCTATTCCATCTCCCTTTTTCTGCTTCTTCAAATAAGCCCGCCACGTGACCGCCCATTTTTCCGGATCATCCAGCGGATCGAGATCGATCTTGTGCACTGCGCTGTTGTGGGGTGCATTTTTCACTTTGTCGGGATCCTCGTAGGCTTCATGAACTGTCTTTCCCAGACCGGCAAGGTACTCATCCAGTTCTGCCTTGGAATACGATTCGGTCGGTTCGATCGTGAAGGGTTGAGGCACGACCCACGGATGATGGCTTGACCAGAGGTGAAACCCAAAATCCACCATCCGGTTGGTGATATCCTCGGTGCTCACGCCCGTTTCCTCGCTCAGTTTTTCCCAGGTGTAACGCACCTGTTCGATCCTGCCCGGGGTCTTCGGATAAGATATGGCAGCTCCCTTTAACTCCTGGATTTTTTTCATCACATAGTTGTTGTTGAGAACCGCCACTCCGGCCACCTCTTTGAGCCCTTCGGCGCCCAGGCTCATGATCCAGGCATAGGCCCTCAAAACAGCCGGGAAAACCCCATAAAACCCGCGCACTTTTCCGATGCTGTGGGGCAAATTATAGTTCAAGGAATATTTCTGCCCATCAAAATCCACCAGCGGCATGGGCATATAGTCGATGAGGCTTTTACAGACACCGAGTGCTCCGGTCGCTGGGCCGCCGCACCCGTGCGGGGAGGAAAAGGATTTGTGCAGGTTGAAAAAACACATGTCGAAGTCGGCCTCTTTAGCTCGTGTGATGCCAAACAGACCGTTGGCATTGGCCTGATCATACCCGCACATCCCACCTGCATCATGGACGATCTTGGTGAATTCTCGGATTTGGCTGTTAAATATCCCCGTGTCTTCAGGATTGGTGATGAGCAATCCCGCGGTTTTCGGCGAAACAGCTTTTTTCAGAGCGGCGGTATCCGGCAGTCCGTATTCATCCGGATAGAGTGTGATCACTTTGTATCCTTTGACAGCCGCGGCGGCCGCATCAGAAGGATGGGAGAAGATCGTGGTGATGATTTCGTCCTTTTCTTGGCCCTCTCCCTGCAGCTCGTGATATTTTTGGATGATGGACACCATAACCAGGATGGCTGCCGCCCCACCTCCTGGTTGGAATGTGAATCTGTCCAGTCCGGAGATCTCCTGGAGAAAGGTGTCCAGTTTGTACATGATCTCAAGAGCGCCCTGAACCGTGTCTTCGCCTTGGCAAGGGTGAATCTCTGCTGATTTGGGCGAGCGGACAAACGATTCGTTAATTTTCGGGCTGTATTTCATCGTGCATGTTCCCTGGCCGATATCGATGTTGAAATCCGCTCCCAGAGTGTGCTGGGAGAGCCGCAAGAAATGTTTCAAAACGCGCATCTGTGAGATCTCGGGAAGGGCAGGTTTGCTCTTGCGCCTCATGTTCTCGGGAATGCTGGAGAGCCCATCTCCCACAGCCTCCTGAATCTCCTGTTCCACATCGGGAACCAGAACCCCCCTCTCTCCCGGGGTGTGCAGTTCAAAAATGACAGGTTCATCCCATTTGGCCTGATGAAACTTCTCTCTCAACTTGTATGTGCTGTTTTTTTTCATGGTTATTCTCCTGCTCACAGATGATTTCCGAGAATTTCCTCGAGGGATTCCATAAGGGTGTCGATATCCTTTTTGGAGTGGACTTCTGTCACGCAGTAAAGGGCACAGTCACCGAACTCGGGAAATTCTTTGGATAGGTCCTGGCCGCCGAAAATCCCTTTCTCGAGGAGGAGTTTGTTAATGTCCTTGATTTTGAGTCCTGTTTCATTAAAATCCACCACAAATTCCTTGAAGTGGGGAGAATTGAACCGGGGAACCTTTATGCCTTTGATTTCAGATAGCCGTTTCATCGTATACTGGGATTTCTGCAGGATCGCTGTCCCCAATTCCTGCATCCCTTCCGGGCCCATGAGCGCCAGATAAACACCGGCTGTGATTCCCCAAAGGGCGGAATGGGTTCCCACAAACTCTTTTCCTTCTTCGCGTAGGGCAAACGATGTTCGCTCGTAGGCGACATCGCCAAAACCATACTCTCCCTCTACGGCCGTTGTCGTGATGCCGAGCAGACGCGACGGGTATTCCATCACGAATTTCTCCTCATCGTGGGTGGCGATAAAGCCTCCCAGCCCGCCTCCGTAATACATATGGATGCCCAATCCTTGGATATCCCCACAGACGATATCGGCACCGTACTGGCTGGGAGGAATCAGGATGCCCAGCGAAGTGGGATCGACGCCGACAATGCTCAGGGCGCCGTTTTCATGGGCCATGTCCGATATGGTCTGCCCCTGGGCTTCGATGAATCCGAGATAGGAAGGATTCTCGAAGTATATGCCGGCCGTGTCCTTGCTAAGTTTGGATTGGAAATCGTCAAGATCCAATTTTCCCGTTTTCGGGCAATGTTTCAGCATTTTGACTTTGACGATAGGATGGCAGTAATTTTTGATAACCATCAACTTCTCGGGAGAAATGATGTTTGAGACCAAAATTTCCGACCGCCCCGTGATTCTCTCTGCCATCCGGATGGCTGTGCTGGCAGCCTGGCTCCAGTCGTAGGTGGGGACATTCACCACATCCATGTCCAAAAGCTCTCCCATCAGGCTTTCGTATTCGAACAGGGCCTGGAACCTTCCGTGGTCTTCGTAGGGTTCTCCGGCATAGGCGGTCAGGAATTCTGAACGTTGATTGATCTCGTCGCAAACGGCCGGCACCTGGTGCCTGTAGCATCCCCCTCCCAGAAAGCTGATGTTTTCCTCGCATGTGCTGTTCCTGGCAAAGATTTCATCCATGTGGCGTTTCAGGTCATATTCTGAAGTGAGCGGCGTTGGCAGGTTCAGCTTGTTCTTATAACGCAATTTTTCCGGGATATCCGCGTATAGCTCCTCGATACTGTCGACGCCGATCTCTCCCAGCATCTGTTTTTTGATTTCAGGGACGGAATTCGGGATATAGGGATAGACTCTTTTTTCGTGCTTTTTCATGGGATTCTCCTCATAAGAGGAAGGATATATGAAAAATTTCAGAGAGACAATACCTAATTGAATAAATAGGGGACAGGATACGTTTTCACTCATTTATGTGATTATGTCATAAATGAGTGAAAACGTATCCTGTCCCCAAAAAAAAATGTCCCGGGCCGCGGAGTGGCGGCTTATCCCTGATCCCTCTTCAGGTGTTCGGGCCTATCCTTTGTTGAAATCTCTGTCTTATATCTA
>CAZOJY010000168.1:0-4600 GCA_964580235.1 uncultured Eubacteriales bacterium | reverse complement strand
ACTATATTCATTGAAATCAGGGACATGTACCGAAAATTTAAGGGACACGTTACCGATTTTAAAAAAATCGGTACATGTCCCGAATTTCCGGTAACGTGTCCCTTGATTTTAAGCTCGCACATGAATAATTCAGGGTAACATGGATAATTTATGAATTATCCAGGTTAATTATATTTGTATCTTCTTCTTATTTGCAATTATTAAAAAGAAATTCATAAACACATTTTTTATATTGCCCGGGCTTGCTTTTCTAAAAATATGGATAATTGCGCTTTACTTTTGTAAACTATTCCCTATAAAGTAGTTTTTCTCATGGGATGGAGATGAAAAATGGCACTTAAAAAGAGAATATTTGGCTTGCTCATCATCGCAGGCCTGTTGGTTCAATGGGCCTGTTTTACTCCTGATGAAAAAAAGGCGGTTCAAGGAAAAAATGGGGTTGTAGTATCAGTCGACCCGTATGCTTCTCAGGTTGGAATCGACATTCTTAAAAAAGGGGGAAATGCAGTAGATGCTGCCGTTGCCGTCGGCTTCGCTCTGGCCGTCACTTATCCTGCTGCCGGAAACATCGGCGGCGGAGGATTCATGATCGTCAGATTTCCAGATACAAGGGAAGCTGTTGCCATCGATTTTAGAGAAATCGCTCCCGCAGGAGCCACCCCGGGCATGTATCTGAATGAAAAAGGGAATTATGTGCAAATCAAAAGTTATCTCGGACATCTTGCTGTGGGTGTTCCGGGAACTGTCAAAGGATTTGAACTTGCCATGCAAAAATATGGAAAACTTTCCTGGAAAGACGTTATTGCGCCTGCCATTGAACTTGCTGAAAATGGGTTCATATTAAATAAGCGGATGGCACAAGCTTTTAACAATTTGAAGAAATTGAAAAATATCCACAAAGATTCTGAGGACGTGCTCAGAATGTCGAAAGAATTTTTTAAAATATTTTCCAAAACAGATGGATCCGAGTTTGCCGAGGGGGATATCTTTGTCCAGAAAGACCTTGCGGAGTCCTTAAAATTAATCGCAGATCAAGGCTCCAAGGCTTTTTACGAAGGGAAAATTGCAGAATTAATCTCTCAAGACATGGAAAAGCATGGAGGGTTAATCACCAAGGATGACCTGGCAAACTATGAGGCTCATGTCAGAGAGCCGGTTAAGGGGAATTACCGGGGGTATGAAATCATATCCATGCCGCCTCCAAGCTCTGGAGGTACGATCCTGATCGAAATGCTGAATGTCCTGGAAGGATTTGAACTGGGCAAAATGGAAAGATATGGGCCAGAAGCTCTGCACTTGATTTCAGAGACCATGAAATTTGCTTATCTGGACAGGGCCAAATATATGGGCGATGCGGATTTCGCCGATATTCCTGTTAAAAGGCTGATTTCCAAAGCACATGCACAAAATATAAGAGAAAAAATCAACCTCAATCGCGCCATAATGAGTGCTGAAATTGGAAAGGATATTTTAACGATTGAGAAGGCAAAGGAAACCACTCATTATTCAGTTATCGACAAGGAAGGAACAGCGGTGGCCACAACATACACCCTAAACGGAGGCTTTGGTTCATCCGTCATTGCTGAGGGAACCGGATTCATACTCAATAATGAGATGGCAGATTTCAACATGAAACCAGGGTATACGGATGATAAGGGCTTAATTGGAACAGAGCCAAACCTAATAGCCCCTCACAAAAGGATGCTGAGTTCGATGACACCGACGATCGTTGCCAAGGACGGCAAAACAGTCATGATAACAGGCAGTCCAGGAGGTCGGACAATCATCAATACCCTTTTGAATGTGATCATCAATGTGATTGATTTTAAGATGAATATTCAGGGAGCCGTCGATGGATGCAGGATAGATCATGAATGGATGCCGGATGTTTTGAGAGTGGAAAAAGTGGGAATTTCAGACAAAGTGATCGACTCTTTAAAGTCTATGGGGCACACGATAAAAACCGTTGAGAGGCAGGGAGATGCCCACAGCATATTCATCGATCCCAAAACGGGCATCTATTTTGGCGCTGCCGATAGAAGATCCTCTGGTTTGGCTATAGGTTATTGAAACTGGAATCGGCGGGCTCTACAGTCTCCATCACACTCTTATATCACTCAGGCGTCAATCCGAATATGAACAAATGATTATAGGAATCTACGCCACACTTGGAGTGTTTCTGCTAATTGCTTCAAAAAATCCTTTGGCTCACAAAAGCCTGATTTGGTTCACTGTCTGGTCGAGCATCATCCATGGGGCAATCATGGCTGTACAAGCTATAGTTGAGCCTGCAGAACGGGCAAATTTTTTTGGTGACATCCCAGCATTCTTTATTGTAGCGATTGTTCTTGCTGTCTTAATGCCTAGAGGAGAAAATAAACAGCAGAAATTGTGAGATATGCAATCCATGAAATATAGATACACGTATTGGAATTTTTAATCGTAAAGGTCATTTGAGTTTGGAAGACTTTGAGAATTCCGCTGCGGGCTTGCTGGATTGACACTGCCACAGAGACACGGAGAGAAGTCTATCTGAAGATAGAGCGGCGGACTTCGAATCCAAAGGTCGGGGTTCAAATCCTCCCCTGGAAGACACGATTTTTAGGGGTGAAAGACATTTTTCCTTTTAATCATTCTTAACCACAATTAGGCGTTTTTAGTCAAAATTTGTTACGTATTTGTTACATGAGGAGAAGTCTATTTTAATTTGAACTGTAGACCTTCTGATTCGTAGTCAGACGCTCTTCAAACATCCAAATTTATTCGCTTAAGTTCTCCTTACTGTCACCTCCCATAGGAATTCGCCAATCAATTCGAAACAGTTGGTATATCCACACGTGCAGTGTATGTAGCCAGAAGAATTCGTACGAATTTTAAAATCACCGGTAAGAGAACGCGCACAATTCACGCACCTTGGTACAGAAGAATCATTAGTGTAAACAAGCTTCGTGCGTCCCAATGGATTCCTCGAAAATCTCTTCCATCTTTCCGTTTAAACCCTCCTTGTTAAAAATTGTCAATTCCTCACCGTGTCACCTACCGTGTCACCTTATGGTGCATCTTTATGCAGATAATACAGATATTTGGAATAATACAATTCAACCTTGATTCCCTTAAATACTAGGTTTTTCAGTAAGTTGCTGGCTTTTAATGCATTACAAAAAAGCTAAGGATTGTTTCCTGGAGGATTTTAAGTCCCTCGTGTCTGATCGTACCACCACGCCGTTATCTATTTGCATTGCGTTCTGTTGACATTTCCCAAGACTTCGGTCAATAAATAGCCTGATGAGTTTGACAGTAAAAAGTAAATAGTTATACTAAAAGCATGCTTGTAAAGAAAGATTCTTCTTCATTTAAGAACAATCCTTTCATAATCAATCACTATCATAATAATAATTGGGTGGTTCCTGCCACCCAATAGGATATTACACACAACCACCTACTCCCAGCGAAAATAAACGTGGAGGAAAATAATGCACAAAAATTGTATTATTCCAGAGAATTATCGATCTATTCTGGATGTTACAGAGACAGAAAAGGCGATAAAATTAATCAAAGATTTTTTTCAGATTGATCTTGCGGAAACATTGAATTTAAAACGGGTGACTGCTCCTCTGTTCGTCAAAGCGGGAACCGGTATCAATGATGATCTAACAGGTGTTGAACTTCCCATTTCTTTCAATATTAAGAATATGCCTAATACCAGGGCAGAAATCGTCCAATCTCTGGCTAAATGGAAAAGGCTTACCCTTGCCTATTTAAAAATTATGAAAGGCGAAGGTATATACACAGATATGAATGCCATTCGACCCGATGAGACTCTCGATAATCTTCATTCTCTATATGTCGATCAGTGGGAATGGGAAAGAGTCATTTCACAGAAAGAGAGAAATTTAGAATTCTTAAAAAGCATCGTCAAGAAAATTTATCTGGTACTAAAAAAAACGGAACACTACATATATGCACACTATCCTGAAATCAAACCCATACTTCCTGAAGAGATATTCTTTATTCATTCAAAAGAGCTGGAAAAAAGATACCCGGAGTTATCCCCCATAGAAAGGGAAAATGCTATTTGTAAAGAGTATGGTGCAGTCTTTATCATTGGAATAGGCGCTCCACTTAATGACGGACATCCTCACGACGGCAGAGCCCCTGATTACGATGATTGGACTACACCCACAGAGGAAGGAGAAGGTCTGAATGGGGATATTATTGTCTGGTATCCCCTTTTAGAAAAAGCTTTTGAGATCTCTTCGATGGGAATCAGAGTGGATCAGCAAGCACTGGAAAAACAACTAGAGATAACAGATACCATTGAAAGAAAGGAATTGTATTTTCATAAAAAATTACTCAGAGGAGAACTGCCCCTCTCTATCGGGGGTGGAATCGGACAGTCAAGGCTCTGTATGTTATTCCTGAGAAAAGCCCATATTGGGGAAATCCAAGCAAGTATATGGCCAGAAGAGGTAATGGAAGAGTGTCGGAAGAATAAAATTTTCCTTTTATAAAACTCTTTCAAAAATTGTTGTTCAATGATACATACCAGGCGTATCTGGTCTTTGAGGCTCTTTTCAGTTCCTTGGCCTGTTTTATGATG
>CAZOJY010000167.1:0-4853 GCA_964580235.1 uncultured Eubacteriales bacterium | reverse complement strand
TTTAATGCAGATTCCCGCTTCGTTTACAATTCACCCTGCATACATTGTCCAGGAATCCCGAAACTAGTAAGCCTGCCTCTGCCATCATGGATCTCATCAATTCTGTCATCTCTCAGGGGTCATTTTCCAGATCGAAGTTCTGTCGCCCCTGAATAAAAAGGGAATATTTGGCCTTTTCTCTCGTTTACAAGAAATCAAGACAGCGGGATGGCCGATGGAAATCGTTCTGAGGCCAATTGTTGACTTATTGTCATAATGTTTTATTATATAAACAGAAAGCAGGAATTCGTGAAAAAACTAATCTTTGCGATAATTGTTTTTTTTCTCGGCAGCATTCTTATGCTCTCCCAGGATCTGGTCAAGGCCGCACAAAAGGAAAAGGAGCGGCGGACCCGATTAAAAAAGAAAAGCGCTGTTGTCGTGACGAATGCCGACCTGTATAAATCAAACAAGAAGGCGATTTTAAAAATAAGTCCTCCTGAGAACCAGTCTCAAAGTACTCAGAGAAGCACACTCCAAAAGACCAATCGATCCATCCCATCCAAACCCTCCCGTCCCCAACAAAGGGCACCCTCCCAACAAATAGAAAATATTGACCAAATTGACCTCAAGGTGGACAAGTTGGATCAATTGGATCAAAACGAAGCTAGAAGCTTCAGCCGGGACTTCGCCACCAAGATTGTTTCGTCCTCTGAATCCGTGCAAAACCCCCAGTTCGCTCTGGATAAGCCGGATGGAAAGTATGCGGAATTGGGAGAATTTGGATCGCTCGATGTGGAAATCGATGTCAAAAACAAGAACGGCGATGACCTGGCTGTCTATGCCAAAAGACAAAAAAGGGGTGTTCAACTTGCAACAATGAATTACGGTGTTTTTGTCGAATACAGGGGCGAATGGGAGTTCATTGGGTTCGGCGGCGGTGATACAAGCCCTGAAACGTTTGATCTTGGAAATATTCAATCCGTAAAAAAAATAAGGCTCTTGTTCAAAGACTTTTCACAAAGCATGTGGAGCGCAAGACCTTACAGACACACTGAGGTCGGCTATTCAATGGGCATCGATGCCGTAAAATCTCTCCACAGATAACCTGGGTAAGGAGATCACAATGGAAGAAAAACCCAAGCTAACCGAGGAAGAATTCATCCGAAAAGCCGTCAAAAAGCTCCGGGGAAAATACAAGGGTATTCACACCGTCTACAGCGGATTCAATTCGGCCTTTAAAGAATACTTCGGAACAAATCCTGTGGAGGCAACCCAGAGATTGGCCAGGGAAGGCAAAATCAATATCCGTCCTGTCAAAGGGGGCGTGATGATTTATCTTCCGGAGGATGCCCCAAACACGGCAGAAAATATACTGGAAAAAATCTTGAAAAATGGAGAGTAGCGCCTGAGCCTTTTTCGAATTGCAGGTGGGATGTTCAACAAAAAAGTCATCTATTTTATTTCGGCCATGATCATCGGAACAACAGGAATGAATTGCTGCGATGCTCAGAGGACGGAACAATCAAGAGGAACTTCCGCAAAAAGAATTATCGGCATGGTAAGTTCAGCCCACCCTGTCGCTACCGAGGCTGGCTTGACGATTCTGAGAGAAGGAGGAAACGCCTTCGACGCTGCCGTGGCCATTGCATCAACGTTGAATGTAGTCGAACCGATGAATTCCGGGATAGGAGGTTATGGAACCATCCTGATCTACGATGCCAAAAAAGAGCAAATCCGGTTTCTCGATTCTTCTGGCAAAATCCCGGCCGCTGTGAATTCCGACGTTTTCCGCAAGCCCACTCCGGACTACAAGAAAAACCGATACGGTCCCAAAGCCGTTTCCACACCCGGAAATGTGAATGCCTGGGAAGCAATGTCCAAGGTTTATGGAAAACTGGAGTGGAAGGAGCTTTTCAATCCTGCCATTAAGGCCGCAGAACAAGGATTTATCCTGGATAAGCGTATAGGAGAAAAGATCAAGCATTCCTATGATGGCTTTCCTGAACATGCCAAAGACATTTACGGGAAGGACGGCCGGGCCCTTGAGCCCGGGGAGACACTCGTTCAGAATGACCTTGCAGCCTCAATGCGTTTGATTGCAGAGGAGGGCGCAAAGGCAGTTTCCGGGGGGGAAATAGGCCGGGCCATGGATAAAGCCATGCGCCGGGCCGGTGGTTTTCTCGCCCTCGCTGACCTTGTGAATGATAAGGCCGAATGGTGGGACCCTATTCATATCTCATACAGGGATTGCGAAGTTTACACAGCCTCCCCGCCGAGCACTGCTTTTCCTTCCCTGATCAGGCTCGGGATCATGAGCCGGTTCGATATGGCCGCATCGGGACACAACAGCTACGCCATGCTGCACCGTTTCCTCGAGACGAGCAAACATGCGTTCTGGTGCCGGTTGAGCTATGCAGGCGATCCCGACATAAACCCTCCTCCGCTCGAAAACCTCCTTTCCCCAGATTACTGGAAAGCGCAGGCGGACAATATCGACATGAACAGAGCCCGGCCTTTTCAATATCCTGGTTTGGATGAGGAAGAAAGTCCACACACCACCCACTTTGTGGTGGCCGATGGAGAGGGAAACATCGTTACAGCCACACAGACCTTGGGAGGAGGTTTCGGCAGCCGGATCATGCCCGAAGGGACCGGAATATGGCTGAATAATTCCCTATCGTTCTGTACCTTTGAACCCAAAGGTGGGCCGATGGACGCCCATCCGGGACGGCGCAAACTCTCCGGCGATTGCCCCACGATCATCATGAAGAACGGAAAGCCTTGGGTTGCTCTCGGAACGCCGGGCGGCCATACCATCGGCCAGACCGTCCCTCAGATGGTGATGAATCTTGTGGATTTCGGTATGGACATCCAAGAAGCCATTGCTGCCCCAAGAGTGAGCTTTGCCGAACCGGACCGGATCCTTCTGGAAGAAGGGATCAGTCCAGATGTGATTAGAAAACTCCGAGCTGCCGGGCACAAAATTACGGTTTTAAAAAAACCTGGTGGTTTAGGGAACGCACACGGTCTGACCATCGTTTACGGAAAGGACGGGAAGCCGGTAAAATTTTACGGAGCATCAGATCCTCGCGGTACAGGCTTAGCCAAAGGCCTAAATTAATGATTTTCTGTGCCTGTCCGCCTCTGAATGGCTTCCACTTCAGCCTGTTCAATTGCCATATACCCGCTATGGAGAGAAATATTCCTTCAGTCTTGGGATTCTGTCAGAGTTAACAATTGTGCAATAGCACCTCGCCCACCTCAATTATTCAGAAGATCAATATCAAATTTAAGATTTGACGCCGGCCCAGTTTTATATATAATGGTGGGGAATCCATTGGAAATCGGCCAATACACACAGCCTTTGTGGGGCTTAGTCCGTTTAATTCATATCAAGGAGTGAGAATCATGGGCAATGGAACACTGCCGGCTTACCTGAAATCGGCCACCCCGAATCCGACAGAAAATCGTACTCCCTGGTACAAAAATACAGCACCATCATACGCGGGAATTTTTCTGTCGGTGCCGTTTATGGCCGGGATGGCTGGGGCACTCCAATTCGGAAGCCTTTGGGCAGGAATCGTCGGATTGATCTTGGGCGCGCTTTTCTGTTTCGCCTTGTATTATGTCCCGGGACTTCTGGGCATGCAGACAGGGATGCCTTTATACGTGGTGGGATCTTCTACTTTTGGGACAAGGGGCGGAATTCTCATTCCCGGACTGCTGATGGGCTTTCTGCAGATTGGCTGGCATGCGGTTTTTACCTATTCTGCCGCCTCATTTTTCATGTCGGCCATCGGATCTGATGCCGGCCCGAACACGCTCCTTTTCTGGATCATCTGCATAGTCTGGGGATTCACCCTGGCTCTTGTCGGGGCAGTGGGAATCAAATGGCTGGCCTGGCTTTCGAGCTGGATCCCGGTGTTTCCTTTGTTGATTATCGTCATCGCCGGCATCTCTAATCTGGGCGGGCTTTCCAATTTCTCCTCGACGATTATCACGGGCAAAGGGGTAGCGATTATCATCCCCATCATGGCACTGGGTGCATTTGCTGCCCTCCAATCCACGGCAGGATTTTTTGCCACAGCGGGTGCGGCGGGTGCGGATTTCACGATGAACAACCGCAACAAAAAAGATGTGGTCCTTGGAGGATTGTTCGGGATCACCGCAGCTGCTCTGGTGGCCGGGTTTTTTGCTCTCCTTACCATAGCAGGCGCTATCGGAAAAGATCCTCATATCGCCGCCAACGCCGGAATGGGAACCCCTAATCTGGACGTCTTTTCTGTCTTCATCAACTCGATCGGAGCCGTTGGAGGTGTGGTGGCTTTGATCATGTTCTGGGTTTTCGTGATAGCCTGCATCTGCCCCACAGGATTCTGTGCTTTCCTCGCTGGAAACGCTTTTTCCAGCATGATCCCAAAAATCCCACGAATCGCCCTAACGCTAGGAGCAGGAGCCATCGGGACCGTGCTGGCCGCAACAGGCGTCTCTCAAAATCTTGTGGGTTTCTTTTTGATCATCGGCGCTTCCTTCGGGCCGATCATCGGGGCCATGACCGCCGACTACCTGCGGAACGGCAAGTGGATTGGACCGCGGCAAGGGATCAACTGGGCCGGTTACATCGCCTGGGCCGTGGGATTTTTCTTCGGCATCCTCGGTGTGATTCCTGGCATCGGTTTCCCGTACGGACTGGAAACGCTGATCTCCTTTGTCGTCGGCTTCACCGTCTACCTGATCTTGTCGGACCTCGGCCTCGAACCCAAACCATCTTAGGCCCTCTTAGGTTGCTTGGCTTCGCTATCCATTTAATTTGGATATTTACCCTGAATTATTCATAAACATGATTTTTTTTACCGGGATTTAATACTAGA
>CAZOJY010000166.1:0-4933 GCA_964580235.1 uncultured Eubacteriales bacterium | reverse complement strand
TTCCTGGACAATGTATGCAGGGTGAATTGTAAACGAAGCGGGAATCTGCATTAAAAAATGGCAAAAGTTTCTAAATAATTGACGTTTTGTATTTGTCTGTCCGCTTTTTAGGACAGAATTACTTGCCCATTTAGGCATAAATATTTGGCATGGCTCTTGCAGATAGAGAATTGACAATGATTTGGAAAGGAGGAAAAGATGATAAAGATTCTTCCAATCGGTGTCATAGGATTGCTGTTGTTTTCTTTTTGTGCGACGGACACCTATGCCAAACACAGGAGGTCGAGATCGTATCAAACGCCGGACAATTTTGTCACGTTTTCCTTTTTTATCAGTCCGGCAAGCGTGGGTTACAAGCATCGATTGTCCGGCAACTTGTTTTTTACCGGGAATATGGACTATGTAAGTTCTGAGTCAGACCTGCTGTTCCAGGCCGGGGCGGCTTACATGCTGCCGCGTAAAATATTGTTTTTCAGGCTCTATGGAGGCGGGGGAATAGAAATGTCGCGGAATCATGGCTATATGTATCCGTATGTTATGGCGGGCACAAAGTTTTTGTTCCTGTATGCTGAGATCGTTCACCCGATGCTGAGTCACAGCACGCCGAACTACAGATTCGGCTTCAGCTTTACATTTTAGATATGGGGACGTCCCACTGGTGCTACCCCATCTGTAATAATCAATTATCCTGACCTATTCATAAAAAAGGCCGATGCCATCTTTCAACATAAACAGAATCAATCAGTTAGGCAATCTGAGTCAAGTATTAACATATCAAAATAGATAACCGTTCTCACGAAACCATTCAATCGTATCTCTGAGAGTTTCCTTAAAGGGTCGGGGCTGGAATCCCAGTTCTTGTGAGGCCTTTTTGTGGGATATGTTTTTGTGGGCTGTGCGGAGTGTGAAGAGAGAATCGTACGTGTAGAGCGGTTCTTTTTCGTAAATGGAACAATACAGGTTGATGAAGGGAAGGCCGAGTCTTGCCAACCAGTTGGGACAGGTGAATTTTTTCGGGCGGGAATCGATAATACCGGATACCAGATTTGAGATTTGCCTGAGTGTCATCCAGTGCCCGGATAATAGATAGCGCTCCCCCTTTTTTCCCTTATCGATGGCGGTGATGGAAGCTGCCACGACATCCCGGACATCCACCCAGTCGTAGCCCCCGGGAATCAGCGCAGGAAGTTTACCGAGGGCAAGGAGGATCAGTGCGCGACCCAGTAAGGATGGGGCATGGTCAAAGGGGCCGAGAACAGCCGTGGGGCTGAGAATGACAGCATCCAATCCCTGCTTTGCCGCATCCAACACAATTTCTTCGGCCAGGGCTTTGGAGCGGCTGTACGCCATTTTATCCTCGACGGCAAGCGGACGTGATTCGTCCAGCACTTGGTTATATGGAGCATGAAGAAGAGCATGAATGGAGCTGAAATGGATGAACCGTTTGACAGAGGCTGTTTGTGAGGCTTTACAAATACTCCGTGTTCCCTCGATATTGATATCGAAGAGTTCGCCCGCTCTGTTCCCGCGTATGGAAATAAGTGCTCCCAGATGAAAAACGATGTCAGCATCTTGTACGAGTGCAGACAGGGAGTCCGGATCTATCAGGTCTCCTTGAATTGGCTCTAATGGGATATCCTTAAGGCTTTTTGTGTTTTTGTGCACGAGAGCTTTTAGGGAGTGTCCTCGGTTGACCAGTTCTCTGCAGAGATTGACCCCGATATGCCCGCTTGCACCCGTGACAGCGATTTTCATCGACAAAAATCATCTGTTTATAGCACAGGAAGATTGACGGGTCAATTAATTATTCGAAGCGCAGGGCGTCGGCGGGATCGATGTTTGCGGCTTTTAGGGCCTGGAAGCTGATGGTGAATTGAGCGATGAGCACGGCTGCCAGTCCGGCCACCAGAAATATCCACACATGGAGCGGAGATCTGAAGGCGAAGTTCTGAAGCCACCGGGTCATAGCATAATAAGCAATTGGTGTGGAGATAACAAAGGCCAAGACGACTAGCTTGGCAAAATCCTTGGAGAGAAGGACGACGATTTTTGAAGCTGTGGACCCCAGGACTTTCCGGATCCCGATCTCTTTAGTCCTCAGCTCAGCCATGTAAGCGGATAATCCAAAAAGACCGATACAGGCGATAACGATTGCCAGCAAAGAAAAAATGCTGAATATTTGACCGGAGGTTTTTTCATTGCCATACATCTCATCCAGTTTGTCATCAAGGAAAAAATAGCCAAGCGGTTCCTGGGGAATGAAGGCCTTCCATTTTTCTTTGATAGCGGCGACAGCCGAGTTGATGTTTTCCGGCCTGATTTTGATGTTCAAATCGACATAAACTCTTTGGTTCGGATCGAAGCCGAAAAACACAAAGGAATTGATGGGATTGTGGAGGGAGTTGTAATGGAAGTCTTTGGCCACCCCCACGATGGTGTAATCACCTGTTAGCTCATCGGTATCTCCCAGGCGCTTGATTTTTTTGCCGATCGGATTTTCCCAAGCGAATTCCTTTATGGTCGATTCATTGATGATGATATTATTCGTTTCGTTGAATTCTCGAGAAAATCCACGTCCTTGTGTGATGGTCAAGCCCATAGTATCAATGAAGTCTTCGTCGATCACCATGCCGCGTGTGGTTTTGACTTCTGGATTTCCCTCGGCTTTGAACATGACTCCAAAATAACTTCCTCCAGAAACAAGGGTGTTGGATCCTGCGGCGTTGACCACGCCGGGGATATTGCGGAGTTCTTGCTTGAATGCTTCCCCGCGATTCTGAAGGACGTAAGCTCTCTCGACGATCATCTGATTTTCCCTGTCGAATCCCAGATCCTTTTTCTGCATGAAGTTCATCTGGCGGTAGACAAGAATGGTCATAGCGATGCATATGATGGAAATGGCAAACTGGAGGACGACCAGAGCATTCCTCATTCGCATGCCTAAGCGGGACGTGGTGAACCTTCCCTTCAGGACGGTCACCGGCCGGAATGAGGAAAGAACAAAAGCCGGGTAAAGCCCTGCCAGCAATCCGACAAAAAGACCGATAGCCAGGAAAAAACTGATGTTAAAAGGATCTTGTAGATATTGGATTTCCAGCTGTTTTCTTGCAAGTTGGTTAAAAACGGGAAGGAGTAGCTGGACCAAAACTGCGGCAACCACAACGCTGATCAAGCTTGTGACCATGGATTCGAACAAGAACTGCCGGATGAGAAGCCCTTTAGTCGAACCGACGATCTTGCGGATACCCACCTCTCTTGCGCGGGATGCGGACCTTGCCGTTGCCAGGTTCATGAAATTCACACAGGCTATGATGATCAAGAATGCCGCAATGGCGATCAGGACATAAACGTATGTGATGTTACCGTTAGGCTTGATTTCATTCTCTAAGTTGGAGTGGAGGTGAATATCCTGGATGGGTTGGAAGAAGTAGTTGTATCCATTCCCGGCCGCCACGTATTCTTTAAAAGAAAGCCCGGTTTGGACCTGGATGGGGCCTGCTGCATACCGTTCGACAAGGCCCTGCATTTTGGCTTCCACTTCTCCAGGAGAAATCCCCTCTTGAAGCATCACATAGGTGTGGACAGAGAAGGACACATAGTTGGGACGGTTTTGTAAACCTAAAAGATCCAGCGAAAGCAGAAAGTCAAATTCCATGTGAGAATTTTCTGGGATATTTTCAGAGACACCCGAGACTAAAACTTGCCCCTGTGGGGTGGTAATGAATTTTCCGACAGGGTCTTCGTCCCCGAAATACTTGAGCGCCGTATCCCTGGTCATCACTAGAGAATTCGGTGTGGCAAAAATGGTTTCCGGCGTTCCTTTGATCAGGGGGATGGAAAACATCTCGAAAAAATTCTGTTCAACGAAAAGGATTTTTTGTTCCTCATACGATTTGTCTTCATAGCGCACCATAACCGGATTCTGGTTTTGAAAGACGCGGGTCATTTTTTCGACTTCTGGAAAGTCTGCCGTCATGGCCTCTCCGATGGAGTAGGGTATGATGGCATAAAAGATCACGTTATCCGGATAAATCCTTTCCAGAGCAACGCGGTAGATCCTGTCGCCGTTCTCCTGGAATTTGTCGTAGGAGGATTCATGGCGGACATTGACGAAAATCAGGAAGAAACAAGCGATCCCGACCGAAAGCCCGACGATATTGATCAAAGAAAATAATTTCTTCTTCCAAATATTCCGGAATGCCACCTTTATAAAATTGTTAAACATGCAAAATTCTCCTTTATCATAATATACGTATGAATTTTGAATAAGTTGTCTTGTTCGGATATTTTTGTTATTTATTTTATTTCAAGAATTTAGCTCGCCTCGAAAGTGAAAACAGTAAAAAAATCAATTTTTTACTGGACATATTGATAACTTAATACTATATTGAGATTAAGGATATAGAAAAATGAATAATATGAATAAATTGATAATAAGCTTGAAAAACGATGGGATTTGCCCGAAGGATTAGAGGAGGTGAATTTTGGCCTATACAACAGATGCAAATAAAAAATTTCAGAAGGAATTAAACTCTGGTACGGCTGCGCTTGTGCTCCTCAGCATTCTCGCCCGTGCGGTAGAACCGATGTATGGCTATAGGATCGCCAAGCTTATGGAGGCGGGTGATGAAAGTGCCCCGATGATGAAACAGGGGGCGCTTTATCCTGTATTGCGTTCCCTCGAGAGCAATGGCCTTCTGGAAAGCTATGTCGATCCTTCCATCTCGGGACCGCCTCGCCGCTACTACAAAATCACAGATGACGGGCTCGCCACATTAAAAAGTTGGACCAGGATTTGGGATCGAACAAAAAAGTTCGTAGATGGCATATTAAAAGGAAGTAACGATGTGTAAAGATGTCCATGATTACTTAGCTAGGTTAAAAAAAGAGCTGCGCGGATACGCTGATCCCGCCCTCATCCAGGATGTCCTCT
>CAZOJY010000165.1:0-5128 GCA_964580235.1 uncultured Eubacteriales bacterium | reverse complement strand
GTTTTAAGCGGGGGAAACATTGATCAAAAAAGCTTGAAGGCTCTCCTCTAAACTCGGCTGCCTTGATCTTGTCAAAAAATATCCAGGTTACCCTGAATTTCCGGTAACATGTCCCTGATTTCAATGTATATAGTATTAAATCCCGGTAAAAAAAATCATGTTTATGAATAATTCAGGTGAATAGGTCAGGTTTATCAAAAACTTCGAGAAACTCATAAATTGTTATCGTTACAGAATGCCACCGATTTGACACAGAGGCGCGAGCGGCTTATATTAACATTCTGGTTGAGAGAGATCCGAGGATATGAATAAATTGTTTCTACTGTCATTCTTTTTTATACTGGGATTATTTTTCCCAGCCTTGCTCTTTTTTCTCCCGATACTGTTTTATTTTCTTTTACTCTTCTATTTCCGGAGACTTTTTCCACTTATTG
Source organism: uncultured Eubacteriales bacterium (assembly GCA_964580235.1). Taxonomy (GTDB): domain Bacteria; phylum Acidobacteriota; class Aminicenantia; order Aminicenantales; family Aminicenantaceae. Next base: position 4,694 of record CAZOJY010000165.1, on the reverse strand, counting down.
CAGTCAGATCTGTTCATTTCCCTGATTTCTCCGGCACCCGCAGCCCACCATACTAAATTCCCTTCCTTTCATCTCAACTCATCTCAGCTGCTGGAAATTTTGCATTTATCACAAAATCTGACAGTCCTGGATTATTCACGAGTCAAGACTGCTGCAGCGGTAAGGCCGCGGCCCATAAAAATGATAGCATCGGCAGTTTTTATGAATAAATCAGGTAATTTGAGGAAAATCATGAATCATCTAACAAAGAAAAAGATTCTGCACCGCTGGAACAAACTGAAAGGAGTCCCGATCGAATGGGACCTCAGCCCTTATCGAAAAATCCTGGCAAAAATCAACGTGATCGATCTTGAAAAGGCCTCTGACAGAGAGCTCAAAAAGCGTTCGGTACGTTTGATCGAACAGGCCCGGCAGGGTATATCATTAGATAAATTGCTCGCCGAAGCCTATGCCATCGTGCGCGAGACGGCCAGGCGGACAGTCGGCATGCGGCCGTTCGATGTCCAGATCCTCGCTGGAATTGTCATGCACCAGGGAAAACTGGCCGAGATGAACACAGGCGAAGGAAAAACTCTGGCCGCCGTGCTCCCAGCCTATTTGAATGCCATTTCCGGTAAAGGCGTCCATATCCACACGTTCAACGATTACCTGGCCCGAAGGGACGCCGCCTGGATGGGCCCGATCTATGAATTTCTGGGATTGAGTGTCGGCTGCATCCAGGAAGGAATGTTCCCCAGTGATAGGAAAAAAGCCTACCACTGCGACATCACCTATTCCACCGCCAAGGAGGCCGGTTTCGATTATCTGCGCGACCATCTCCGTTACAGCAAAGAAGAACTTGTCCACAGGGAGTTCCATTATGTGATCGTGGATGAGGCCGATTCCATCCTGATCGACGAAGCCCGCGTGCCTCTGGTCATCGCCGGCAGCACGGACAAACCGGAAGCGGATTCCGGTCAACTGGTCCAGATCGCCAAGGGCCTTAGAGAAGACGTCGATTTCGAGACAGATGAAGGCAAGCGCAACATCTACCTGACGCCATGGGGTCTCAAACGGATCGAATCCATTCTCGAAGTAAAAAATCTTCATGCCCCAGAAAATCTCGACCTGCTGACCCGGTTGAACCAGGCGCTTCACGCCGAGTATTTGCTCCGCCGGGACATCGACTACATCGTTCGGAAAAGAAAAATAGAGATCGTGGACGAGTTCACAGGCCGCGTGGTGGAAGACCGTCATTGGCCGGATGGGCTGCAGGCGGCTGTCGAGGCCAAGGAGAAACTCCGCCTGGGTTCGGGAGGATCGATCCTCGGTTCGATCACGCTGCAGCATTTTCTGGAACTTTATCCCAAAATAAGCGGGATGACAGCCACGGCGCAGCCGGCGTCCGACGAGCTGAAGCAGTTTTATGAATTGACCGTTGTTGTGATTCCTCCCAACCTCCCCTGCATCCGTATTGACCATCCCGACGAGATCTTCACTCATAAGGAGGCAAAAACAAAGGCACTGATCGATGAGATCAAGCACTGCCATGAAACCGAAAGGCCTGTTCTGGTTGGGACAGCTTGCGTGGAAGAGTCGGAAGAACTGGCAGCAGCACTCAAAAATGCAGGCATCTCCTGCCATGTCCTCAATGCCAAAAACGACGAGCTGGAAGCCCAAATCATTGCCCAAGCGGGAAGTCCTGGATCTGTGACCATCTCCACCAACATGGCCGGACGCGGAACGGATATCAAACTGGGAGGTGACAAAGAACAGGAACGGGACAAGGTCGTGAAGCTTGGCGGCCTTTATGTTATCGGCACTAATCGTCATGAGAGCCTCCGGGTCGATCAACAGCTTCGCGGACGGGCAGGCCGGCAGGGGGATCCGGGCTCATCGCGGTTTTTTACGAGCCTCGAAGACAACCTGATCAAGCGGTACAACATCCGGAACCTCCTCCCGAAGAAATACCGTTCGTTGAAGCAGGAAGAGCCTATAGATAATCCTCTGGTTCAGAAAGAAATCGCCCGAGGGCAGCGCATCATCGAGGGGCAGAATTTCGAGATCCGGAAGACGCTCTGGAAATATTCCATCCTTGTGGAAAAGCATCGAGGAATGACACAGCTCCGGCGCCAGGAAATTCTCTGGGATGGAACGGACCTGGGTTTTCTCGAAGATGCCGCACCCAAACTCTATTCTAAGCTGAAATCTCTGATGGGCGAGAACAGGATGCACGAAATCGAACAGCGGATCACGCTCTACGCCATTGACAGCTGCTGGAGCGAACACCTCGCCAAAATCGCTGATATCCGGGAAGGCATCCACCTGACGAGCGTGGGCGGGCAGTCCCCTATCCGGGAATTTCAGCAGTTGGAACACAAGATCGATGCCATGATCCTCCAGAGGTTCGAATTCCTTCCTGTGACAGAGAAAGGTGTGGACCTGGATGAGGAAGGGATCCGGGGTCCCTCTTCCACGTGGACTTACATGATAACAGACAATCAATTCGGGCTCTGGGTGGGGATGCTGCAAGGCAGCAACATTGGGGCGACCGCTGTTGCCGCGGCTGCCTACGGCCCCCTGTACATCCTGCTGGGCCTGCTCCAGCGCTTCTCGAAAAAATCAAACTCCTAAAGTTCCATATTATCGCTCACCACAAACTCACCTCCATGGCCGAGCGGCCTCCCCCTCTTCAAAGTGTCTAGTAGGAACTTTTGATCGAAGCTGAGGGGCATGAGGGATATCTTTAAATGCCTCTGCGGCTGCTTTTTATCCATTCGAGGGCCAAATCTGACTAAAACTTCTTTGTTTGCAGGATTCGGGCAGAAATTTTCTGCCTCTAGAGTTACACTATTTTATTGTTTTCAGACTTTTCTTATGCCTTTTACCCAAAGGAAGTAGCAGGGAATGCCAAAAAGGACGGTCAACAGAGCTGCCGAGGATTCCAAGGGCCTGTTCACGTAGTTAAAAACCATCAATACAAGGCTCGCTGCAAGAAAGAACAGCGGAATCACAGGGTATCCCCAAACTCTTACGGCCGACTCTTCACCCACATGTTTCCTGCGCGCCAGGAAAACTCCCATGACCGCCAGCCAGAGAAAAATATTCAGCGCAAAGGCGATATAGATGATCAGCTGTTCGAACGACCCGATCAATACCATTAGAACGGCGATGGCTCCCTGTACAAGGATCGATTTTCCCGGCACTTTGTAACGGGCATGCACGTCGGCGGCAAACGGAAAAAACAGCCGGTCCTTAGCCATAGCGTAATAAACGCGGGGGCCGATCATGATAAAGGCGCTCAGACAGGAAAGCAGGCCCACTCCCACCAAAAGACTCACTACCTTCCCCATTCCTGTTCCGAAAGCATGAACCGCCGCCGTTTCCGCCACAGGGATTATTCCCTTTAAATCGGAATAGGGAACCATACGGAAAATGAAAAAATTGATGGCCAAATACAGCACGATCACGATGGATGTTCCTCCGATCAACGAAACAGGGATGGTCTTTTTCGGGCGTCTGATCTCACCAGCGATATAAGCGCTGGCGTTCCAACCGCTGTAGGCAAACATAACGAGCATCATGGCTGTCCCGATCGCCATAACGCCGTGCCCTTCTCCTCCCAGTGAAAGCTTGGGGCCGCTTCCGTTTCCAAAAATCAGCCCCAGGGAGGCTAATCCTGCAACGATAAAAATCTTCAATATCGTCAAAACATTCTGGACTCTTGAACCTAACCTAAGACCGAAATAATGCAGGAGAGTAAATAGTGCAATGATCGAAAAGGCAATGGCTTTGTTGAAAATCACATGTTGCGGGGGGTCGAGATGAAGTAACTGAGAATTCAATCCCGCATGGATGTATTCGGAAAAACCCATGGCCGCCGCAGCGATCGGAGCCGAAAAGCCGACGATCAAGCTCGTCCAGCCTGCCTGGAATCCCAGGGCCGGATGGTAGAGTTTTTTTAGATAGACATATTCCCCTCCGGCCTCGGGCATCCGCGTGGCCAGCTCAGCATAGCAGAGGGCCCCGGCAATAGCGATCAAACCTCCGAACAGCCAGCAGAGAAGCACCCATCCCGGACTGGGCAGATTGGCAGCCAGAAGACCGGACAGGGTAAAAATTCCTGTGCCTATCATATTTGCCACCACGATTGCTGTGGCAGAAAAGGTGCCTAACTTTCTTTCAAGTTCTTCCATGATCTGGTCCTTTATATCATCTCTTCTCGAATATTTCATTTGTTTTTTCCCTGCTGATAAAAAAGCCTGCCGCTTCGTTTCCCTACACCGATGACTTTTTTGGACTGCTCAACCCGCATGCCCGAGATGCCAAATATTCACCCCACTAAAAGCCTCCGGATGAAGAAAACCGCCTTTTTTTTAAGGGAGAAAGACCGCATCGAACAGGCCAACGGCTCCAAGAAATGTAGGATCTCTGGCTTGACAGGCTCGGCCCCGTTTCAATACCTACGCCCGCCAATCCACCCCGCCAAGCAATTTTGCGGATTAGATTGGGTCGGTGCCCGTAGGCTAAAAGCGGCTGATAGAAAAGAAAAATAGAATAAATTTTTTGCTTCATCAATACTAACCTGGATAATTCATAAATTATCCAGCTTCCCCTAAATTATTTGCGGTTAGGCTTGAAATCAAGGGACACGTACCGAAAATTTAAGGGACACGTTACCGATTTTAAAAAAATCGGTACATGTCCCGAATTTC
>CAZOJY010000164.1:0-5251 GCA_964580235.1 uncultured Eubacteriales bacterium | reverse complement strand
ATCGAGGAAAACGAGATCGACGTCTTTGGCCGCGCGAAGCAGACCGTCACGCCACGAGTCACGCTCCCGGAGTGTGTCGGGTACCTCTGCCGAGTAATAGGAAGCTCTGGGAAGCAGACCCGATCCTTCGATCAGGGACACGGAACGTTGCGGCGTCGATCGAAGGAGATCTTTCAGGCCGTTGAAGAGAGGGCGATCGTATCGCGCCCAGGTGTCGGGAGCATCAAGGAACTTTCGCTTTCTTCCGTCTGGGCCGCCGTCGTCGGGCGTGAGCATCCAGGCGACCAGAAGATTCCAGTCCGTGTTCAACGTAATGGCGCGCAGGAGGCCGTACTTACGGTAGTCGTTGACATCGCCGAAGTACTGGTTCTTCATGGTGGTTCAATCCCTCGCTGGCTTCTATTGATATACAGCTTGGAGTATTTGATACAAATTTCTCCTGCCGAACTTCGTAAATTATGTGATTTCATCGAATATCCCCTTAAAATTGCAGCATTATCTTATAATGATCCATATTAGACTGCAAGTCGTATAATTAACATCCATATTGTTCAGCTGGGAGCACCGTCATCTCTTGCGATCTTTTTCCCAGACAAGGCCTGGTCAGCCGAAATGCCCGCAGTTGGTGGTCTTTCGGTAGATCGGGCATATGAGATTTTATAAGCAGCCTGGTCGTCGATAGATAATGATGGCAAAAGAATTGCATTTCGTTCCTAATTTAGGTACAATTGTACTCAATATGAGTACAATATGCCCCGACAATACTGTCCTATCTAATTTATTTGGCAAAACGAGACGATCGATCCTCGCCCTGCTCTACTCTCATCCCGACGAATCCTTCTATTTGCGTCAGATTCTTCGCACAGCGGGCGTCGCTCCTGGAGCCGGTCAGAGAGAACTCAAATGGCTAGCAGAATCTAGAATAATCCAAAGGACGGCCAGCGGACATCAAGTTTATTATCAAGCCAATTCCGAATGTCCGATTTTTTGGGAGCTCAAAAACATCATCACCAAGACGGTGGGAATCGCCGACATTATCCGAGCCCAATTGGCCCCACTAGAGAAAAAGATCGTCATTGCCCTCCTCTTCGGGTCTATAGTTAAAGGGAAAGAATCCAAAAACAGCGATGTCGACATTCTCATCGTTGGCGATCTAACCTTTGCAGCAACTGCCGAAAGATTAGCTCCTGTTCAAAAAACGCTCGGGAGAGAAATTAACCCTGTGGTTTTTAATTCCGATGAATTCCAGGAAAAGCTTAAAAAAGGCCATCATTTTCTCAAGTCTGTCTTGAACAGCGACATTATCTATTTGATCGGGGATGAAAATGAGCTTAAACGATTGGCTGAAAAACGGATGGCTGGTAGAGCACAAAACTAGCGAACAAGAGATCGAGGACTTATTCCGGATCGTGGATCGTGATCTCAAAGACTGCGAAGTGGCCTATCTGAGTCCTGACTGGAGGTTCAATATTGCCTATAATGCGGCTCTTCAGTGTGCAAAGGCAGCTCTGGCAGCATCAGGCTATCGGACTTCCCGGGAATCCCACCATTATCGCTTGATTCATTCCCTTGCCCACACAATTCAGGCTAATGATAAATTGATTATCCAATTTGACATGTTCAGGAAAAAACGGAACATCAGCGATTATTTGAGAGCAGGAGAAATATCAGACCTTGAAGTCAAAGAAATGATCGCCCTGGCGAAGAATTTAAGGCGATTTGTTAAAGAATGGATAAAAGCTAAATCTGTGTCGCATAACTAGGATGTGAACCAATTCGTCAAGTTTTGATACCAATTAATTTCATGAGTTACCAAACACAATTTTATTTTTGGGAATGTGTTTGGTAATATTTTTATTTGACAAACTGTTGCCTTTAATTGTATTGTTGTCCATATGGGCAACAATATAGAATAAGGCAACAATGTCAGACATTATTATTTCTCCGGACCAAATCAAACAAAAATTCAGAGAATCTCTAGGTTTAAAAATAAAGAATATCCGGAAAGAGCCTCAGATCGGTTCTTTCCGGCCTGATTTTATGGCAGAAATCAGTTTCAAGAAATGGCAATTCAAGCTTGTCGGAGAAATTATCAAACATCCGAGTTCCTCTGTTTTTAGAAACGCCCTTTTCCAATTGAAATCATATGCCTCTCAAAGCCCGGACCTGGTCCCTATATTGATAGCCAAATACCTGAGCGAACAGAAAAGAAAAGAATGCAAAGAGGAAGGCGTAAATTTCCTGGATTTTTCAGGGAATGTTTTCCTTGAATATGGGGACGAACTGCATATCGAACGAGCTGGATTCCCCAATCGATTTCCAGAAATCAGGAAAGGAAGAAGCCCCTTTTCTGATAAAGCTTCCCTCCTCCTCCGCGCGATGTTGAAGAAACAAAAACTCTGGGGAGTGAGAGAATTAGCTTATGAAGTTCGTCTCAATGCTGGATATGTGTCCCGCATGTTCAAAGAACTAGAAGAGCTTAGATATGTGATGCGGATCGATTCCAAAGTAAAGCTGAAAAATCAAAAATCGATCCTGGAAGATTGGATCCACCGCTATGATTACAAAAAAAACATGCTCCTCAAGTATCATTGCCTGGCAAAGTCTCCTCAGGAAATTTTAAATAAGCTGAAAAGGATGAACATATCTGAAGGGGTAAACTATGCGCTGGGATTCCATGCTGGGGCATTTCTTATCTCCGCGCATGCAGCTTTTAGTGAAGTGCACCTCTATATTTCCGATGAAAAATCCTTGGAATTTTTCCAAAACCAACTGAATTTAAAAGCAGTCGATCAAGGAGCAAATGTTATCCTCGTGTTGCCTTACTACAGGCATTCCGTATTTTATGATAAACAGAAGATAAATAATCTTATGGTGGTTTCAGATATTCAGCTTTATCTAGACTTGTATCATTATCCATTGAGAGGATTGGAGCAGGCAGAGCATCTTTACGAAAAACGCATCAAAACCATGATCGAACAAAAAGGTGTGCCCAGCGATGGATGATTTCAAGAGAGGGCTCTTCAAGACTTTGTCCATTTTAAAGGACTACTTACAGGATATTGTTATCGCGGGTGGATGGGCTCCGCTGATTTATTATCATTACCTTCTCTCTGATAAAAACTTAAACCCCCTGAGGACAAAAGACATAGATGTTGTTGTTCCATCAGGATCTCTATTACATCTTCGATATTCTTGTCAATTGCCAAGAGCTGATGCCCGGTATCGTTGAAGAATTGGAAAGGTTGAATAAGAACTATCCTAGAAAATGGTTCACGCGTTTCTTGACAAATTTGAAAAAATATTTTGAAGACTAATCCTCATACGGAATAGATTTGATTGTTAGCCAGCGGCCCGAGACGGCTTTCCCGGATATGGACGGTAAACAATTCAAGCATTACGTCTTAGGTATTTATCAAGAATTCTTGAATAAAATATCTTATGTTCAAGAATGATTAAAAAAAAGGGAATGAATAAAATGCGCATCGATTCCGATTCGAAGCGGTCGGGACAGTGCGGAGCATTGATTTTTCAATGATAACAAACGACTTAAAAAGTATAGTTTCAGCAAACGCTGAAACAGGGGAATTTAATGGAAAAAACAATGCAGGGAGTTGACTTATCTTTCATTATTTTATATAGTTTCAACAAATGCTGAAACAGATGATAAGAGTGAAAGAATGTTAAAAGAAATAGAAATAATCAATAATCTAAAAAAGAATCTCCCTGATTTGTTCGAGTCTGCTGACTTTATCAAATTAAAAAACATAAAGACAGAGGTTAAAGATTTGTTTGTTAGCCAAGAGCCTATCCCTGATCTCATCGCAGAAGTTCAGACCAAGGATCAAAAAAAGTATCTCCTTGTTTTTGAAGTCAAGTCAGCGGGACAGCCGCGCTATGCAAGAATGGCAGCAAACCTTCTGAAGAATGTGATCGGCAAAAGAAAGAATATGTACGGTGTATTTGCGGCAACCTTTATCTCAGAAGAGTCTAAACAGATTTGCCGCGAAAACGGAATCGGTTTTATTGACCTTGCCGGAAATTGTTTTTTTGCATTCGATAATGTTTATCTTAAAATCGAAGGCCGCCCTAATCCTTACCCGAGTACTAGGCCACTAAAATCTATTTTTTCCACAAAATCTACTCGTGCTTTGAGGGTTCTCCTCTGTAATCCCAGCAAAGAATGGTTTGTCAAAGACCTGGCAGAAGAAGCAAATATAAGTCTTGGGCAGGCTTCGATCATTAAGCAGCGGCTGATGGAATTCGAATACATCGAAGAAACACGGGCTGGAAAGGTCTTGAAATTCAAGTTGAAAAATCCAGAGTCATTACTGGAGAAATGGTCTGATAACTACAGCTACCGAAAGAATAAATTGAGAAATTTTTATTCTCTGGATGATGTGCGGACAATAGAAACAAAAATAATTAGTACCCTCAAGGACAGAAAAATTCCTTATGCCTTCACTCTGACCTCCGGAGCTGCAAGAGTTGCCCCTTTTTTGAGATACAATACAGTTTTTGCCTATGTCAAGGACGATACAGATCGCCTAGCGAAGGATTTAGATCTTAAAGAGGTGACCTCAGGTCCAAATGTCTTCTTCCTTGAGCCATATGACGAAGGGGTACTGTATGATCTTCAGGAAATCGATGGTGCTAATGTCGTTTCTGATATTCAACTATATCTCGACTTAAAGAACTATAAAGGACGAGGGGAGGAAGCAGCGGAATTTCTCTACGAACAGCGGCTAAAAAAACTATGGTAACAAAATACGATTACAGCAAAATCGAGGTGGAAGCCTGCCTGTCTGTGCTGGTTGAACTCATGACTGTTCTCGGAGAGTATCGTGATCATATCGTACTGACAGGGGGATGGATTCCTTACTTTCTTTTGGAAGAAAGAGGACATGAACATGTGGGAAGTCTTGACATTGATATTGCGCTGGATTTTCAAAAAATATCCAATGATTCCTATCAGACGATCCTATTGACACTTAAGGACCGAGGATATAAGCAGGGGGAGCAACCTTTCATCTTCTATCGGACCGTTGCTGTAAGTGATGGAAGAAATGTAACTGTGGAAGTTGATTTGCTCGCCGGTGAGTATGGGGGGACCGGTCGATCCCACCGGACTCAACCTGTCCAGGATGTTAGGGCAAGGAAAGCAAGAGGCTGTGATCTTGTTTTTGATCATTTTCGATCCCTGAAAGTAAGTGCAAATATGCCGGATGGTGCAAGAAATGAAGTAAATATA
>CAZOJY010000163.1:0-5447 GCA_964580235.1 uncultured Eubacteriales bacterium | reverse complement strand
TTACATGAATAATTCAGGGTAACCTGGATAATTTATGAATTATCAAGGCTAGAAAATAAATCGCATTAAAGTAACGAGGTATTTTTATAACTGTGGAGACAAGGATTAATCTAACGTCATTGAACGGAGGACCGACAGCAGTTTATCGATGTCTTCGAAGGTGTTGAAGATATTAACAGCTGCACGGATATATCCGGCCCTGAGAGAGACCATGATAGATTCCTCTTTAAGTTTTTTGACACAGTCTTCATTTCTGTCCTCGAGGCTGAAAGAGACGATGGGCGACCGCTCTTCTGGATTCTCTGCGGGAGAAACAACCAGCACCCCCTGTTGTTTAAGGCCGAGAATAAGATGGTCTGTCAGGTCAAGGATACGGGTACGAATGTTCTCAAACCCTATCGCTTTGAGATAATCCAGGGCTGCTTGAAAAGCGAGAATAGTCTGCAGGTTAAAGGTTCCAAATTCATACCGGCGAGCCGAATCATGGATGTGAAACGGTAAATTTTTGGCCGTGTGGATAATATCCTCCCCAGCATCCACAGAAAGCCAGCCGATCCATGGCACAGGAAAGCCCTTCCTGAAATCGGGGGATGTGAAGAACAGGGAGCCGATGTGACCGGTCAGCCCCCATTTATGGAGGGAGCAGGTGAGGGCATCGATGTGCATGGCCTGGACATCAAGAGGATAAAAAGGAAAAGCCTGGGTTGCATTCACGATGAACAAAATGCCTTTGTCACGGAGGGCTCTGCCGAGAGCTAGGAGGTCCTGGCGAAAGCCGGTGGCATACTGGATATAGGAGCTCACGACCGCTGCGGTCTGGTCATCGGTTTGCTCTATGATCGCATCGACGGAATAGCGGGCGTCAACGGGATGCACATACCGCATCGCAATCCCCAAGTGTTCGAACCCGATAGTCGAGGCTGGAAATTCGTCTTCTGTCGAAACCACGTTAAACGGCGTTTCGTTTTTATTTTTGATCGAGAGCGCGAGCAGAGACATGGCTGTTGAGGTATTCTGTACGAAGCAGACATTATTTTTATCGGTGTTGATCAATGCAGCGATATCGCCGCAAAGCTTCCGATACTTGTCCAAATCCTCCGTCCAAAGGGCGTCTCCTTGTCGGTGGATTTTTCGATAGTTCTCTACGATAGCTTTGAATACCGTCGTGGGGATAGGTGACATGGCTGCGCTTTGGAAATAGACAATATTTTTTGTGATAGGGAAGTCTTTGCGAATTTTGGACCAGTCCGGCATAACATTATCTCCGGGTGGTTCATTATAGCTATTCTCAATCAGAAAGTTAACACTCAATATTTCTTGGGAGAGGGTGAATTATTTGGGAGGGCGGTGGGCAAATTTCAGCCCGGACCATGTGTTATCGATCGAACAGACCTTGTAATCGACCAAACCAGAGTCGAGCCCCTTTTTCCGCACCACAGTTTGAGAAAGATTCGATGTAACACCTGAGGTTTTTTTTGGCCAAGCGATCCAGAGTCCCCCCTTCCCTACCTGCGCTTTCACTTTTTTTATGTGCTTATCCAAATCTTCCTGGGATTTGACAAACCAGATCGTTAGATCGTTATGCTCTGGAATCTCTCGCTCGAATGACACACCTCCGGGCAATTTGGGTATCGACTTTTCAAAACCTTTAGGAGCATCGATGAGATAGACAATCGCGTTGGGCTTGATTCCAAGTTTTTTGGGCAACGGGGCTCCTTCATATCCCGCCATGGTCGAAGACGGCACAACCGGCACTTTAGGCGGATGGGCAATGGCTTTTTTCAGCATGTTCGAAATTTTGCCCCAGGTCGTGTAAACCGCATCGGGCAAAAGTTCTTGGATTCGTTTCACTTTATCTGGGTCTCCCTCGACAAAAACCAGAGGGACATGGCGGGTGGACTTGTATTTGCGGATAGCCAGGCCCACATCCCTTCCCTGAGACGGAATTCGCGACAAATCGATAACAACGGCAGCAGGCGGATTCCCTATCATCTCCTGTAATTAATTCGGGGACAGGATACGTTTTCACTTAATTCCAGAGAACAAAATATGTAGATGAAATCTGAAAAGGTAGAATTAAGTGAAAACGTATCCTGTCCCCAATTTATTGAAGGCGGGCGAGGGCGTCGCGGGCCTCATTAACCGGTGTCAGTCCCTCGTCGGCATTCTGCCAGTAAGAGAGGGCCAGTTTGTACTGTTCGATTGCTTTATCCGTAAGGCCCTTCAGCTCATACAGCTTGGCCAGCCTCAGATGGCCGAAGGGATGAACCAGCGGCCTAAAGGCGACAGCCCCAGGATCGATCGTGGTCAGCTTTTCATATTCTGCAATGGCTTCATCCAGTTTTCCTTCTGCCTGAAAAACCTGCGCCGGGAAATCGATCCTGTAAGGAAGATTTGTGTAAATGAAGGAATAAAAATCAGCGAACCTCAAGATTCGCGGAGGGACTTTTTCATGAGAGGCAAGGGCCTCTTCAACCAAACCTTCAGCCAGGAAAATGCTGCGTGATAGAACATAATCGGCAACCAGATTCCCCTTTTTTTCCTCTTCCGGCATTTGCTCTAACAGGGACTTCACTTCAATCAATTTCGATTTTGCCAATTCAATCTGCCCCTTCTTCACATTCAACATGCCCAAATAAAATGTATGAATCAGAGTATTTTCCTCTGGAGTTCTGTAGCCATCTTTAGTTCGAAAATCAAACCTTGCGTCTGCGTATTCCTGAAAAAGCCCTATCTTATTCCAATCATAGCAGGACCATATCCGCGACCGGAAAGCCACATCCACCATCCTCCAATTATTCGCATCCCTGGCAAGCTCTTCTGCCCGGTCCACTTCCTGGAGCCCCTGGTTGAGCTTTCCCTGCAGGTAGTAATAATATCCCTTCCAGAGGTGTCCCTGAGCCCTGAGTGACTCTGTCGATGCCATATCGATGAATTGGTCGAGCCATCTCATTGCCTCATCATAATCTTGTTTTATAGCGTAGATATACGAGATCTTCCAATCAGACCCAAAATCAGGCTTGACTTCTAAAGCCTCCTTGAACTTCTCTACGGCCTCATCCAGTCTGCCCATCCTGAAATATGTCTCCCCCATCGAGTCAAACGGATTGGCATCTCCTGGAGACGCAGAAGCATAACGCCTGAAATACTCGAGTGCTTTATCATATTCATTCTTATAGCTGTGTTCATAAGCCAGTTGATTGAGGGCATACCCATAATTGGGATCCAGCTCCAGCGCCTTATTCAACAGGGCAATAGCTTCATCAAGCTCACCTTTTTGTTCATGATACAGAGCCAGTTCAAAATAAATCCTTTTCCATTTGGGGTATTTTTCCGCCAGTTTCAGAAGGATTTTGTGAAATTTTTCTGGATTCTTCTTCCGGACCAGAATCGCCTCGATAAAAAGCCCTTCTCTGCCTTTAAGTTTCTTCCCATATTTTTTAAAGTTAGCGGTAGCTTCTTCCATCTCTGTCACGTTGCCCAAATAACCATATGCCCTTGCCAGGTAATAATAAGCCAGGGCAAACTCGGGATCGAGCTCGACAGCTTTTTCGAGAAACCGGCGGGCATCGTTGTAGTAATATTTTTCAAAATCTTCCCTTCCTCTGAGAAAATAATTGTAGGCCTCCATGGAATCTGTAGTCACATCGCTAATCGGCGGTGTTCCAAGCCTCTGAATGAAGGCCCTTATCCCAGATCCTTGACCGATCTTCCGGCTCACCTCATCGATCTGCTTTTTCAGGATGCTGTCTACGCCTTCACCCCTGGAACTCACACTCTTCAATATGTGCTTGGTCTCGACATCCAAAACATTGACATTGGTGACGAACATATTGTCCGCTTTCGTGAAACTTCCCAGGACGATGGCCTGGATGCCATCCAGGCGACACAGCTCGAACCCAAGATCCCTGTCAATGATTCCTACATCTTTTTTCCCCAACTGTTCCAGAAGATCCCGCATCCTCTCCCAAGATGTGATGTGAAAAGATTTTGACTGCTCCAGGCTTGTAATCAAAAGGTTGGGAATGGCATCCTGCAGATAATCATAGGATTTATCTCCGGTTTGATTCTCAAAGCTGATTACGGCCACAGAAACCATGTCTTCTGGCGAAGCAAAGGCCGGCCTCCCAAAGAAGAATTTCCACCCCACAACACCCATCACAATTGTCGCCAGGAGAATGACCGCTGGGAGGGCTATCTTTTTGATATTGAATTTTACGGTTATTTCTCCGGACGTGATCGGTTTTCTTTTTTTGCTTTTGTGTTCAGCAGCGGGCAGAGTCTGTTCGATCTCGGACAGATCATGATAAAGATCCCGTGTGTTCTGATAGCGATTTTTTTTGTCTTTTTCCAAGCATTTCAATATCAAGCGGCTGAGGTCTTCAGGAATCGCATGATTGTATTTTTTTGGGGATGGCGGCTTCTCGAGTTTATGCTTGACGGCTATACCAAGAGGGCCATCTCCATCGAACGGCACTCTTCCTGTCAACATCTCGAACAGAATGATTCCCAGCGAGTAGATGTCCGATTGCTGATCGGCTTCTTTGGCTTCGGCCTGTTCCGGAGACATATACTCAGGCGTACCAATCAAAATCCCATGATCTGTTTTCCGCCCGGTTTTCAATGAGCGCGCAATCCCAAAATCCAAAATCCGGGCATTGCCTTCCTTATCGATGATGATGTTGCCCGGCTTCAAATCCCTGTGCACGATTCCATGGCGGTGAGCTTCTCCCAATCCTTCGGATATCTGCTTGGCAATGATGACCGAAGTCCGCACTCCGAGCTGACGGGTCATTTTGATCATGCTTTTCAGGTCTTCCCCAGGAATATATTCCATCGTGATGTAATGTGTCCCGCTCTCTTCGTCAATATCAAATGTCTTGCAGACATTCCTGTGCGCAATCTTGCGGGCATACTTCAGTTCATTCCGGAAGCGATCTATTGTTTTTTCATCGACAATTTCAGGCCTGATCAGCTTCAGCGCCACCTCTTCGTTAATCTTTTGATCCATCACTCTGTATACGCGGCCCATGCCACCCCCGCCAAGTTCTTCGATGACCTCGTACCTGCCCGCAAAAACCGTGCCTCTCTCCAGGTGGACTTTGGATGTGTCCAGAGTTAATGTTTTGGCGAACAAGGCATCATCCTCCGCTTTGAATTGAAGCGGCTCCCCACAGTTCCCGCAGAAGCGCGTATCCGCTGGATTTTCGAATTGGCAGGACATGCACGTTATTTTCATTTCTTTAATCACTTCTTTAAACTTTCAACGCGTCCTCTGCGTTTCCTCTCTCACTTATATATACGTTGGTTTTGCCAAATTGTTCTGACTCCCATGAAAATAATCTGCAATTTTCATGCCAAAAATTTTAATTCGGGGACAGGTACCGAATTATTGAATTAAGTAATCAGGTATCCCGGCACCTATTTATGCAGGGATAATTCGGTAC
>CAZOJY010000162.1:0-5642 GCA_964580235.1 uncultured Eubacteriales bacterium | reverse complement strand
AGTTGGAAAAAAAGAAGGAAAATTTCTGAGATTCTATTTTAAGCACCAGAACATCCCCTGCAAGGGAGAGATCGTCATCAATGCGCCCGCTCCGATGGGGACCCAAAAGGAGCCCTATGAGGATACTTTCGATCCTCATGTTCTTGCGCCTGGAGAACAGCCGGGAGCGAAAATCGAGTTGAAGAACGGGGCAACAGGAAAATTCAGTTTCGGTCCCAAGAGCTACGCTGGAGGGAAGCAGAATGTGTCTTGGAAAACAGATTTCACACTGGATGGCGTGGAGTTGTGGAGGATTGGAATCGAGGGAGAAGAAATCGATAATACACAGCCCCCGATCAAAAACTCGAAGCTTCAGAACCAAAGCAAGGAATTACCCGTTGCCATGAAGTATAAATGGAAACTCATAGGCGAGTTTTCCGTCATCGGAAAAGGAGGAGCGAGGCAGTTTTATGATGGCGAGATTTTCTCGGCAATAATCAATCCAGTGGTTGTTTTCGATCGACAGGATCTTTACAGATGGGACGAAATGCCATGCAAAGAATCTTGGAATGCGGAGGATTTAATTGGCCAAGCGCTAGATGGAAAAATGAGTGGCAATTCTGTACAGCTAAAATGGCCCGAATACCATCCCAAGGAATGTTATTCCCTATTTCCCCTAAAATCCTATCTGGGGCGACTGCGTCCTCGAAAAGAGTTCGACTCGGCTGAGTTCATCGGCTACATATCGAGGGAGATGCTGCCTTTAGTTAGCGGCCAGATCATAACAGGAAGCCAGTCGAACTGGCTAAAATACAAAATCACGCTCACTAAACTCGATTAGAGATTAAATTGGGGACAGGTACCGAATTCTTCATATAATTTAAAATACAAAAGTTAGAGAATTCGGTACCTGTCCCCAATTTAATCTGTCCCCGATTTAAAAGCTCAAAACTTTTTTAAGTATAAATTCGTATAGAGTAATTGAAATGGGAATAATATTGTAATTGTGATTGACGTAATGGAGAATTGTGTTACAATGGGAAAGAATCGACAATACGACAATAAAAAGGAGGGAACACATGACCGCCGTAAGAAAGATAATTGCCGTACTCATCATCGCCCTCATAGGCCTCCCAATTCTTTTTGGTGTCATTTGGGTCGTTGGCCTGACAAAAGCCACGGTGTCTTCTGAATTCATATCCGAACTTCCCCAAGAAATCATCCGGGAAATTCCAGATATTGCTGAGGAGATATTCGTGGAAGGCCAGAATGAAAGGGTGATAAAGGATGAAAACACACGAGCGTGGTTTCGGGCTGCTGCCGAGGCTGGTGTGTCACCTAAGCAGTTGATGGCTGATATCGGCCTGTTGGATTGGCTGGAAAACGAGTTATCCAAATCCCTGGATGAGGTGGGAGAAATCCTAAGAGGGGAAAGAAGAGCGAAGCCCATCACGATTGATCTCCGGCCTCTTAAGGATATTATGAGGCGCGATGAGATCGATCAATACTTTATGAAAATTCTGAAAAACTTGCCTGCCTGCGATGAGGAAGGAGAACGGCAGTGGGTTCAAATAGGACGCTGGGGATTGGATGGCCGCAAATTGCCGGCCTGCCGCCATAACATGGAAGTTGCCAGAGAAGCCCTGATGGAATGGCGATTGAATGCCGTCGCAGATATGGACAACGACGTCGATATCCTCGAAGACGTCGAATTTATCCCGTTTGGCATGTCCCACTTCATAACTGTCCTTTCGTCGTTCTTTTTTGTGTTTCCGGCCTTATTTATCTTGATCGGTTCTTTAATTGCTGCTACGTCTCCGGCCAGTTTCTTCCGATGGAGCGGCATTTCCACTTTCCTGGGTGCTTTGCCTGCTTTTCTTCTGGCCTTTTTCACAAAACACCTCTCCTTGTGGGCCCTGAGATATGCTCCTTTTTATTCTTCTGATTGGCACACCTGGTCTCCGGAGCTGCAGGAGTTGATTCTGGATAAGATGAGCTGGATCCCGATGCGGATTATCGAACAGATTTTTTCCCCTGTGGTAACGGTAGCTGTTATTGTTTGTGTCCTCGGAATCGTGCTGTTTGCGATTTCCCTGATGGTTCGAAACAAACCTAAAGGCAGGGTCATAAGCTCAGCCCAGGCCCCCCTTCCTGTATCTCCCGAAAAAGCTCCTGAGGAAGAAGCTCCTAAGAAGGCCGAAATAGCTGAAACGGCTGAAGAGGTAGTAGAGGAAGCTGAAGAACAGGAATTTGAACGACCTGAAGAGGAAAAGCCAGAAACCTAGAGAGGGGTTAGAGAGGGATCGCGTCTCAACATTTGACATTTCCGGATACTCTTTTTAAAAGACTTACCCGGCGTAAGTTTTTACGGACCGTTAGGGCTAACGACAGCCCAGTTCTGTTTAATTTATTCTGTGCCAATTAATTCGGTTCCGGTATACCCGACCCCCGAATTAATTTTGAAGCAGAAGAGTTATGGTATTAGGTATCCTGGCGCAACAATATGTATTGGATTTTATATAATACATAGTGTTTAAAAAATTTTTAAAAGGAGAATGTGAAATGAAAATCAGAAATTTTTTGATTGTTTTACTGGCTTCTGTTTTTCTGACGCCATGTTTTGCCCAGGAGCAATCCGCGGCTCAGATGGAAATGATGGAGAAGCTCTCGAAACCCGGCGAATATCATGAACTGCTCAAAGGTTTTGTGGGAACGTGGACCGCTGATGTGAAGATCTGGATGGACCCGAATGTGCCTCCTGTTATTACCAAAGGTCAGGCCACATTTAAACTGATTTTTGATGGACGCTTCTTGTATGGTGATTTCCTTGGTGAATTTATGGGGATGCCGTTCAAAGGAATGAACATCATGGGGTATGACAATGCCAAAAAAGAATTTTTCTCTGTCTGGATCGATAACAGCGCAACGGGATTGCTCTCGAGCACAGGAACTTATGACCGCAGCGCAAAAAAATTTCACTTCCGTGCAGAAGCATTCGACCCTGCCTCCGGGAAGACCATGGAAACGCGTGAGGAAGCTTATTTTTCCTCCAAAGATAAGTACATTTCCGTGACTTACGCAAAGCCCAAAGATGGAAAAGAATTCAAAAACATGGAGATGATCTATACGAGAGTGAAATAGAAATCACAGGGGAAATGGAACTTTTCCGCAAATTTCACGTATATGTAATCGGATAGATTTTACAGGCATAAAAGGAGGTACCATGATCAAATTATCCAGGAATGCCGTTGTGTCCGTATTTGTGGGGATGGCTTTTGTGATGAGTCTGATAGCACTGCCAGCTGCTGCCCAGGATTTGGAAAAGAAGTACGCCCCGATTTTAGGAGACTATGAGTTCGACATGAGCGAGTCTGGGATGGGCGTTATGACCGTACAGTTTTATGTCGAAAACGGTTCGCTTTGGGCCTGGCCGCAGGATGCAGGAGATCCGGGGGAACTGATCCCTAAAGAAGGCGAAGAATTAGTGTTCACTGTCGAGGATGAAATGAGTGTGTGGGTGCTGACATTTTTGAAAGACGAAAGCGGAAAATACACTAAGTGCCATGCAGTGAATGAAACGCAGGGAATCGATATCACTGGCGAAAAAGTTATCAAATAGGCTGTTATTTTTTCAGTTGATACAATTTTGTTGGGGAGTATTCAAGGATAACCTTTTTTTCGTTCTGTGGATCCGGTTTTTCACCGAGATAAAATTTCACGCTCAGCGTCAGTTCTTCGAGGTCGTACTGTGCATACCAAAGTGTTCGGCCTGGAGCAAATCCGGGATTGCCCGGTGCATTCGGCGGAACGGCTACGCGGGCATTGATCGCTGCGATTTCCTCAAGATTGAACTTTTTTTTGGATTTTATCGCCTCATCCAGAATTTTGTATCTTCTCAAACTTGCGCCTGGATCATCTTTTGGAAGCTCGTCCATTTTTTGGTGATGAAACACCAAATGATTCGTAACATACTGAGGGCCATCACCGTCCAGGATATAACTCCGATTTCGGTTTGGGGAAAACTCGAAGATGAATGATTTTCCGCTCAGGTCTCCGATGATGTAGTGGCAGGGAATGAAGGAATAATAATGCTTCAGAGAAAGGAGTGCTTCTTTGGCTTCCTCCACATTCTTGCAGTTGTCCAGGAGATACCGCATCGACATCAACTCGTGCAGTCCGACCTCGTTGCCCGGTTCCCGCCCGAATTTTTGCACGGATTCTTCCTCAGCGAGGATGGAAACGACCAGGCCTTCTGAATTGATGCCGTCCAGCACTCCCCCGAGATACTCAAAAGAACACAAGGACAGGGAGGAATAACCCTGGTCGGGGTAGATCTCGAACAGGATGGGCCGGGCCATCATGGCCAATCGGCCCTCCCTAGGCTGCCTCCCCGTGATATCCCCGGTCGTAAAGTCATAGTTGCGGCTCAGGATGTTGTGTCCGTTTTGAGTGTGTCCAGCGGGGTAAAATGTGACAGAGCATCCCGGTGCAGCCATTTGTAGCTGAAAAAGTCCCGTCAAATCATAAGAATCCTTGGCAATGTTCAATCCATAGGCAGCCGCCACTCCCTTCATGCGCTCGTACAGGATCGGATAATTTCTGGCCATATACTCCCGTTTGGCCCTGTTCAGGATGTGATCATCCGATGGCGTTATGAGCGTGCCATTCTTTTTTGCCAATTCCCCGATTTTTTTGCCGATGTCAAAATTCGATCCTTTGATAACGACTTGCCGCACTTCCACGAATTTGCCCGGCCCACCTGCAATGACCGATTCTTTATATTCCACAGCCTGTGCGGCAGCCGCGGACGATGGAATCGTGAGCATCAACCCGATAAGAAGGGCAAGAACATATGTTCTTTTGAAATGATTAAGCATAATCCTACCTCTCTTGGTTAACCTGAATTATTCATGTTAATTAGATCTCAGTATTCCATACGAAATAACTATTCATTTGGTTCCCAATCAATCTTCAGAACAGGCTGTATTTTATTCTTATCCTGTTCTGCAAGATAAAAAATTTATTAGGAAGAACGAGCCATGTGATTCCTCCCGTCTGATTATTTATACGATAAGAATGTAACTTGGGTTATGCAACAAATCCCATTTTGTCGAGAAGCTCGCTGGTTGTTCCAGTCATTTCAAGTCCTTCAATCTCATCCGGGCCGAACCACCGGGCGTCGCTGGCATCGTCGGCAGGGTGAAGGTCCCCGCTGACGTATTCAGCTCGGAGGTCCACGATCACATAATGATATATAAGATCCCCTTGTGAGTTCCGTTCGATCAGGTCGAAAGCATGGACTGGCTCTTTGGCCTCGATGACCAATCCTGTTTCCTCCTTAATTTCCCGTTCGGCTGCTGCCTGCAGTGATTCGCCCAGGTTTACAGCACCCCCAGGGATCGCCCATTTGCCCTTCTTAGGAGAGTACTTCCGCTTAACCAGCAAAACTCTTCCCTCTTCTATGACCACAGCTCCGACAGCAGCCCTGGGAGCAGCGATGGATTTTGAGTTGTTCATGTCAGAATTTTATTTTTAATTTAGAAATTATCAAGACGGCTATGGGCTGTCAAGTCACTATGAGCTTACTTTACTTAAAATTAAGGGGAGAAAATTGGGGACAGGATACGTTTTCACTTATTTCTGTTGCGTCATTTGAATTAAGT
>CAZOJY010000161.1:0-5688 GCA_964580235.1 uncultured Eubacteriales bacterium | reverse complement strand
CGGGACGCGAATCCGCACAGAAGAAGAGTTTAGCTTAGACCATAACGATATCTTTCGGCAGTTCCAGCAGCATCCGGTATGCGGTCAGAGCATAGGAGGGACTACTCATACTGCCTGCTACTCCAGCCAGGATGATCCGGAACATACGCCAGAATTGCTCGTCTGTCTGCATAATAATTTCGTTTTTCATTTTCATCCAACGATCATGCCCTTTCTTGCCCCAGATATAATAGTTTCGGCGGTCATTATAAATGGCAACGATCTCAAACGGAGACTTTCTTATGGCATCAATGAGTTGAGGCATATACACTGGCCGAAACGTGCCTGGCCAAACATACTTGGTGGTGAAGCTAGATGTACCAAAAGGCGTTTTTGAAGCAGAAAAGTCTAGATAAATTCGCCCGCCGGATTTCAAGAAACTCGGTAGCTTGCTCATTACGCGCGGATAATCAGATAGGTCCTCAAGCACTCCCATTATGACGATGCCATCATATTCCTTTTTAGGCTGAAAGGTAAAAAAGTCTTGGTACAGTACTTCCGCATTGAAATTGTTTTCTTTAATTAAATCCTCAACGTATTGCTTTTGATCCTTAGATAAGGTAATGCCAGTAACATGAGCACCCTTGCGAGCGGCGAAACGCAAGAATCCGCCCCAACCGCAGCCGATGTCAAGCACGGAGTCATCAGGCTTGAGGCGCAGCGACTGGAAAGCGACTTCTAATTTCCTTTCGGCGCCCTCTTCTGCGCTATCATTATCGCTTTCATATATACCTTGGGTATACGTATCGTATTTTCTATCAATGAGCTTTAATTGTATATTGTTTAAATCATAATGCTTGGCAACCCATTTTGGATTTAGTCTTACTCGTCCAAATATCATCGGCGCAAGCCGTCTCCATACCTTTATCCATGTGTTTCGATCTGCCAGCGCGTGCCTTATTGACATAGCTTTTACGAAGTCACCCTCTAAATCTAAATCACCTTTTATGTAGGCTTCAGCCACTTTCAGTTCATTTAATGATTTTATTGCCCTTAGACCATTCTTATTCTTAATTATTATCTTAAACTCAGGTTTTTCTCTTCCAATAGTAATACTTTTCCCCTCCATTGTCCCTATGCTTAAGGCAATTGGCAGCTTGCTTCTTTTATCTAGAAGTTTGGCTATTCTTTCTATTTTCATATTAATTTCCTATTTATCTTCCTCAAATGGCCGCAGTTTACTTATCTCTTCAATATCCCACTCCAAATCCAATTTCTTAAATATCTTTTCCGACTCATTCAAATACCATTTATATTCTTTACCATCCATTTCATCAAACCTGTTCTTTTTCTCCATCAGTCTCTTTCCTATTTCCATATATGTCCTAGCAAGTTCAGGTAATGCCTGCAGTTCTTTGCCAATATTAATGCTTTTTCTCCACCATCTAAGAGCATTTTTTTGCTTCCCAGCTAGCCAGTAATATACACCCTTGTATCTAAATACTTCTGTTTTATTTGCAGCATATTTCCTAGCGTTTTTTTGCGCAGCTTTCCCACTTTGATACGACTTCTTACGCAATTTTGATATTTTCGATTCTTCATTAGATTTTATCGATTCTTCAAACAAGCAAAGATCAAATAGGAATTGGCTGAGTAGGAAATGGGCTATGTAATAAGGAGTGATGTGCCTTTCGCGAGATATAAGTTCCTTTGCCTCTATTAATGTAGTTGCTGCCGCATCCATATCCTTCAGAATTGTCAGTATATTTATTTTTACTGCCAGCATTTCTAATAAATGATGGATTTTGTGCATGCTTTTTTGAACATCAATACCCTTGCTTGCCTCTTCAAGAGCATCGTTTAATTGTCTTTTTTTCAACAATAGAATTGTATTAAGTGAATATTTACTCGAAATGGCTCCATCATGCTCATATTCTTTCCCAATTTCATTGAGTTTTTCCACTAAAATGCTTGCGTCATCGAAATTCCCTTGTTCCAATTTTATTAAACCACTCCAAACGAGTTGAATACGAGTTAAAAATAGATCACCTATGTTTAACATGCGATCAATGATATTTTGGTTGTATTCAAAGTCCTTATCCCAATTCCCAGCCAAGTAGTCGTGCAATAACTGGTAGACATTAATGCGGAAAAGCGATTTCTTGTCTCTTTTATCAATAAAACTGCTGGAATAATCCAATATCTTTTTACTTATAGGAAATGATATCCCAGATACGGAAAAAAGGGCGCTGCTAGCTGCATAATGCGTAGTTCCATTTTCTATTCCAGATAAATCTAGTTTATTGAGCCTTCTTATAAGTCCAATAGAATCCATGAAGAAACGAGTCCTGTCTAAGGAAGATAATGCTTCTCCCCT
Source organism: uncultured Eubacteriales bacterium (assembly GCA_964580235.1). GTDB lineage: Bacteria > Acidobacteriota > Aminicenantia > Aminicenantales > Aminicenantaceae. The sequence continues at coordinate 3,332 of CAZOJY010000161.1, read as the reverse complement.
TTTATACATCAGATCCGCAACTTCATTATCCTTAGCTGTAGGACTAAGGTTTTTCTTTTTTCGCGGAATATAGAGATTTAGCAACACATTGGAAAGATTTAATAGAAGATTGATTACAGAGACTAATTTATTTTTTGGGCGTTTTTCACCTAAATAATCTAGGACATTATCAAGATATTTCAAGGATTCTGCATAGTGCCCTTTGTTATATAGTGCAAGCGCAATAGATTTTTCAAGACGAGAGATTTTTTCAGGATCACCCGCATCACCATGTTTCTTTAGATAGAGGCTTAATGCCTCCTGAAAGTAGCTCAGTGCTTCAATAGAAGCAGCAGTTTTTAGCGCTTCTTCACCCGCTTTAATTAAATATTCTTCTGATTTTTCTGGATTCTCACCTCTAGTGTAATGAAGGGCGAGCATTCCGTAAAATTCATGGAGTCTTTCACAAAATACGGATTCAATGGAACGAGCTACGTCAAGATGCAGTTGATTCCTTTTTTTGAGAAGAATGGAATTATACACAGCATCCCAGGCAAGAGCATGTTTAAACAGGTACTCAAGCTCCTTCATCCTGCGTCGCTCTTTGATGAGCTGAACTTCCTTTAAATGTTCAAGCCTGTCATCGATTTCTTCGTCACCTTTGGCCACTTCCACCAGAATCTTGTAGAAGAAATTTCTACCGATAACAGATGCGATTCTCAACAAGGATTTTGTCTGTTCTCCCAGCTTATCAACACGCGCCATTATGACATCGTTTATGGTCTCGGGAATGACCACCGAATCGATTTTTTCAGTCACTCTGAAGCGGCCGTTCTCAATTTCCACAACTCCGTCATCGATGAATGATCGGGCCACCTCTTCAATGAAAAAGGGATTCCCTTCTGCACGCCGTGCAATGAGTTCTTTTATTCGGATAGGAAGAGCTTCCACATTGAGAAGATTTCCGATCAAGGCTTCACATTGACTGTCCTCCAGAGGCTCCAAATGAATTTCAGTAGAAAAAGCAGGATACCTGTTTCTGATAGTCCTTAATATGCGCTCACTCGTCTCATAATCCGGCCGCATCACATTGATAAACAGAATGCTTTTGCTCTCTGCCAATCTAAAAAGGGATTCAAACAAATTGACAGAGGTTGAGTCAGCCCAATGAAGATCTTCGAGCACAAATACCAGGGGTTTGATGTCTGATGACCTAGCGATAAGATCACGAAAGTTTTTCAGGATGAGTTTTTCCAGGGCATCTCCCTCTATTCCCTTGATCCGCTCTGCATGTTTTCCTGAAAGTTTTATCCCCATCAGGGTTGCAATAAAAGGAAAAATCTCTGACACTTCCTCCGGAATCACATTCCTGATGACTTTTTCAATTTTCTGGGCAGAAGCAGTGGGAGGATCTTCTTCTTTTATCCGAGCCCAACTCTTCAAGATATCAATAACGGGATGAAAACTCAGGTTTGAACCGATGGATAAAGCCCTTCCTCTCATCAGAATAACTTTCTTCATTTCATCTATTCGATTCAACTCTGAAACAAGGCGAGATTTTCCTATGCCGGCTTCCCCGATTATATTCACAATCGATCCTTCCCCATTAATGGCTTTGAGCACATGCAGTTTGAGCTTATCCAGCTCGTTTCCTCTGCCCACCATATCGGAGTAGATCATCCGTTCCGCTCCCAATCGGGCTCTGTACACCTTCTCCTTAACTGATAAAAGTCTGAATACAGTGATAGGCTCTGTTCTGCCTTTTAGGGATACGGACTCTAAAGTCTCAAATTCAAAATCGTTCTTCGTGTATCTGTAGGTTAAGGGACCGACGTAGATATTATTTTTTGTACTGATATCTCTCAATTTATAGGCAAGATTAACATCCTCACCTATGACTGAGTACACTTTGTCTGTGCTGCCGACGCCTGCTACAACTGTACCGGAATTGACTCCGATCCGAACATCCAGAGGAATCCTGACGTTCTCTTTCTTGTTGAATGTATCCATGCTGTTACGTAACTCTATAGCCGCATTTATCGCCTTTTTCGGTGCATCCTCTACAGCCAGGGGGATACCAAAGGACGCCATAAAACTCCCACCCGTGATCTCATCTATCCGGCTTTCGTATTTACTGAGAACAGATTCTATCATCGCAAAACAGCGATTGATCACTAAAGCGGCGTCTTCTGTATCCAGGCTTTCTAGAACCTCAGAATAACCGAGTATTTCGCCGGAAAGAACAGTAGCTTGCCGCCGTTCCGATTCCCTTCCAGCTTCCAATCTTTTCTTTGCATCCAAATCTTCTTTTTCCTTCTCCAGAGAAATTCTAAGCTTGGTTAAGTCCGATATGAGCCGGTCTGCTGATTGATACCGCCTCTCTGCTTGTTTTCGCAGACACTTCAAGACAATACGTTCTGCCTCCACCGGAATATCTTTCTTCAAATCTATGGGGGATTCAGGCGTTTTGTGGATAATCGCATGCAACATCGATTGCTCGTTTTCTCCTTGAAACGGAAGATGTCCTGTCAGCAATTCATAAAACACAACACCCAGAGACCACAAGTCTATGCGCTGGTCCAAACTTTCTCCCATGGCCTGCTCGGGAGACATGTATGCCGGAGTGCCTATCATTGATGATGTCAGGCTTGGTCTTGCCTCACTGGCCAGTTTGGCAAGACCAAAATCAACAATTTTCATGACTCGATCACTTGTTTCTATGATGTTAGCTGGTTTGATATCCCGATGTACTATTCCCTCACTGTGTGCCTTGGACAATCCCTGAGCAGTCTGGATCACGATCTCTATTGCCTCAGCTAAAGGGACTGCCCCTTCCTTGATCTTTTTTTTCAGTGTTTCTCCCTCATAGTAAGCCATGGCGATATACATCTGGCCATCTTCGGTCTCATCGATCTCATGTATAGTGCATATGTTCTGATGGTCAAGAATTGAGGCTGTCTGGGCTTCCCGGATAAAACGCAGCTTGGCATCTTCATGGCTGCTGAGTGAAGAAGGCAAAAACTTTAGAGCAACAAAACGTTTTAGTTTATTATCCTTGGCTTTGTACACCACTCCCATGCCGCCCCTGCCAAGCTCTTTAACTATTTCATATCTGCCAGCAAAAATTTTTTCAGGTTTGAATTGCCTCTTGGGAAAGAGGATGGTTTCATGATCGGCGGCTAAAGTTTCATCAGAAAAAGTAAACGGCGTAGCACAATTGATGCAAAACTGGGAATCTTCCGGATTTTGTGTTTCACAATGAGGGCACTTCATTTTATATGTTCATTCCCCTTAATACACCTGGATTATTCACAAATGGATATGCGCGGCGCAGCATGTGAAGCTGTGGCTGT
>CAZOJY010000160.1:0-5766 GCA_964580235.1 uncultured Eubacteriales bacterium | reverse complement strand
TGGTCCACTGGAGAAGGTCGCATTTTATTCGTCCTTTTTTCTTGACTAAACCTGAATTCAAAATATAAAATTGCCGCATACCAAATGCAGCTGCAGATCGGAATCATCCTATTAGTCATGATCTCGGCCTATGCCCTGGCCAAAGCGAATAAGCTATCTGTCGAAATCAGCATGCTGGCAGCAGCCGTGGCCGGAGGTGTCGCCGGGATCTTTGTCCACACGCCTCCTGCCGGGCAACTGGCGCGCCATCTTATCGAGGGATCGTTTACCTACCTGGATGTCATCCTTGTCTTTTCCACGGCTACCATTTTTATGGCCATCGTCAATGAATCCGGCGGCGTGAACTATGTGGTGCGGGTCACGATCAAATACTTCTACAATCTGCGCATCATCGCGCTTCTTCTCCTAATGTTCATCATCCTGATCCCAGGAGCTCTGACCGGCGCCGGCAGCGTTTCCCTCCTCGTGGTGGGAGCGCCAACCGCTCTGGCTCTCGGTTATCTTGGAATACCCAACCGGAAAGTCGCCGCGATCCTTTTCATCGTCGCAGGTCTCAGTGCAGCAGCACCCCCCGTCAACATCTGGGCCATGATCACCTGCGCCGGGACCGCCATCCCGTATGTGGGATTCGAGCTTCCACTCGCCATTCCAGTGCTCATACTCGGCATTTTCACCATGCTCACACTGGGATGGAAGAGAGAAAGCAAGATGGATCGGGAAGCCGTTCTGCAGGAAATGCCCGAAGTTCCGGCAAAAATGAGCTGGTGGCGGGTGCTTCTCCCTTTTCTCGTTTTTTTCGGATTGGTCATCGCCTACCGGATTTGGCCCTTTGATGTTCCCATCCTGGGTTTGCCTCTGCAGTTCGTGGCAGCCGCGCTTGTGGCCTGGCTCCTCAGTCCCAAGAAAATCAACGTCCTCAAACTCTCAAGTGCCACGATGAAAAGACTGCTCCCGCTGCTGGCCACCATGGTCGTGGTCGGGATGCTCCAGCAGATCATGACCGTCACAGGTGTGCGCGGTTTGCTTTCATTTGCTGTTATCAGCACGCCCCTTGTCCTTTTGTTTATATCTCTCGCCATCGTGATACCGGTTTCCGAAGGCGTTTTGACCTACGGCGCCGCAGCTATCCTGGGTATCCCTTTAATCTGGTACTTGGATTCCATCGGGCTCCATGCCACTGTCGCCCTTTCCGGATTGAGTCTGCTCTGGCCCCTGGGGGACGGACTGCCCCCCACAGCCCTGATAGGGCGGCTCAGCGTGATGGTGTCAGACTACAAAGGCAGTTACTGGTCTTTTTTGAAGAGCACCTGGCTTCCCTGGATCGTGATAACCGTGGTGGGGATTCTGATGGTTGTCTTCAGTGCTAAGCTGGAATTTCTCGTCAGATGGAGCATTTGAAACGGAGGAAATGAGATGCCTTTGATCATGATCATCTATTACGTGATTTGTGTGTACTTGATCGCTCTCTTGCTCTGGAATTTCATCAATGAGAAAAAAAGTGTAAACGATATGCTCCTTTATGTTCTGGTTTTGATCCCGCTCATCCTGCGGGTATTGCGAATCAAATGACGAAGGAAAATAATATGTCACGAATTCAGCTCACAAAAATATTGATTCTGGTGGTCGTTGTGGCCGTGATGATCGATGGAGGTCTTGAGCTCTACAAACACCGGCATTACCAACTGCCGGTCGTGGCCGGGCCCGGGATCACAAAAGTCAAAAAACTCAGTGAATACTGCAAAACCATCAAGGGCACCATGGCTGACACCTATGTATTTTTTCTGGAAGGGAAAGAGCCGGGGGGTAAAATGCTGATTTTATCCAACACCCATTCGAACGAGCCCGCTTCTCTCCTTTCTGCCCTGGTTTTTCTGGAAAACGCCGTCGTTGAAAAAGGGACCCTCATTCTCATCCCCCAGTTCAACCACAGCGGCAGCCGGAACACCCGGCCGGGAGACGGCTATCCCCTATATTTTGAGATTCCTACGGACTGGGGCAGCAAGAAGTTCCGGATGGGAAACCGGGATGCCTCCTGGTTGGACCAGTGGCCGGACCCGGATGTTTACGTCCACTATCCTGATAGACAGCTCCTTTCCTTTATCGACACGCGCAACACCAACCGCACATGGCCGGGACGGCCGAACGGGCCTTTGATGGAAAGGGTGACCTATGCAGCTATGCAAATCATCAGAGAAGAGAAGGTGGACATTGCGGTGGATCTTCATGGCGCCGAGACCATGTTTCCGGTCACAAACTGCATTGTCGCACCAGAAAAATCCATGAGAATTGCCACCATGACATCTTTGACGGTGAAAGCCCGGGAGAAATTCGACAACCACGTCGAACCCTCCCCTTCCGGATTCAGGGGACTTTCTCACCGGGAGATCGGGGATTTTTCCGATGCAATGCCTTTCCTGTTGGAAGCTCCGGTTCCTTTTCTCGACCAGCCCACCGGCCCAAAAACCGTCGAGCTGCTTTTGGACGGAAAGGATCCCTTTCTGTTGAGCCTTTCGAAAAAGGGAAAACTTTTTGTCCCGTATGACAAGACAGGTTGGCCGATTGCCAAACGGGTTGGCCAGCATTGTTCGGTGATCCAGGAGTTGATGCGGCAATTCACAAGAAAGTTCCCGGAGAAGGCTCTTGCTGTTCAAAATGTCCCCAAATATGCCGAGATTGTTAAAAACGGCGTTGGACATTACTATCATAATCCCGATGAAGCGGATAAAAAAGACGTATACTTCAACTAGTATGGATTATCCACAAATGGATATGCGCGGCGCAGCCTGTGAAGGTGTGGCTGTCCACCGCGAACAGGCTGCAACAAAGCAGATCCGTTTGCCCGGAGGGTAAAAAAGGACATAGATATTTAAAGATTAAAAGATGAGGAGGAAATCGTGAGAGGAAAAAAATTCTGGTTTATCACCGGCATCCTGTTTTTTGCCCTGGTTGTTGTCGGAGGTTTGGCATTTTTTCAGCCAAAACAGGAAAATTTCACACGTTTTGAAACCGATTATGCTCTGGACGGATGCACCGTGATCATGGTCGGAAAAAAAGCGTCAACTGACGGTTCGGTCATGACCACTCACACATGTGACTGTGGTGTGTGTGATTGGACCTGGCGCGCTGTTCCGGCTGCCGATTATGAGCCCGGAGCAACACGCAAAATCTACCATATCGATCAATTCGAAACCTGGCCGCCCGAACAGGGCCTGAAGTGGGAAATTTACAAGAAAAACGTCACAGGTGTGGAAATTCCGCAGCCCGCCCACACCTATGCTTATATGCATGGGATGTTCGGTTATATGAATGATCAACAGCTGGCCATCGGGGAATCGACCATCGGATGCCGCAGGGAGATGAGAAATCCCACGCCGTCTGCTACCTTTGACATCACTTGGCTGACGCTTGTTGCCATGGAACAATGCAAGACGGCCCGGGAAGCCATCAAACTCATGGGAACACTCGGCGAAAAGTATGGATACGGTTACACCGACTCCGGAGAAATGCTGGCTGTGGCCGATCCCAATGAGGTGTGGATATTCGAGATCATGCCAGTAGGTCCGCTGTGGACACCGAAGAGTGGGAAACCCGGCGCTATCTGGTGCGCCCAGAGGGTGCCGGACGATCATGTCAGCGTCTGTCCGAATGAATCCCGCATCGGAGAAATCGATCTGGATAATTCCGATTATTTCATGGCATCATCCAATGTCATTTCTTATGCCGTCGACAAGGATTATTATGATCCCAAAAGTGCTGAACCCTTTAGCTGGAAAAAGGCTTATTCTCCCTCGGAATCCAGTGCGGCAGGTTCCAAAGGCGCCAGGGCCCGGCTGTGGCGTTTTTTCGATTTAATGGCACCATCCCAAAAGTTCAGCCCCGATACCCCCAACATGGAACTTCCCTTTTCAGTCAAGCCGGAAAAGAAGCTCTCGGTCAAGGATGTTATGGACCTGACACGGGACAAATATGAAGGCACAGAATTTTTCCCGGCCAGGGGATTACAGGGCGGACCTTTCGCCAATCCCAACCGTCTTCCTTATGGATTTTCGCTCGATGAACAGAGGTACAATACATCCCGCGTTATAAGCGTGAATCGGGCGGAATACGTGACGGTTACCCAATGCCGGGACTGGCTGCCACACCCGATCGGAGGAATCGTATGGCTGGCCTTTGGGGCTCAGGATACCTCCTGTTTTATGCCTATGTATGCAGGAATCACCCGCATACCTCACTCTTTTGAAATCGGTGACCACTGGGAATTCAATAGAGAATCAGCCAGATGGGCGTTCGATTATGTGGATTATCATACCCAAGCTGTTTACTCCCATGCCATAAAAGATGTTCGCTCGGCCCAGGAGGAATGGGAAGGCAAGGCAGTTGCGAGAGTTGAAACGACAGACAAGGTGGCCCTCGACCTTTACAAGAAGGATCCGGCAGAGGCCATCGTGTACTTGACCGATTACAGCAACAACCAGGCCAACGCTGTTGTGAATGCGTGGTGGAAACTGGGAGATGACCTGCTCGTGAAATACAACAAGCTGTGGATCTATGATGCCAAAACACGAAAGAGAAACAGGCTCCAATTTCCTGACTGGTACCTGAAAGAACTCATCAAACACAACCAGCTGAAACCCGAACAGCCAGCAGAAAAAAGGTGATTTTGACGCAAAAACGGATTAAAATAAACAGGAATTTTTGGAAGGAGCAGGTACAATGAAAAACGTCCAACGACTCATTTTGTTTTCTTTTTCAGCCGGGCTCTTGTTACTGGCATCCGTATCGAATGCGGGTGCGAGGGATATTCCCAAGAGCCACCTGCCCGTACTCACCACATCTGCCGGACAGAGTGCGGATGTGGAAACCTTGAATGTCGTCTGTGAGGAAGCCGGAGTGAAATACGATTACTGCGACGCGCCGACCGTGGATCTTATCAAAACGGGTGTCGGCCTCGCTGATAAGGAATCCGGCCCGGGGTTTCACGTCGAAGTGAATACGGACTTGGCCGTTTATCCCAAAGGCACCCGATACAAAACTATCATTTTTGCCATCGGTGCCAGTTTGAAAGGGATGGGAGCATCGGGCCTGACCGTGGATGCAGAAGTCAAACGCTTAAAAAAGATTATCGACTACTGCAAACAGGAAAAGGTCTTTATCATTGCCATGCATGCTGCCGGAAGATCCGGGAGAGGTGCCCCGGGCAGCGATAACGAAAAGATGATCGATGCGGTGGCTCCGTTTGCAGACTACATCATCGTGGTGGCCGACAGCAACAAAGACGGACGATTCGACACCATCGCAAAAAACAAGGGAATCCCGATTACCCAAGTGGAATACGCCCTGGAGATCGTGGACATCCTCAAACAGGTCTTCGAATAAAAAAGATGACTTCCTCATTCGTATGAATGACTGTTTTAGTCTTTATTGCTGGTTTTCAAGATTGTGGGCCGTGGTCTTGTATACCCATCGGGTCAACTGCAGCTTTCGGATAGATTTTCCCGAAATGCTTGAACACCAAAAAGCTTCAACGGAAGCCACACCCGCAGCCCCCGGAACGACCGGGACAGTTCGGGAGAATAATCTGAGGCATCCGGTAAACCGGCAATGTGGGCAACAACGGATCTCAGGGCTGTCTCTTCCATCCGGAGCATTTCTTCGGGTTTGAGTTCCAAGTTTGTGACTTTCATAGCATACCTTTCATTTGCTCAATCCAAATTTACCTGGATAATTCATAAATTATCCAGGCTACTCTGAATTATTCATGTAAGA
>CAZOJY010000159.1:0-6149 GCA_964580235.1 uncultured Eubacteriales bacterium | reverse complement strand
GTCTTCAAGAAATCATTTTCTGAAGATCAAACAAGAGAGACACAGTGGAGAGCTTTCTTGAGAAAGGCCGTCTCAGCTGGTGCTCCTCATTCATTCCATGAAGTTATGACAGAAATAAAGTCATTTCTCGTTCCTGTGTTATCGGCAATCGCCGGCCAGAAATCTTTTCAGAAGAACTGGAAGGCCCCAGGAGCCTGGAAATGACAGGATTCGAACCCATGGGGGCCTTCTGATTCGAAATCAGGCGGTTTCCCAATGAGGTGATTTGCCTCACTATTTGATAATAATAAGGGATCATATTTTTATCTCAAGACCTAGGTTTTAAGTTACTCCCACTTCATTTTAGAAACTACTAACTCTTTATAACCACTTTCCTTCTCACGGATGCAGTAAAAGCGATTATTTTTGGCCTTTGCTCTATTTAAAGCTAATCCAGGATAAATCCAGCTCCCATATCCTGGCATGTTCTTCCTTGTGATGAAAACGCCATCAGAGTTGAATATATCATGCATGTATTCATACTTATTCGTTCCCTTTTCGTAAGTTTTGACATAAAGACGTCCTTCATCATCATGAAAAAAGTAATGGAAGGGAGGCATTTCATTTAGGAAATTAAGCCTGTCTTTACTCCGTGGCATATTGAAAAACCAGTATTCTTTAAAATCGTCAGGAACGTCAGCAGGAGTATATTCTTTTCTGATTCTTTTCACTAAGTTCCCATCAGAATCATACATTAGAATTTCATACCCCCGATTCTCATGACCTATATATATCATCCTATTTGCCACTCTGCACATAAAAACACGAGGAGTGGCTCTCAACTTTGGCTGGTTTGAACCCCAGGGACCATAATCACACCTATCAAGTTCTTTTAAGATTTCAAATTTCGAATTGTATAATTGGACTATGTCACAAATATGCTCTTTTTGTCGGTCAAATTCTAGGTCATAGCTAAGATAATTTCCATTTTCTAGAGGATAAAAAACTCGGTTACTTCCATATTCTGTACCGAGACGAGTTTCCTTGGTTAGATTTCCGTCCTTATCAAAGACAAATAATCTAGCTCTATTATAGTCTTTTATCAATATTTCATCTTTATCGTTGATATACATGAATATGGAGATTTCAATCTCTTTGGGACCTTGTCCCCTCTTCCCAAATGTTTTTACAAAATCTCCCTTATCATCAAACTTGTAGACCAAGTTTTCATCATTTTCTTGTTCTTGAAAAAAATAAATATTTCCTTCAGAATCAACATCATAGCTACCTATGTCCGTGACTCCCACATCAGCTATGTCATCTCTTTCCGTGTCAATCGTGAATTTTTCCTCAAGATGGAGAGTGGAAGGTTCCCCTTTGATTTTGTATGGCTCTAAATGATTGATGACAACTTCTACGCCATCTTCCATAATCCTTTCCACATCCTCTTGCTCTGTACTGCATTGAAATAAAAAAGATAGAGTGATCAGAAGAAAAATAATCTTTTTCATATCCTCTTGGTTATTTTTCAGTTTTTATTGATTCTTCTTTCCATGCCCAATCATCATCCTTTTCCATCACGATTTGAGTGATTCTCCAGGTTCCTATTCCCCCATCATCTCTCAGGTTGGAGCCTATGCTGTAGACTATAAATCCCGAATCCTTCTTTTTGTAGATAAAGGGATGCCCGGTGAAGGGATCAACAGGTACTTCCTCTAGTATCACAGGAGACAATTCAGCTAATTCTGCAGGAAAATCTCCGTACATATTCTTGTATATTTTACAGGCTATCCCGATCCGTGCTGTATCAAACACAGCTTCAAGTGTGGCTCTTTTAAACAGCACGGTTACCACATTGGGGACCAATGCACCTGCCATCTTGTAGTACCATGGTGTCGCAAACATCTTCCGCTCAAGCTCTTTAATATCTCCCAAGGAATAATACGGCATCTTCGCAGCTTCGAGCAGGCGATCATATGCCTGCGTCATCCAAATAATCTCATTCTTAATAATAGGCCGAAATAACCACAAGAAGATATCCCCGGCTCTACCTATATCCAAATCGTATTCCCCCTTTAAGTGTAGAAGGGAAGATTCCAATCCAAAAATTCTTTCCGATTCAAGAGCCCAAACCAATCCTTCTCTCCAGGGTGAAGAATCCCATTCATCAAGGATTTTTTTCAGGGTTTCTGTTTCAATCTCTCTGCCGGAGACGATATAGTTCATACAAACAGCGACTTGTTTCGTGCATGCCATTCCGATCAGATAGCTAATCAAAAATGGCTCTTGGAGATACAGCTTCAAAAACCTTCTTGCAGCCAGGCATTGATTTATGGCTTCTTCAACGTTTCCATCCTCAGCTTTTATCACAGCATCGATGCCTAAAAGCCGAGTACCTTGTATCATTTGAATAGCCGTTGCAATCCTAAGATCCTCACCGAGAATATCCCATTGTTCCTCATACTTGAAGAATGGTTTGGTGGAAGCTTCCAGGATGAAACTCAGCGCCTCTTGATTCTTGATTATTAGAACCCGCATCTGATCTTTTGTTTCTTCTTCCAAAGGTTTTCCAGAAAAAAGATCATCGATAGCTTGTCCCAATATTGATTTCTGTTCCTTCTCGATAGAAAGAGTAGCTTCTGCTGTCTTCCAAACTAAGGCAGCGTTATCCCGGGGATTGCATTCCGGCTCGATGTCTTTTATGGTTACTGGAATCCCCTCTGATTTCCTCTGATCCAGGAATTTCTCCAATTTTTTCCCTGTTGAATAGTTGAAGACTGCCCGTGTTATTAATCCTACAGCTATTAGAGCCACCAGGGAAATCCCAATCCATGTCAATACCTTTTTCAGCCTATATCCCATGATTCACTCCTTGAGTATATCCATAATTCTCTGAAAGCTTGTTAATTTTGCTTCCGTCCTTTTTATCTCATAGTGTCGGATTACCCATTGATTAAGACGTTGATCATATTCGATTTTAAAAAGCTCATCTTTCATTTCTTGTAAGTTTTTATCGTGCGTCATCTCTGAAACCTGTGAGCCGTTCATTATCGAAGTCAGGAAATCCTTTTCGCTGTTCCTGATCATAATGTCACAGAAAAAAGCCAATACTATAAAGACAGAGCTTATGGCAAATAACGTCCGAAGAACTGGCGAAATCACAAGAAATTCTCTCTGTCTTTGGTAAGCTGTTGAAAGAATTTTTTCCCTGAGCCCTGGAGGCAGCGGCTTTGGAGATAAACCCTCCAAGATTTCCCGCGTTTTATTGACGCTTCCCATCTCAATCCTCCAATAATTTGCGAAGTTTTTCCATCCCATAGCGATATCGGCTCGTTATGGTTCCGATCGAAACATTGCAAACATTAGAAATTTCCCTGAATGTCAATTCCTCAAAAAACTTCAGAACGATAACCTCCTGCTGGTTGACAGGAATTTTAGCAAGGGCCTCGGCTGTTTGATTCAAAACCATGGGATCGGATCCTCTGACGTTTTCCTGGATGACCTTAGAAAGTCCTTCGACGGAATGATGGCTTTTGAGGTTTTTCTTTTTATGTTTTAAGAAGCTTATTGCCTCATTTCTTGCTATCCGAAATATGTACGCTGAAGGATTTCGCATAAACCTAAATCGCACCTTGTATCTAACAAGCCGACAAAACACCTCCTGTAAAACATCCTCCGCATCCAACGGGGAGCCCAGCTTGATTGTCAAATAATTGTACAACTTATCTCCCATGCTATCGAGAATCTCTTCTATTTTCATGCTGACCTTCAAGTCCAGTTGCAGCCATTCTACCATACACTGAACCTGAATTTTCCACTTCACTATTTAAGACTCTATAGCGAAGTATTTTTATTTAGGTGAGGAAAAGACTAATAAAATATCAGGCTTCCTGTAAAATCAAATTTTCCTGGATGAATATGTATGGAAGGATAAAATTGTATTAATTCTTAATAATTTCTAAATCTTCTTTTTAAATATCTGAATACTAGCTCAAAATGAGGCAAATTTTGTATTTGATGATTCAACCTAATATCCCAGAGCTGTTTGTAAATGCCTTTTTTCTTATCTAACGAATGAGATAGTTCTATATCACTTATTTTTTTAAACTCCGCTTTTCTCTGAAAGGAGTCCATCAATAAATCCAATTGAACAATATCATTATCAAGAAGATACCAGACATCGTATATATCACGTGGCTCATTCCTGTTTGAATCAACTAAGCAGACAAGTTTTTCAATAATTATTTCTTCTATAGAGTAAACCAAAACTTCGACATCGCTAGGAATATCATTATATTCTTCATATAGATGGAAAAATCCTTTCCTCGCGATTGGAAAGAGAAGCAACTCGTTTATAGTAAAGTCTATTTTAATTTCGCCTCTATTCATTGAAGCGCCAAGTGGACCTGGAAAATTTACGATTATTGTATATGAGTTAGAGAGGATCTCACTTCTATTTATAGCTAAAGGAATATTTGCCATATCTAAAATTTTTGCAAACACATTATCCAATTTTTGCTTTAGACTTTCGATACTTATTGGATTTAGTAATGTAAAATCCAGATCTTCAGAAAACCGATAGTTCTTTATAAAGAATTTTTTTAACGCAGTGCCCCCTTTAATAACACAAAGATTTTCCATAGCCTGTTCTGCAAGAGCAACCAAAATCCAAGTAAGAATATAATCCTTTTCTAATGTTTTTACAGGAATGGAGTTACCTTCAACAGCAAGTTTTGACTGCAATTTAAATAAATTCCGTTGTTCAATCATACTTATGTTTGAATTGCTTGTGTTAATTCTTCTGGATCTATGTTGGCAATCAATTTCCAGTGATTTTTAAAAGTGTTTGTCTTCGGTATAGTAGGGTCAAGGAGATAATATTTATTATTTATGAATTTTCTTAATTCTGCTCTTAAATTGTCTCCTATTTGGAGAATTTCAAATATATACCCCAATCTTTTTGCTACCACGTTGACATTTAGTTTTTCCATATAGTCTAATAATTTTTCATAATTTATTTTATCCTTTTGAATCCAAATTCCCTTAGCAATTTCCAGAATGCCGCCTGCACATTTGGGCTTAAAAAGGCAATCTATAATGGTCCTTTCTAAATCGCTCACCCTTACTTTCTCAGTATTGTTGATCCATAATTCTTGAATACCCCAGATTTTATCTTTTTTTTGAAATATGAACTCGAACTCAACATTCACAATAGTCCGAATCCTTTTTCTTTCTTGTTTTGGAGATGTGATATATACTTTTATCAAAGGATGAGTAGTCATATTATGCAGATCCATGGCACTATAAAGTGAAATATAATATAAAGGTGAATTTGCAATTTCCCTTGCTACAATGTACCAATTCCCAATAAATCGACTTTCTCTGCCTATCTCCTGGGGGATGATAAAATATTTCCCGGGTTTCAACCTCAATATTACCTCACGATCAACTAACTGTTGTATAAAGCGATATAGATAATTTCCTTTAAATCCTGTAATTTTCTTAGCATCCTTTGCCGAAAAGATTAAAGACCCTTTTTCATAGAGCGTCAAGATTAAATTAGAGCTCACAGGTCCTATAGTTTTTTTAGCCATTTTCTACCTCTATTATGCAATATCTACATTCTCATGGTATATTTTACATATAAAAGGATGAGAGTCAAACAAAAATATCTATAATCAGAAGTATTTTTATTCTTTTTCTTTTATTTCTTCTGAATCCGTGCTGGACTATTCCCACTTCATCTTGTATACCACTAATTCAATATAGCCGTCTTCTTTTTCTTGCATACTATATATATGATCACCTTTAATTCTTGCTTTCAATGGGCGCCGAGGTCCCATATTTGCCAAGCTTGTCCTGGCGAAAAATGCTCCCTCAGCTGTAAAGACATCATAGATATATTCTCGATAATTCACACCTTTCTCATATGTCATCACGAAGAGTCGTCTTTGGTCGTCTGTTATAAAATAACGGAAAGGACCCCAATATTTACGGAATACATATTTTTCCCTCAATGGATTTCCCTCTGGGAATCGGCTGTAGAAAGAATTCTTGTACTCTTCTGAAATTTCTACTGGTTTGTATTCTTTTCTAATCTTTCGCATGAGGTTCCCATCCAGACTATAGGCCCAAATTTCATAGTCGCGGTCAGGGTGGCCGATATAAAC
>CAZOJY010000158.1:0-6169 GCA_964580235.1 uncultured Eubacteriales bacterium | reverse complement strand
GCGTCATTTAAACTTTTTTCAATACGAAGCTTATCTTCATGCTCGGGTACCGAGGATTGATTGCAGGAAGTGCGGGATCAAACTTGTCCGGGTCCCATGGGCCCGTCCTGGGAGTGGATTCACGTTGTTGTTTGAAGCGATGTTCCGGTTGGCGATAATTCTACCCGGGAGGGAAGAGCGCAGAATCGCCGGGTGGTTATCCTCGTTTATGAATAAAGAATTGCCTCTGAATCTGGACGAGAGCAGCCTAGCCTTATCCCGGTCTGATACTTACGATCATAAAAGTCTATCTTCTTTCTTTTGCATAAATCGGGGAACTATTTTATAACATTCCTAGGAGTCTTGGGATGCTTAGAAGCTATATAACGACCGCCTACCGCAACCTGATCAAAAACAAATTTTATTCATCGATCAACATTTTCGGGTTGGCTCTGGGTATTGCCTGTTGTGTTTTGATTTTTGCCTACATCGGATATGAACTTTCCTATGACGGCTATCACAAGAACGTCGACAGTATCTATCGCATCGTATCCAAGAGGACTGTATCGGGACAGACGAGCGAGTTGGCAAGATCACCAGCACCGGTGGGACCGACAATGGTGGAAGAACTGCCGGAAGTGATAAATGCTGTAAGATTTAGCCCCACTGTCAAAAGAGTGTTTGCCTATCAAGACAAGACTTTTTTCGAAGAGGGTGTGCTGTATGTGGACCAGTCCGTTTTTGACGTTTTTTCATTCGAGATGATCGAGGGCGACCCAAAAACGGCTCTGGAGGTCCCCTTCACCATGGTCTTCACTGAAAAAACGGCCCAAAAATATTTCGGGGATGAAAGTCCGGTCGGGAAAATTGTCAACTGGGATAACAAATTCGACTATCGAGTGACAGGAGTTGTGAAAGATCCTCCACCCAACTCCCATTTCACCTTCAATGCCCTGGCATCCTTTGCGACTTTTATCAAATATGATCCTCGCATAGGTTCCTGGAATGGAGGAAGCTTTCCAACTTACCTACTGCTGCAGGAAACCACCGATCTCAAGAAATTCCAGCAGAAAATGAATGCGTTTCACGAAAAACACCTCGGCCCGGCATTGAGGGAAAGTGGAATCGAGCTGGAGGCCTATCTTCAGCCCTTAAGAAGCATTCATTTGCACTCTCATGTTCAGTATGAATTGGGGGACAACAGCGATATCCGATTGATCTATGCCTTTTGGGCTATCGCCCTGATAATTCTTTCGATCGCTTGCATCAACTTCATGAATCTCGCGACGGCCCGTGCGGCAAGCCGAGCGAAAGAAGTGGGAATACGAAAAGTGTTGGGCGCTCAAAGAACTAAACTCATCGGTCAATTTCTTGGGGAGTCTTTTATGTATGCGTTGTTGTCCTTTGCCTTCGGCGTCCTCCTCGCACGGCTTTTTTTGTCCTATTTTTCCAGCCTCGCCGGAAAAACTATTTCTTTGAATACCCTAGCGATGCCAACAATGTATGCCATTTTGGTTGCGGTCGTGCTGTTTGTCGGATTGGTCGCGGGCAGCTACCCGGCATTCTTTCTTTCTGCCTTCAAACCTATTTCGGCTCTCAGAGGACACCTTCCGGAAGGGACCAGAGGATCTTTGTTTCGTTCCATCCTGGTCATATTCCAGTTTGCCCTTTCCATCATTCTCATAATCTGCACGATTATCGTGTTGGATCAACACAATTACATGCAAAACAAGGACCTCGGTTTCAACAAAAAGAATTTGTTGGCTGTTGCGATCCAAAATGATGAGGTGAGAATTGGCTTGGAGTCTTTCAAACAGAACTTGTTGAAAATCAGCGGGATCGAGAGCGCCGGGCTTTCCTCCATGATACCGGGAGAGATGTACCTGTTTAATTTCGGAACATACCCTGAGGGATATTCCCGAGATCAAATGATCAGAATGGACAGCTTTCTCGTTGATTATGGCTTCCTCGATACATTCGAGATCGAGGTGACCCAAGGACGGGGGTTTTCCAAGCTGATCACATCCGATTATACGGATGCTGTGATGATCAACCAGACCGCTGCAAAAATTCTCGGCTGGAATAATCCTGTGGGGAAAACCATCGAGATCCCTTCGGATGATGGGGTAATCAGGAAAATTGTCATCGGCGTTTTCAAGGACATCCACCAGAGGTCGCTATATTCAATCGTGGCACCCACTGTCATCCAATACATCGGCCTGAAAGGGGCTATCGAAAACAGAGCTAGGAGATTGACGCTACGACTGAACACCGGCGATATCCCCGGTGTTATGAAAAAAATCGAACAAATGTGGAAAACAAGCTTCCCGAATCATCCGTATTATTCTTTTTTCATCGATGAATTTTTTGATGGTCAGCATCAAGCCGAAAAAAGACTGGGCAATATTTTCCGCACCTTCTCGATGCTGGCTATCGTTATCGGATGCCTCGGTCTGTTCGGTCTTGCTTCATTCACGACCGAACAAAGGACCAAGGAAATCGGTATCAGAAAGGTTCTCGGTTCTTCGGTGAGTTCCATCGTGATTCTGCTTTGCCGGAAATTTTTTGTTTTAGTAGCGATAGCGAATGCAGTTTCATGGCCGGTCGCTTTTTTTGCGATGAACAAGTGGCTCCAGAACTTCCCTTATCCGGTCAAGATCGGAATCGACACGTTCATCTTATCGGCCGGTTTTGCCTTTGTCATTGCATCGCTGACAGTCGGTTACCAGTCGGTAAAAGCTGCAAGAGCCAATCCTGTCGACTCTCTAAGATATGAATAGTTATCCTAAAGTTTCTTTTATCCTGGCGGGGATCATCGGGAGCGTGAACATTCTTTTACCGAGGGCATCGTATACGGCATTGGCAATCACCGCGCCCATCGATGTGATGGCTGGCTCCCCACACCCTTGCGGGGGCATTTCAGAATTGTCCACGAGTACCGTTTAAAAGATAATAAGTTGCTTTTCAGCTGGGCTTGCTGGGTGAGCACCTTTGTCCTCATTTTCCCATCCAATCATCATGAAGAAATCTAAATCACGACAAAAAAGATGTCAAGGACAGCTTGAGGTGGTCGATGACCTCGTAGACTTTCCTTATCATCTCGGCCCAGCCCCGGCAGGGGATTCTTGGGCATTCCTCCTCACCAATGATGAATGGATGCTTGTCGGGCTGCCCCTTCCGCACTTTGCCCCGGTGAGCATTGGCATACAGGCCGAAGTAACGGAAGAGCACCCGGCAGAGCACGGTGCATTCGGGATGTCGGGGACGGTACACAGGTTAGCGGAACTGATCCTTTGGATTGAAGGTCATACCTGTTAACTTCCGTTGCTTTGTTGAATAAATCCGTTTACATGGTTATATTTATAGTTGGGCAGCAACTTGGAAAAAGCAAATTTTTCCCCAATGCTGTTTGGCACCTTCAGAGTATTGTCCGGGGTGCCCTTAGAGCATACGTTCACTTGAAGAACCGTAACCCTGATGACGACTGGCTGGACAGCGAAGAGTTAGAAAGCCTTTTATTTGATTCCCAAAAGTGTAAAGAAACTCAGAAGAAGTTAGGGCTAAGGTAGTTAATAGAGTCTCTTTGAAGCGAAACGGCCAGCGCGATGACACTACAGAAGTTGGAGAAGTCTGTGTAATCCCCCCAAGATATCCCTTGAAATGGAAACAAAAAAAGGCAAAGCAACCCCTAACGTATTAGAGGCTGCTTTGCCTGTAATTTTCTACCTTTCAGACTTCAATTGACCGGCACTCGGTAAGGCTTACCACGCTCCAACCAGGCGTTACCGCCCAGTATGATGGTATGCTGGCTTTCAGCGTATAGCTTTCCCCTACCTTGAAGCAACTGACACCTTGTTTATCACCCCGCCCCGTGTCCTCTCAAGCCTCTTATCAATAGCCCACACTCGCTGGCACTATCGCTCCGTTAATACCGGAGACGGCTTGTTACTGACAAGGGCAAAGCGAAAAAGTAACTGTTGCTCTGCCTGAAGTCCTGATATTTAATTGTCCAGAGCCTTGCCCAATCCCCAACTCGCTGGCATTGTTCAATTCTCCAGAAGAGGCTTTTTCTGGCCTCTCACTATATTACAAAACTTTTACTTTCCACCTTATAGGTGTCTCCGTCTTTTGTGCTCACTTTTAGGGCCCTAAGGAAGCGATCTCTCATAATTTTTTGAATGTTCGCTTTTTCCAGTTCCATCCAGGTTTTTTTTGTAACAGGACTGCCTGTGCTATTGATTTGGTCCCCCACTATTCTCGCGGCTTTTCCTTTCGGAAATTCGTATTCTATCCCCGAGGTGGTAATAATTCCACTGATTCTTACTTTTCTGCCAGACTTTTGGTAAGTTTCGGCTTCTTCTGGCGCGATTTCTTTTTTCTGATACATTATGCAGGATATAGTGAAGATAAAAAATGCAATAAGATTGACAACAGATACAAATTTTCTATTCCTTCTGACCTCCCCGTGGCCCTACACTATTAAGTTATATTTCAAAAGTCAATGACAAATCCCAATTTTGACTTCCCTTTATCCTGTGCTATAAAAGTCATTGTTAATCCATTGATGCCTGATATCCCCGTTCGGGCAAGGAGATATCCAACCCGGTAACGACAGGAACATGATCATGTGGGCCTGGTGTCGTCAGGTCTCCGATGGTACAGAGGCTGACATCGACCTGTACCTTAAATAACCACTCTTTTTACAAACTTTTAACAAAGTCTTCACAACTTCCTGACAACTTTCCCCTTACAAAACCACAAAATAAGGAGTGAACAAAAACCATAAGGAGGTTTGTTATGAGAAAAAACATCATGTTACTCCTGGTCATGGGCATGGCTCTCTTATCTGGCGGCCTTTGGGCTGGTGTGGAAGTCAGCTTCAGACTCTCCGGAACCTACGGCCACCTGGTGGACGGGGCCGGCGACGTCGAAGAGGCGAGAAAAGGGTGGGAATCCAACTGTTTTGATTTGAACCAGCAAGACCGCTACACCACGACATTCGACTGGAAAACACCCAAAAGGTCGAACGATTTCCGTGCCGAAATCATGTTCCGTATTACCCGGAATTTCGCCGTTTCCATCGGCTCTGGCTACATCTTTGTCAAGAATCAGGGTTCATTCGCGGTCGACTACGATCGTACAAACAATTTTGGGGATAGTTACAATTCTGAGAATCATAGTTCTGAAATATATTCCCCGAAGGGTACACTCTCGGCGGTTCCCATCACCCTGGATGCCTACCTCTTCCTGCCGATAGGGAAAAAAGAGACCTTCACGTTTTTCGCTCACGCCGGGGCAGGCTATTACTCCGGAAAGCTGGACTTCAACCTTGATGTGGATGGTACATCAAACTCTACGGAGACGACTGCCGGTGAGTTAATCTATCAACGCGATTCGACACAGACCCTCCAGATGATCCAAAAGACCGACAGCAACTCCTTTGGGTTTCATGCCGGGTTGGGCCTCGACATCAAGTTGACCCGCACGCTATCGATAGGCGCCGAGGCGTACGGAAGGCAAGTCGTGTTTCGCAATTGGGAAGGAAGCAATGTCATGAATTTGGAAACCAAGTCCAAATCATGGTCCATATGGTATGGAGATTCTGAGCATGAGTACAGCGATACAGATTCTACTTACGGAAACCTCTGGACTTATCAGTCCGGAAGTTCAGACGAGAACAACCATTATACTACGATGTGGGTTCTGGATGAAAAACCGGATGGAAGTTATTACCACAACGTCAGGAAGTCCTCGATAAACCTCAACTCGTACGGCATCTCCATCTCACTTAAACTCAGCTTTAATCTTTTTTAATTGTCATTGCGGGAATAACAGAGACAAAAGCAATTAGGTAATCAAGTATCTCGTCACCGATTTATTCGATGCGCAGTTTGAATGTGATTGTGATTTGTTTCCAGACTTTGACCCTCTGTCCATCCTTCACGGCCGGCTCATATTTCCATTGCCTCACAGCTTTAACCGTCTCTTCGTCGAATCCTCCTACCAGCCCCTGCACGACAACTACATCGGCAACATCCCCTGTAAAGATAAGAAGCTGCTTTTCAGCTGGGCTGGCTGGGTGAGCATCTTTATCCTCATTTTCCCATCCAATCATCATGAAGAAATAAAAATCTTGACAAAAAAGATGTCAAGGACAGTCAGAGGGCCTTTTATATGGGGAAGCAGACAG
>CAZOJY010000157.1:0-6329 GCA_964580235.1 uncultured Eubacteriales bacterium | reverse complement strand
GAGTCTAGCAGCGGCATTCAGGAGAGAGTATTCAATATTGTGCCCTGTCTAATAAAATACGGTTACCCATGTTTGGATAAGCTTTGCCGTGCCATCGATATGGATAATTTTGACCATCAGGTAATAAAATTATGAATAATTCAGGAGGCCTGGATTATTCACGAGCCGAGATTGCTGGAGCGGCGAAGAAGTGGCATGCGAAGCTGTAGTGGGATACCGCGAGCAGGCTACAATGAAGCTGATGTGGTGAGATTGGCTCGCCCGAACGGTAAAAAAGGCTGATGTGTATAGAAGATAAATATGTAGATATCATTTTTGGAAAATATGAAGGTAACAGCATTTTTTAGGAATAATTCAGGAGGCCAATGCGCCCCCACCCTAACATAAAGGGGATGGTAAAGAAGAGGCCGATGAAGGAGGACAGGATGAGATTGGATGCTCTAGCCTTCGGCGCCCATGCGGATGATGTGGAGCTGTCGTGCAGCGGAACCATCATTAAATTAGGAGCTCTGGGCCATAAAACCGGTATCATCACGCTGACTCAAGGAGAGATGGCAACCCGGGGCAGTACAGCGGTACGCGCCAGGGAATTTCAGGAGGCCAGCGAAATTATGGGCCTGTCGGTTCATAAAATGCTGAATATTCCCGATGGACGGGTAGCGGAAACATGGGAAAACAAGCTAAAAATCATCAAAGAGATTCGTGCGCATAGGCCCCGAATAGTGATGGCCCCGTATTGGGTCGCGCGCCATCCGGATCACGAGGAAACATCTCATCTGGTGTGCAGAGCGGCATACCTGGCCGGTTTGAAAAAATTGGATACGGATCAGAAACCATTTCGGCCGTATAAAGTTCTGTACTACCAGACTCGATTCGAATTCAAGCCTTCTTTTATTGTTGACATCTCGGATTTCCACACTCTAAAAATCAAATCGATTCTGGCGTATAAATCTCAATTCCATCACAAACACAAAGCCGAATTCGGGGAAGAAGAGACCTCCATCAGCCATCCTGAATTCCTGGATAAAATTGTCACAAGAGATCAGCAGTACGGTGCTTATATCGGCGTTAAATTTGGGGAACCGTTTCTGATCCGAGAGGCCATAAAACTGGATGATCCTGCGGCATTTTTCGGCGAGGATTATTTGGAGACAGTTCCGTGAAAGTCGCGATAGTTTGTTATCCCACCCACGGAGGGAGTGGGGTCGTCGCGTCTGAACTGGCGAAAGGTCTGGCCGATAGGGGACACGAGATTCATATCGTGAGTTATGCCCAGCCTTTTCGGTTGCGCACGTTCCATCCCAGCATTTTTGTACACGAAGTGGGCGTGCCGTCCTATCCCCTGTTTAAGTATCCTCCGTATGCCCTGGGATTGGCGACAAAATTGGTGGAGCTTGTCGAGGAGTATGATCTCGAGCTTATCCATGCCCATTATGCTGTCCCACACGCAGCCAGTGCCTATCTGGCCAAGCAGATCTTGAGTTCACGGCGGATAAAAACTCTCACAACGCTTCACGGAACGGACATTACGCTGGTTGGGGCCGATCAATCCTTTTACAGGGTTATAAAATTCACCATAGAGAAATCGGACGGCGTCACGGCCGTTTCGGATTATTTGAAGCAGCGCACCATCGAAGAGTTCGGGATCCAACGGAAAATACGGGTCATCTACAATTTTATCGATCCCAGACGATCGGCACCGGACCGCAATGACTGCACACGCGAGATGTATGCGCCGAAAGGGGAGAAGATCCTGATGCATGCCTCCAATTTCCGGCCTGTGAAAAGGGTCGCAGACGTGGTGCGCATTTTTGCCAGGGTTCGAAAGCAGATGCCGGCAAAGCTTATCCTGATCGGGGATGGGCCGGAACGAATCTTCATTCAACAGTTGGTCAAAGAGCTGAAACTCGGGGATCAAGTGTATTTTCTTGGAGAACAGGATCATCTGGAACCCTTGTTTTTTTGCGCGGATCTTTTTCTTCTCCCAAGCGAACAGGAAAGTTTTGGATTAAGCGCACTCGAAGCAATGGCCTGCGGTGTGCCGGTAATTGGTTCGGAGACCGGGGGTTTGCCGGAAGTGATAAGACATGGGGAAACGGGATTCTTATTTCCGGTTGGTGAGATAAACAGCATGGCTGAAAAAACGTTGAGCCTGTTGGGTCATCCTGCAAAACATGAACTTTTTAAAAAGCAAGCTAGGAGGCGAGCCTCACAATGTTTTAATGCCGATCAGATCATTCCTCAGTATGAGGCCTATTATGAGGAAGTTTTAAAGTCAGGATGATTATTAGAAGTGGATCACATGAGCAGAATTGACTGGTTTTTGATGTGTTCATTTCTGATTTTTGTGGCGGTCTATGGAATTTGGAAATCCCGGGGCAAAAAAGATATCAAGGGATTTCTCCTGGCAAACAGAAAAACACCCTGGTACACCATTGCGCTTTCGATCATGGCCACGCAGGCAAGTGCGGTTACCTTTCTATCGACCCCAGGGCAGGCTTTTGTGGACGGTATGCGGTTTGTGCAGTTCTATTTTGGCCTCCCTATCGCAATGGTTATTCTCTCTGTCACGGCTGTTCCTATTTTCCACCGATTGAGGGTTTATACGGCGTATGAATTTTTAGAGCAGCGTTTTGACCTGAAAAACCGCACCTTAGGGAGTGTTCTTTTTTTGATTCAACGGGGGTTGGCTTGCGGATTCACCATTTTTGCCCCCGCACTGATTATTTCGGTTCTTCTCGGGTGGGATATCCGTTTCACGATTTTCATGATTGGGGGATTGGTGATCGTATACACAGCATCAGGCGGGACGGATGCCGTCAATAAAACACATCTGTTGCAGATGGCGATCATAACCTTGGGAATGGGAACGGCATTTTTTATGATATTTCGTTTGCTGCCAAATGATATATCATTTTTAGATGCCGCTCATGTCGCCGGTAAGATGGGAAAATTGAATGTCATCAATTTCGCGTTTGACTGGAAAGACAAGTATAATATTTGGTCAGGCCTCATAGGGGGAACCTTTCTCGCGCTTTCTTATTTTGGGACGGATCAATCCCAGGTGCAGCGCTACCTCTCCGGTCGATCGGTGGCGCAGAGCCGGATGGGGCTCTTGGCCAACGGCGTCGTCAAAGTTCCGATGCAGTTTGCCATACTCCTAACCGGAGCGATGATTTTTGTTTTTTATCAGTTTGTGGCTCCCCCGTTGTTTTTCAACCCTGTGGAGACAGCCAATGTGAAAAACAGTTCGTATGCAGAAGCCTACCAAAAATTGGAAACCCAATTCAGAAATCTCCATCAGGAAAAACAGGATCACATCCGGAACATGTTGGATGCTGTCGAGACCCATGAGGAATCAGAATTGAACGACGCCGTCAAAAAGATTCGGCAATCAAGAGAATCGGAGCTGGAGATCAGGGATGAGGCAACCGCTCTCATTAAAAAAGCGAATCCGGATGCGGACACAAACGATATCAATTACATTTTTTTAAGTTTTGTCATCAATTTTTTGCCTATTGGACTCGTGGGCCTGATTCTGGCGGCCATTCTCTCCGCCTCGATGTCCTCCACTTCGGCTGAATTAAACGCTTTGGCCTCGGTGACGGTTATTGATATTTACAGGCGT
This sequence comes from uncultured Eubacteriales bacterium, assembly GCA_964580235.1. Classification (GTDB taxonomy): domain Bacteria; phylum Acidobacteriota; class Aminicenantia; order Aminicenantales; family Aminicenantaceae. Next base: position 2,701 of record CAZOJY010000157.1, on the reverse strand, counting down.
GTGTTCAAAAAAAATGCATCGGAAAAGCATTATCTCATCGTGGCCAAACTCGCCACGGTGTTCTGGGGAATCTATGCTATCAATTTTGCCTTATTTGCAAACCGGCTCGGGTCATTGATCGAAGCTGTGAATATTCTAGGCTCTCTTTTTTATGGAACGATCCTGGGCATTTTTTTAATAGCCTTTTATTTTAAAAAAATTGGAGGAAATGCGACGTTTATCGCAGCCATCATCGCAGAATTGACTGTTTTAGGATGTTATTTTTTCACAGAGATTCCCTACTTATGGTTTAATGTCATCGGATGTGTTCTTCTCATAACCCTAGCCCATTTTATGAATCCCCTATTTGCAGCGAAAATCCAGGAATAATTCGGTACCTGTCCCCCAATTCTCTAATTCGTTGCGATTTTGGTGATTATTGTGTAAATTGAAAAGAACGGACGGAGACGGTTATGGATAAACTTTATCAAGCTGCGGAAAGAGCGGTCGTCCAGGCCCTGGCTCTGAAGGAAGGAGAGCAATTTCTGCTGGTAACAGATAAGCAAAAAATGCCGATTGCCGAAGCTTTGGCTTATCGTGCAAAAAAAATGGGGGTTGAAACAACAACATACTTGATGACAGAAACGTTGAGACCCATAACCGAACCGACAAATCTTTTTCGAATGCTTTGTATGAAGGCTTCAGCCATGGCTTATATGCTGGATGCCCGGATGGAAGAAAAGCCCTTCCGCAGCTACATGGTCAAAGCCGGCGTGGCAAACGGCCGGATTTGTATGATGCCGGGTTTAACCAGGGATATGATGGAGCGGTTGGTAAATATCGATTTTCACGAGCTGGATATGTTTGGGCAGAGGCTTATAAGCACACTGGAGGATTCCGAAGATATCCTGGTTGAAAATGCCGAGGGCACCCACGTTGAGTTCAGTGTCAAAGGAAGAAAGTGGCAAAATGACAACGGCGTCATCAGCCAGAAAGGGAAACACGGCAACCTCCCGGCCGGAGAAATATTTACGGCGCCGGTGGAAGAGAGCTTCAGCGGCAGGCTGGTGATCAGCCTGATCGATGACCAGCTCGGGAAAGGAGTAATGACATTCGAAAAGGGCCGGCTGATCGGGTATGAAGGCGAAGGAGTCGAAAAGATCTTGGCCTACATCGGGGAAGATGAAACCGGCAAGATCATCGGGGAATTCGGGATCGGGACAAATCCAAAAGCCAAGATATGTCCCAACATGCTGGAAGCAGAGAAAGCCTTCGGGACAGCTCATTTTGCCATCGGTGATTCCTATGGGATTGGCATCAACACCAGCCCTCATCACTATGATGCCCTGGTGGACAAAGTTACCCTAAGCGCCAGCGGCGAACACCTCGTTCGGGATGGAAAATTCCTAGTTGGATAAAAAATATCGTGGGGAAAATGATGGGCTGCTGTTCAGCGAAAAGGGCAAGATTGCCGTACGGGAATCCATAAACCAGGGACCATGTGTTCGATTGAGCTGGAAAATTTGAAAGAAGTTAAAAAAGACTCCTTTTACAAAAGAACGGTGAGGGAGGAGATCAAAGTCTGCAATTCTTGTTTTGTTCCACAGCTGACTCGAATCCACTGCCTTTCTTGAAATCTAAACGGACGGACGAGAATTTTCTGCAGCTCCAGTTTTTTGGCCAGCTCTTGGGCGTTTTGGTTGACCTCGAAGAGAACAAAATTCGTGTGGGATGGAATATAGAACAGGCCTAGTTTTTTCAGCTCTTGATACAAATACTGCTTCACTTGTTTATTTTTTTCTTTTACCGACTGGATAAACGTCTGATCTGGGTAGCTGGCCATTGCCGCCTGCAGGCTGAGCCAGGCAACAGGAGCGAAATTCCGGCTCAATTTTTTCAATTTTTTGATAATTTCCGGAGGTGCGATGCCGTATCCGATGCGCAGCCCTGCAAGCCCGAAGATTTTTGAAAATGTTCGTGTGATGATCACATTTTTCCCCTGTTTGATCAAGCCGATCATCGAGGAATAAGCCCCATTCTCCACATACTCATGATAGGCCTCATCCACGACAACCAGGGCTTGATTTGAGACGTGCTCACAGAATGGCTGCAATTTGTCCTTCGGCGTAATCGATGCTGTGGGATTGTTGGGATTGCAGATATAGATCAGATTGGTTTGGGACGAGATCTGTTTTTCCATGGCTTCCAAATCGTGCTCGAACTTGTCGTTCAATGGGATTTTATTCAACTTTCGATCCGCTCTATTTGCATAATATATAAAGTCAAAATAGGTGGGATCACCCACCAGGATTTCCCCTTCTGTTTTTGCAGAATGAATGAGTGTCACCATCACTTCCGTCGAGCCTGCTCCCAGAATGATATGATCCGGAGTTATGTTCTCCCGGTCAGCGATGAGTTGCTTCAACCTGGGATAATGGCCATGGGGATAGCGGTTGGACAAGGGAATCGATCTGACGATGGTTTCTCTGGCGTTTGGGAAGATACCGAAAGGACTCTCGTTGTTGTCGAGCAAAATGAAAGCATCATTTTTCGGAGTTTCCTTAGGAATAGATGGCCCTTTGCGGCATGCTAAAAAATCATTGCCGGACATGAAGCCCGCAACAACCAGGGCACTTGTTTTTAACCATTGACGGCGGTTGAGCACATATCCCATGTTTCCCTCCTAGACAACGTATATCAAACACACATCTCTTGGTCAAAT
>CAZOJY010000156.1:0-6399 GCA_964580235.1 uncultured Eubacteriales bacterium | reverse complement strand
TTAAGGAAAATTGTGAAGAATTAAGGACAAACACAAAAACGAAATACTTATCATTCTCTGTTCTATCTCCATCTTGAGCAGCTTAATCCGGTAGCTGCTCTCCATCATGATTTCAACCGCCGAATCCAGTGTAAAATCTATTTCTTTCTGGGCAAAAAGATTGGGAGCTGTGCCAATGCTTATTGTCATAAACAAGATAATTGTAATTCGCAAGAATAATCTTCTGGTGATCATGCTTCCTCCTTTATTTGTACAAACAATCGCTTTTTTTAAAATCGGAATGACAGTTCCGCCGGTTTTGCAGACAAGTTGGACGGGTCATATTCCGGAATAATCTGCACATACTTTACAAAGTATACGCTCAAGAACATTATAAGGTTGTGAAAATTACATTAATAAATTTTAATATTTCGAAATTTGTATTCATCCTCACCGGAACAAAATAAAATCTGACCTTTTAAAAAGCTAGAGTTTTACGCCTTCAGTTTTTGGCAATATTTTTTCCCAGATTCTACAATTCCTTTTGAAAATTCAACACGAATATAATAAACTCCCATTGAATCCATTTGGAAGGAATTTAATGAAAAGCAAACCATGTATAATTCGGATACCGGCCATCTTGGGTCTTTTTTGTCTTATTATAACTGGAGGATGTGCAAAAACCATTCAGGAAGCGGATATCGAAGCCCTGATCCAGAAACCATCTTTGAGTTTAGAAGAACAGCAGATAGTGGCCGAAGCTCTTTTTACAAAAATGTATAACTCTGACAAATCCAATCTCGAAGTTTTTGAAGTTAATTACAAAATTGTCATCGAAAAATGTCCCGATACAGAACAGGCTCACACTTCAATCCACCGGATAATCAACCTCTATACTCAAGCTTATGACGAACCCAGGCACGAGGACATCATCGCCATCCTCGAACCATTTCTTGAGAAAACAAAGGAATCGAAGATCCTCAGCATGGAAAAATACCCGGAAGAATATCTCGTTTTTTCCCCCGTGGCTGCACTCCACCTCTCCTATGAAGAACTGGGGCAGTACGACAAAATTGCTGCTTATTACGACAGCATTATTAAACAAAATCCGGACCTCGGATTATATGATAGTTTTGATTACGCCAGCGCCCTGGACAACCTTAACCGCCTGAAAGATGCCGTGCACTGGTATGAAATATTTCTCAAGAAATCAGAAGGGACAGACATGGATTTTATGCGTGAAATAGCCGAGGAAAGGATTAAAGAGATAAAATAAAATGAGCCGTAAACTCAAACTTAAACAACCTCTGATTTTGATTGTTTTGTTGGCAATCTGCTTTTCATTATCCTGGGCGCAATCAGCGGAAGATTTACTCCAGCAAGCCAATGCTCTCTATCAAGCCCGCCAATATCGCGAAAGCATAGAAATGTGCGATCGGGCCATCGCCCTCAATCCTAATCTCAGTGAGGCATTCCGCAGAAAGGGGTGGTGCCATTTGATGCTCAAGGATCATAACCAGGCATTGGTTGATTTTAATCAGGCTGTTATCACCAATCCTCAAAGCCACCAAGCTTTAAATGGGCGCGGGTACACTTATCACCTGCTGGGAGAGACCCAAATGGCTCTCTCTGACATAGACCAAGCTATAGTTCTCAATCCTTCGTACAGTGGAGCCTACAATAACCTAGGCTTGGTCAGAAGGGCACAAGGCGATATTCCAGGAGCTATAAAAGCCTATGAACAAGCGCTTAAGTTTGATCCAAAAAATACTGCGGTAATCAACAACTTGGCCAATCTCGAGGCCGCAAATAATAATCATAGTAAAGCCATTTCCCTTTATAGTCGTGCATTGGAAATGGATCCAAAGAATCCTTATGCCTTGAGAAACCGGTCTTTGGAGCGCTATTACATCGGTGATTTCGATGGCGCCATTGCCGACGCAACCCGCTCCATGGAGATTGATCCTAACTCCGCTGACTCTTACAACAATCGATCACTCGCTTTAATGGCACAGGGAGACCTGGAAGCAGCCTTCAAAGACCTGGAACAAGCCCTGAGGATCGATCCAAAACACACATATTCCCGGAATAATTTGGATAAACTGAGAGGGCAAATGGCAAAGACTCCCGCTTCTTCAGTTCCGGAAATCCAAAAGAAAAGCCCCACACAGACCCCTCCTCCAAAGCCGTCGTCAACACTAGCTGAGGAAGAGGCAACTCTGCCCCAGATAACATTTACAACCCAAGATCCCTGCCAATCTAATCAAGACGCCCCTACCGGTTTGCCATGGCAGATTCCGGATCCGTCTCCCATCGAAGTTCCACCCGGAATCCCGAATGCAACTCTGGCCCAATTTCTGGATTTCAACACTATGTCCAACCTACAATACAATGGTGCCGTATCCGTTGCCATGGAAGGGATGCGCCTGATTTACGGTGAACTGACTGCAGAAGAGGAACAGCGCTTCCAAGCCTGTTGGGCTCCCCTATTTGACTTTCCGACCTTGGATGCCATTGACTATCTGAATAAATTAAATCCGCTGCTGGGCCAGTTTCTAGCTGGACGGGAAGCGTTCATGCGAGCGGCCGGAGCGTATCAGATCACCATGTATAACGCCGGCCTGGCTTTGACGGCAGATCTACGTGAAGGTTATTTTGATACTCTGGCCATGGCCGAACGCCAGGCAGGCACGCTTCGGGCCCTGGGAGCAGGACTTGCAGACATTGCCAAGAAGATTAAGGCACTGGGCAATCCCCCCAATCCTTTAACAGCCAAATGTGAGGCCGACCGACGCTTTAAAAGAGCGGTACAATCCGCTAAACCCGCTCCCGAAGGTCCCTGGATTCTCGAAGGCGAGTGGGCCGGCTATTCCGAAAGTGATCAATATTCTCCCTTACAGCCACGGCAGATTGTGCACTTGGTTTTTTTCAAAGGCGGACAGAATCCCATGGCCACTGAATCGATGCACAACCTGTTGGGATTTGGGTATGCCGGAAGCTCCCAGCCTTCAGAAATCAACTGGACCCAAACCATGCTGGAGGGAGTAGAGGGAGACAGACTTGAGTATTCTTATGAAACGACAATTGAGGGACAACTAACCACCGTTCGGGTAGTTGCTTTGAGAGTGACCAATAGTCTGCCGCCGCTGCCAGATGGACTTAGAAATGAGGACTTGGACAAGTTGCGTCTAGAGAAAGAAAAAGCTATAGCTGTGTGGGAGCAGCGGCAAAGCTCTCTAGATTACAGTCAAATTGAGGAGGCAAAACTCAAGGTGGCCCTAGAGCTGCAGAAGTTCGAACTTCCCATAGAATCTATGGAACAGTATCTCCAACTCAGGTTCGCATTTCACTTGACCTGCATCGACTGGTTGAACAATCCTCCAGCAGATTTGGGATATTCTACAGACTGGTCGGACCGAGAAGATTTTCACAAGAGGTATAGGCAATTTCAAGAAAAACTAGCCTCAGCCACTACTCCCAATCAGACAGCTGCGGCCTCTTCGCCTGCCGTTTCCGGCCCTACTCAAGAAGAAATTGAAGCAGTGAAGGAAACCATTGCTTTCCACCAATCCATGATTACCATTCTTAAGAGTAATCTTCAGAAAGAAATCGACGAGTTAAACCTGGAAACTAAGGAGCCGCGCCGCAAGCAGTTAATGTTCCGGGCCATTCAGCTCCAGTCAGACATCCAGGCTGAACAGGACTTAATCGCATCCTATCAGACTGGACAGATCGTCCACACCAGGTCAGCCTTCGATGTCATGGCTCACGAACAGTTTGTACGCAAAATCAAAGAAGAAGCCGCCCGGTCCGATGCCGCATGGAAGATAGCCGCCGGAGTTGAACGGCAAATCAGGCTGCTGCCATGGGAGATTCAAGCCTCCATGCGGGAGAAAGCCCGTTCTATCCTGGACGCCAAGACTATCGGGAGTGGTAATGTGGAAAAGGCCCGGAAGGTGGCAAGCTCCCTGAATGAAATTATACAGGGACATTGGCAGGGAGTTGCCGCTCATGAAGATGAAAAGGCCATAAACGCCCAGGAATATGAATTCTATGCCAACTTAACTGTGATGACAGCTGGAATATTTGTTGTAGGAATCGGCAGCGGAGCCATCGTGGAAGCGTTTGGAGAAACGGCAGCTCTTTCCGCCTGGGCACCTCACCTCATTGGCGGTATATGGGGAGGAACAACCGGGCTCATTGCAGGCGGGCCTGTGGAAGGATTAAAAAACTCGGTCAGTTGGTCTTCTACTGTCGGTTTCACGGCTATGTCATTTTTGGAAGGTTATGAGCATTCTGCAGCCGACCCTAAATCTACTCTGGGGGACCGTTTATGGTCAGGAGCCAAACAGGCAGGGGCCGGCTATTTAATAGGTAGAGTTATGCAGTTTGGCATCGGGCTGGTCACTAAAGGAGCCTTGCATTTTTACGGACCAAAAAACCGGTTATTCAAACCACTCAACTGGAAACGGCCAACGGTAAACGAGCAGTTCGCTGCCGCGAAATTCCAGCAGGATGTCAGTGATGCGCGGTCTCTTATCGGATTTTTTAAAGAAAAACGCCTTGCGCTTATGCAAGCTCGACAGCAAAATCCGGCCGGAACTCCACAGATCCAGCAGCTGGAAAACGAGTTGAAAGGGCTGGCCGCTTCTTTAAATTCATCGTATCACTGCAAATGGCTCCTTAAATATGACACTCATCCTTCCGTTCAACGTGCATTCACCAGCTTAGTTGACAAATCATATGAGGAAATGATGCCGGACATGATACGGCGCCTAAAGGCCCAGGGCTATGACACCAGCAACATTCGCTTCAAACCTCTCCGGAATGCCTCCAGCTCCGGTTCTTCCAGTATGGATCTGGATCTGGCACTCCAGGAAAGCCCCGGCATGCTTATCCGAAAGAATAACAAAATCGTTACATTGGCAGAATTTCAGAAAGACGCTCAGAAAGCGATGAACGAATCATACCACAGTGTGACCGGTTTTAACGGCACCAGATCGGACTTGGCCTTGACTACCAGCTCTCACGGAGAAGCTTTTGCCAGTAAAAGGATGTTGGGTGAAAATGTAGATTTCAGCCAGTTCACTGAGCAGGAGATGAGAAGCATAGGGAGCGTGGTGAATGTCAAGACAGGAAAAATTGAAGGGGATCCAGTACTGGGCAATATTGCAAAAATGCAGGCCAAGTGTCGCGAATCTGCAAAGGAAATTGAGAACATGATGCTGAAAAACCTTCGACAAAAACTGTCTAAAGCCCAGCCGGGAAGCCCCCAATACCAGCAGCTTCAGTCGGAAATCAGATACTGGCAGGACATGCTGGCCAAGTTCAAGCGGATAGGCGCCCAGACAACCAATCCCTATGAAATCCTGCAGCTCGAACGCAGCATTCGCCAAGACACGGGTGGAAAAGGAACCCAAGAAGTCATTGGATTTTTAGCCAAAAGTTTTAAGTAATATTAGTGTATTTGTTATTCTTGGATCAAACTCAAAATTGTGCAATTGAAATCCCTTAAAATATATCGATCTTTTTTTCCATTTTAGTCATGTGCCCTACGAGAGAATTTACGCGCTTGATTCTCTTGTAACCGATTTTCTCATAAAATTTGACAGCATATTTACTGGAATTTATCATGCATTTTGAAAGGAATTAAATGGTCTTCTCTGCTTGTTATTATCAAAACATCTTGTTTGATAAAATCCGGATGCATATTTTGTTCGTTCAACAATAAATAAAATCCTAATGCATCCAATGCTTTGTGTTTCTTTGTGATATACTTAAAGTGATCAACAACCCACGAAGCCATTCCTTCTCTTTTTTCAAATTTTATCGTAGCCATGCGATCCATAAAATTCCGGCAATGCTCCATACACCAAAGATGAATTTTACGAAATATTGGATTCATGCTTTTCATGTAGTCAATTGCATGTCCGTTGGCAATTACTCGTTTAATTCGCGGTTCAAAAGCTGAGGCTCTTAAACAAAGCCACCCGCCCATTGAGATACCCAATATTGTCACATTTTCAAGTTTAAAATAATCCAAAACAGCTTTCGTCGGTTTTTCCCAGTAGTATGTTATTGGCATTCCAAATTTTCTTAATGCGGCGCCTTGTCCGGGACCTTCATACCCGATTACTTCGTAACCGTGATTTGAGAAATATTTCATCATTGAATAAAACTCTTCAATAAATGAATCAAATCCCCCGTGAATAATTATTGTTCCCTTTTTTTCAGGAGTAGGTGAAATTTTGATTGCTGGCAGAAACGCGTTTCCATAGGGTATGTTAAATCTTTCAATATCTTCATTTTTAAAAACTTTATAAAAAAGTTCAATGAACTTATTATATAAAATTTCTTTTTCAGGGTCATTTGATTTTGTATAAAATTCAGCTGCTCGATAATAAAATGCTGCATTCATCA
>CAZOJY010000155.1:0-6476 GCA_964580235.1 uncultured Eubacteriales bacterium | reverse complement strand
CGTCAGGTCCCAGAAGAGCTTGGTTTGGCGATGGCGTTCCTCGATTGTTTTGCGGAAATGATACCGGTCGCAGACAGGCGGCGGTGGAGGCGTCCACGGCTGGTAGTCTTGCCACTCAACAGGCCCGGCTGTATTGAGCACTCACGAACGCAGTGAAGCAATCTCCGGGGGGATTGCTTTGTCGTAAAACTCCTCGCAATGACATTCAGAGCCGCCGAGAAGGATGGTGAGGGAATGGCGTCAAAAATCTTCACTTGAACAAAACCATCCCTAAAAGCCGATAAGAAGCTTTTTGTTTGGGTATCACAGAAAGAGAAATGCTTCCATAACCAAAAATTAACAAAAAAAAGTTGTGGGCCAATCATTTTTTGTTCAACCGGACTAACTTCAAAATTTTATCGGCTCACAATTCTATATGAGTCCCATCAACATCATAGCTGTTTCTGCCAAAAACATGTATAGTCAAAGCTGAGGATTTATCTATACTATGAAAAAAAAAGAAATCTTGGTGCTCGAAGACCTTCTTGGATCGAACAAAAAAATTGCCTCAGAGATTCGAGATAAACTGACGCAAAAAGGTATATTGACCATAAATTTCATGAGTTCCCCGGGAGCAGGAAAGACAACTCTTCTTGAAAGGATAGCCGAACACTTAGGACCCAAATATAAGATGGCCGTGATAGAAGGGGACATAGAAACGGAAAGAGATGCCGAACGAATAAGGGCCAAGGGAATTCTTGCCTGGCAAATCATAACTGGCGGGGCCTGCCATCTGGAGGCCAAAATGATTGGTAAACTTTTTTCAGAAATCCCCCCAGATCTGGATTTCCTTTTTATCGAAAACGTCGGGAATCTCGTCTGTCCGGCAAGCTACGATCTCGGTGAAAATCTAAGATGCGTTCTATTGTCTGTCCCCGAAGGGGACGACAAGCCGAAAAAATACCCAAAAGCCTTCACGACTTCGGACTGCCTCATTCTCACTAAATCAGACCTTCTTTCCTTGATGCTTTTCGACAAGGAACGGGCACAAAAAGAAGCGCTGGATATCAATCCCAAACTGAATATTTTTGTGACTTCTTCTTTGAAAGATGACGGTGTTGAAGAACTTGTCGAATTTTTCATTGCCACCCATCATAAGCTTCTAAGCCAAAATGCATGAACTCTCCATTGTTTCCAGCCTTTTCGAAATCATGGAGGAGAAAGCTAAAGAAAAAGGATCAAAAAAGATTATTTCTGTGAAACTTCAGGTCGGCAAACTCTCCGGTGTAGTTGCGGATTTTTTAATAACCGCATTTGATATCTACAAAAAAGGCACTATCGCTAATAATGCGGGGCTGAAAATCATAGAGGTTCCCTTGAAAATCCAGTGCAACACATGCGGCAAAACCATGACCAAAGAAGATTTTGTTTTCATCTGTCTCCATTGTGGGTCGCAGGATTTAAAAACTCTCAAAGGAACAGAGCTTATTTTGGAAAAAATGGAACTGGAACTCTAGGCATCTTTGTGTCCTCCGTTTCAATTCCTCCCGGCTGGAAATCCTTAAATATACCAAGATTTACCTTATAATGAAGCCGCTATTCCCAATTTCGCGAGTGTTTGACATTCGTCTTTGGTAGTGTTAAATACTCATATAATTTCTTAATGGAGTGATGAAGAATGCATCATAAAAAACAGTTCATTATTCCCGGAATTTTTATATTCTGTTTCATTTTTCTTTCGACCCTCCCAATTACGGAGGCTCAAAAAAACATAAAAAAAATCACCTACGACCAAGCATATCTGAATGCAAAGCCCGGGTTGTTCCAGTCTCTTCCTTCTATCCGCGGGTGGTTGGATGACATCCATTACCTCGTTATAGAAAGAGGCGAAATGGCCAATTCCCAGAAGTTGTTTAAAATGAATGCAGCAAAAGACACAAAAACACTATTCCTGGACTATAGCCAAATCCAGAAGGCCCTACCAAAGGGTATCCGAGCTTCGCAACACGTTGGCTCCACCAGCGATTATACCGGTTTTCTTTTCGCTGACAAAGGAGATCTGTATTACTATTCACGAGCGAATAATTCTTTCAAGCGCTTGACCGCTACGGTCAGCGAGGAACGGAATCCCCGTTTCTCTCCTGATGGAAAATTTATCGCTTTCACCCGCGATCACAATCTTTATTCGCTGGATATTGCAAGTGGACTGGAATACCAACTCACAAATGATGGATCGAAAACTATTTATAATGGTTGGGCTTCCTGGGTGTATTACGAAGAAATTCTCGGGCGCGGATCCCGCCATGCAGCTTTCTGGTGGTCTCCGGACAGCCAAAAGATTGCTTTCCTGCGTTTCGATGACACTCCTGTTCCCACCTTCCCTCTCTTCAGTTCCGAAGGAGATCACGGCCAGCTGGAAATCGAGCGTTATCCCAAAGCCGGAGATCCCAATCCCTATGTCAAACTTGGAGTCGCCTCGGCAATAGGGGGAAAAGTTATCTGGGCCGACATTGAGGAAAGGGCTGACCATTATGTAGCCTGGCCCTTTTGGCTCAGGGATTCCTCTAGATTAACCTTTCAGTGGATGAATCGGGACCAGACTAATATAAAAATTTACGCGATGGATCTCGAAACCGGAGAAAAAAAGGAGCTCTATGATGAAAACCAATCCACCTGGGTTGAATTTTTCGACGATTTAGTCTTTTTTAAAGACGGAAGCGGTTTTCTGCTTCGAAGCGACCGCGACGGTTGGCAACATCTCTACATCTACGATCTTGAAGGAAATCAAAAAAAGAGGCTGACTGAGGGAGAATGGACGGTCACAAATATTTCCCTCGTGGATGAGGAAAACAAACGGATCTTTTTCCATGCCAGAAAGGACCAGACAACAGAGACGCAGCTCTATCGAATAAATTGGGATGGGACAGGCTTGAGGCGTCTTACCCGAAAGTCAGGCTCTCACCGTGCGGATGTTTCTCCCGGAGGAACTTTTTTCCTCGACCGATATTCGAACATCTCAACGCCCTCACGCTTAGACCTCATGCGTACAGATGGGACACTTGTCCGAAACATCGCAGACAGCCGCACAAGCCTTGTGGATGAGTATCCCATCGGCAAAAAAGAGCTTTTCACGATCACCACCGAAGATGGCCGCAATCTCCCGGCTTTCTGGATTCTTCCTCCTGATTTTAACACAAACAAAATCTATCCTGTCCTTTTTATGATTTACGGCGGACCCGGCTCGAGCGACGTTTCAAATTCTTACCCTCGCCTTTCCCAGCTCTTTCTCGCCCAGGAAGGAATCATCGTGTTTGCCATCGACCATCGGGGCTCCGGCCATTTTGGGAAAAAAGGAATGTCTCTGATGTTTCGCAACCTGGGAAAGTGGGAAATGTTTGACCTCATCCAGGGTGTCAAATGGCTCCACAAAAAAGCCTTCGTGGATAAGAAACGGATCGGGATAACGGGCGGAAGTTATGGAGGATACACAACCTGCATGGCTCTGACCTACGGGGCCGATTATTTCACACACGGATATGCCCGGTCTTCGGTCACAGATTGGCGGTTATACGATACTGTTTACACGGAGCGTTACATGGATAGGCCAATCGACAACCCGGATGGATACAAATTCGGGGCCGTGATGACCCATGCTCACAAATTAAAAGGAATTCTTTTCATGTCTCATGGAAACCTGGATGACAATGTTCACATGCAGAATACGGTCCAGCTTATAAGCAAATTAATGGACTTAGGAAAATCGACGTTCGGATTCATGATCTACCCTGACCAGAAACACGGGACAAGAAGGGAAAAAAGGGAACATTCCAACCGCCATTACATAGATTTCTGGTTTAAACATTTTCTGGACCGGTAGGAGAAAAAGACTGGCAAAATTTGAGTACTTCAAAGCATGTCCGGTCTGCTTCAGCTCATCTTTGGCTCCCCACAAAACAAGGACTCTGGATGCTGCAAGCCTGAGCGAAGACTATATCAAAATCACAGACAGCAATTACGGCAAAATTTGGGATCTCAGCCAATGCCGCAACTGCTCCCACATCTTTGCCAATCCTTGTCCTTCGGAGGAATTCATCCAATCCCTGTACAGCAAAACCGAAGATCCCCTATATCAAAAGGAGGCCAAAGGCCGGTCAAAGAACTTCAGAAAGATCCTTAAAACGCTGGATAAAATCCATCCGGAGCGAGGGTTCCTTTTCGACGTCGGTGCGGCAACGGGAATTCTGCTGAATCTTTCACGGGAACGGGGATGGAATGTGGGAGGCATCGAACCCAGCTCATGGGCCGTCCGTGTCGCCCGAGAAAGATACAATCTCACAATTCAAGAAGGAGTTTTCGAAACCGTTTCTTTGCAAGAAAAGCTTCACACGGTGGTGACCATGGTGGATTTTATAGAGCATGTTCCTCATCCATTTGATGCTATTTCAACAGCCCGAAAAATACTTATGCCTGGGGGGACTCTTTGTCTTGTTACTCCTGATATAAACAGTTTTGCTGCAAGAATCATGGGACAAAAATGGTGGCACTTTCGACCCGGTCACCTGAGTTATTTCTCCAAGAAAAGTTTGGATTTCCTTCTGCAGAAGGCGGGTTTTCGTATTATAAAGATGCGAAAATATTCCTGGACTTTCAGCCTGCATTATCTGCTTTCCCGAAAGCCTGGCCTCGATTTTTTACTAAAAAACCATTTTTTGGCTTCTTTCTGGAAGAAAATTCCGATAAAATTAGTCCTTCGAGATTCTTTCGAAATATACGCCTCTAAAGATAACTAAAATGAATCCTTATCTTAACGCCATGCGGCTGGAAAGATGGCCCAGAAGCCTGGCCATCTTTTCGGGCGTTGCCGCTTTCTTTTTTTTGCACAGGGAAACAATTTCGTCCACATCGGTTTTATTTTTCTGCGCAAAGTGCCTCTTTGTCTTTTTTCTCACATGGGCCATCTCCACCGCCAATTACATCATTAACGAAATAGCCGATGCTCCGTTTGATATTCACCATCCTTCAAAGCGCAACAGACCCCTTGTAAGCGGCAAAATCAAAAAAATTCCTCTTCTTGTGTATGGAATTATCCTCAGCTTGTTCAGCCTCATCCTCGCATATCTTCTTTTCTCCTTTCCCTTTTTTCTCGCTCTCCTCTCTCTTCTCGTCGCTGGATTTCTTTACAATATCAAACCTATCCGGACAAAAGATATACCGTTTCTGGACTCTATCTCTGAATCCGCAAACAATCCCATCCGATTCCTTATTGGCTGGTACGCCTTTTGCTCTCCTCACCTTTTCCCCCCTCTTTCTCTTTTATTGAGTTGGTGGATTTTCGGTAATTTTCTGATGATATCAAAAAGGCTCTCAGAGTTCCGGCTTTTGAAAGACAAAGCAGAAAGTTACAGATCTTCTCTTAGCAAATACACAACAAAATCTTTGACTTTCGGGATCGCTATGAGCGCTATCCTGTTCTTTATCGGCTATTTTATATTTGCCATTCTGTATCGGCTCCAGTCTTTTATCTACTTTTCTCCATTTGTCTTTTTCTATTTTTTCCTAATTTTCTGGAAAACACTCAAGGAGAAAGAAGCCATGGAAGAGCCGGAACGTTTGCTCAAACATCCTACGTTCACCATCTATACTTTTTTCCTTGTCCTGCTGTTTTCCCTTTCCTATTTCATCGATACCCTCGGACAATAGACGTTAAGGTCAATCTTGTTTTATAAGTTGGAGTTATGGTAAATTAACTGCAGATCCAAACTCTGGAATATAAGATGGATATTGCAGAAATAACGCTTAAGCTCATCCTGGCCGTTGCTCTGGGGGGATTAATAGGCTTCGAAAGGGAATCAAGTCAGAAGCCTGCAGGATTCCGCACGAATATTTTGATCTGTTTAGGCGCAACCATGATGATGATCTTTTCTCAGCTTATTTTGCAGGGCAAGGAGGCAAGCAGCAGTGATATGACTCGCATTGCTGCAGGCGTTATTACCGGGATCGGATTCATCGGCGCCGGCACAATTATTCAGGCAAAGGGAATCGTCATCGGCCTGACTTCAGCCGCCACACTTTGGGCTGTGGCAGGGTTAGGATTGGTTATCGGTGGCGGTTATTATCTGATTGCCATCATTTTCACGGGAATCATCATTCTCACATTGGTCATTTTCCGCCAGTTGGAATCACAGTACCTAAAGCATGCGCTTTACCACTACCATCTTAAAGCCAAATATTCCAAGGATATTCTTCTTAATATAAAAAAAACAGCCCTCCATGAAGGAATCAGGTTCAAGGAAATCTCCCATCAGGAGGAGGGGAATATTTACACGATCGAGTTCTCCTTTCCTGCGCCGGAAGAGAAAGAGCAAAAATTCAAATGGAGTCTCCTCAACCTTGACGGTATTCTTGAGATAAAGATTGACTGAAGAGGGGCTTCTTCTTGCAACAACGAACCAAGGTAAGATACAGGAACTCAAAGCCCGTTTGAAAGATCTTCCGCT
>CAZOJY010000154.1:2545-6627 GCA_964580235.1 uncultured Eubacteriales bacterium | reverse complement strand
CGGCTGCCAAAAACATTCCTCAGGGCCGGTGATACACCCGGCCCTCCAGATGCAGCCAGTCCCCTCAGGACTGGGCGTTAACATCCATTTTTTCCAGGGCAATCGGCAGGACTTTTCTCTGCTGACCGAAGCAGGGGTGGACACTGTCAGGATGGATGTTTTTTGGTCGGTAATCGAAAAACAGCATGGGAGGTATGACTTCAGCTATCATGATCAGTTGATAAAAAACCTGGAAGATACCGGGATTAGGCTGCTTCTCATCATCGACTACGGCAATAAAATCTATGATAATGGACGCCCTCCGATTACAGAAGAAGCGTTAGAAGCCTGCGCTCGAATGTGTTCGGCTCTAGCAGAGCGCTATACTGGACAAAACATCATCTGGGAATTATGGAACGAGCCGAATATCGAAAGATTCTGGAAACCAAAGCCGGATGCCAAAAATTATGTCCGCTGGTGCAAACATGTCGTTTCGGCCATCCGGCAGGCCGATCCAAGCGCATGCATCGTGGCCCCCGCATCATCAGGAATAGATTTTCCCTTCCTGGAAGCCTGTTTCCGGAACGGGCTGCTGCAGCTTGTGGATGGAGTAAGTGTCCATCCCTATCGCGATGCTTCACACGGTCCGGAGACAGTTTTTAAAGACTACGAAAGATTAAAGGAGCTGATCGAGCGGCACAGACCGCGAAATAGAATGATCCCCGTTTTATGCACAGAATGGGGATATCCGGCCGTGCACATATCAAAAGAGCTGCAGGCAAAATATCTCGCCAGGGAATGGCTGTGCAATATGGCACAGGATATTCCGGTCAGCATCTGGTATGAATGGCGGGACGGGGGCCGCAGCCCCGATGAGGCCGAACATAATTACGGAACTCTCACCCGGGATTATTCCCCGAAACCCGCATATCGGGCCATGAAAACCCTGATCAGCCAGTTTAGGGATTTTACACCTCGGGGCAGGTGGGATTTGGGCAGTTCAGACGACTACGCGGTCCTTTTCTCGCGAGACGATGAAATGAAGCTGGCCCTGTGGACAACCGGCAAGCCTCATGAAGTTACCCTCGGGAACGGCCTCAGGATATCCGAGTCAATCAATTATTTAGGCCAGCCGGTTTCCCCATTAAAAAAAACTGGTCTTTTCATCGACGACGGGCCGGTGTACGTGAGAATCAAAAATACCCTGGATATCGAGATAGAGTCGAGTCATGTCGAGATTGCTATCCACTATCTCCCAATTTGTTGGTAAAGGCATCATATCTTTTTTGATTTATGAAGCCAGCCGCTGAAAAGGGCCACAAACATGGCGACCAGGATAGAAACAAGACCTATGGTAAAAGAGGGGAGCACGCCGTAGGTCGAGATCAATATCGGAGCGGCTGCCGTGATGAATCCTCCCCCCAGCATAGGCTCATACAGGATCTGCTTGAAACCGAAAGATTTGGCTGCCGGGGTTTTGAAGTGAGGGTCGGCAACACGAAGCAGCAAAAGACCCAGGGCTGTGACCCCAGTTTGCATCCCGTACTCTGTGATGCTCCTCTCAAACCAGGCATCGGGCAGCATTCGAGGAGCGATGAACCAGGTGGCAAAGATAACCCAGGTCAGCCCCACAACCATGAGTATCGAAAACGGAAGGAAATAAGCAAAAAATACATCCAGGCGGATGGAGGCAATGGCCGAAACCACCAGAAAATCCAGCGCGAGCCCCAGGATACGGTCGAACGTATTCCGGTCAAGGTATTTTGAAAGACCAGTTTTAGAAGCGAAAATTTGTATGAACAACCCGCCGAGCATGGCAAGAGGAAAAAGCGGAAAGCTACCGAAAAGATCAGGCTCCATGTCGGCGCTCAAGATTTTGATGCCTTTTAGCATGTACCACCCGATCAGAATGGCGACACCGACAAACGCGGCATGAAAAGCAAAGGGCTCCAGGGCATCCGGGGAGATGGTGGTGATCGACCCGTGAGTGCGCTTTTCCGGGGGGATAAGGCCGCGGATTTCTGCGAGGGACAGATGTTTAGGAGATTTGATGACTTTGGTGTAGCCTCTCCGAGCCGCCATATTTATCATGATCATCCCAAAAATCACAGCGCTGATAACACCAACCGTTGCGGACATCAAACCAAGATCTGATCCTGCCGCAAATCCCAACTGATCGAAGGCTTCGGCCATCCCGGCTGCCGTCCCATGTCCCCCTGAGAAACCGATCTCGAGAAGACATCCGAAAAAATGAGGAACACCAAACACTGGAGAAAGAAAAATGACAGAGATGCCCACACCGACCATGTACTGCCCCATGCCCACCAGCCATCCATAGCAGAGCTGGGGCCCGCCCTCCTTCCAAATTGTCTTGAGGGAGGGAACGGAAAATCCCAAAAACAGGCAGGCAAACACGACATTGATCAATCGTCCAGGATAAAGTACCCAGGAATTCATCATTGCTTGAGGGATGACGGTCCCGATATATTTACCGGCGATATAAGGCCCCAGAAACAATCCGATAAAACCAGCAATCACGGATGCCGGCAAAAAGAGCCTTTGAAGAAACACAAACCTAGACCGCAGATATTTTCCGATAAGAAGAAGAAGGCTCAGCCAGCATAGGTCGATCATCAAGTTGGTAAGTTGAGTGCCGGTGATACCCATTTGACGAAGCTTTTATCCTTCTTTTACCGGATGGAGTTCATTTTCCGAATGAGCGATGACGGTGGCAGCCGCGATGTCTCCGGTGATGTTGATGACCGTTCGAGACATATCCAGGATACGTTCCACACCCAGAATCAGGGCGATGCCTTCCAGCGGGATTCCGACCTGTCTGAGCACGATAACGAGCATCAGCACACCCATGGCAGGTGCCCCGGCCGCCCCGATCGAGGCGAGGGTTGCGGTCAACACTATAGCAAGCTGGTCGCCTATACTTAAGTTCATCCCATACACTTGAGCGATAAATATGGCTGTTACTCCCTGATAGAGGGCCGTACCGTTCATATTGATGGTGGCGCCCAGGGGGAGGACAAAACTGGAAATTTGCTTGGAAACACCGATCTTGTCCTCAGCGCATTCCATCGTGACAGGCAGTGTGGCCGAACTGGATGACGTACTGAAGGCGATCAACTGGGCTTCGTATATGCCCTTCCAAAACTTAAAATAAGGATACTTTGTGAAAATTGTCACAACGGCAGGATAGGTAAAAGCCAGGATGAATAAACCTCCGATGACAACGGCACAGTAACGCAGAAGTGACATCAAAATATCCACTCCGAATGATCCAACGACAGCCGCAATAAGAGCAAAAACAGCATAAGGCGCGATTTTGATCACGATCTCGACGATTTTGACCATGATGTCGTTTATCGCTTCGAAAAACGTAATAACCGGCTGCATTTTTTTCTTGTCGAGAAGGGAGATGACCATGCCCATAAACATCGCGATGAAGATGATCTGGAGCATGTTGGCTTTGACAAAGGAATCGGCCGGATTGTCCGGAATGATGTTGATAAGCACTTCGCCCAGCCCAGGCCTTTCCTCTGCGCGAACGGCTTGAACATCCACGGTTTCCCCGTAGCTCGCTTTGAGTTCGGCCTGCACCGTATCCGGAATGTTGGAACCCGGTTTGAGGGCATTTGCTAGAAAAAGTCCGAGGGCAACCGCCGATATGTAATATGCGATGTAAAAAGTGAGAGTTTTGCCGCCAATACGGCCTATTTTTCGCATATCCCCCAGGCTGGCAACACCAACGAGGAGGGAGGCGAAAATCAAGGGAATCACGACCATTTTGATCAGACGGATGAAGGCTGTGCCGATGGGACGGATGATGGCCGCATCGGGCCCATAGATCAAACCGGCCACAGCACCGAGGACGAGCCCGACAAATATCTGACTGGCGACTCCTGTGCGGCGGAGGGTGGTGAAAAACAGGATGACAACAGCCCAGAAAAGTAGAGCTGTCTGGACGATCTTGATACTTGCAGCATCGGCCGGGCGGCCTAAAACCAGGGCAACAAAACAGAGCAATGAAGCTGTAAGTGCTCCAAGGATCCGCTTTGTGGCACTATTCATCGCGAGATTAATACCACAATATC
>CAZOJY010000154.1:0-2445 GCA_964580235.1 uncultured Eubacteriales bacterium | reverse complement strand
GTTTGATGAATTCCTGGAAATAGACCGCATACATGGGATAAACTATCAGACTAAATCCATGATAAAATTTTGGCCATTTCGTATCGGAATCGTGATGCTGGGGATTGAAGTCGTTCTGTTCATTTTATGCGCAATACTAGACCAAACATCGGCCGCCAAGGTCCTCTCGATGATTGCCGCCGCCCACATCGGAGGAAGGCTGCCTTTTATCACGGTCGGCCTGGAAAACGGATTCAAGCCTTCCCTGATCATTCCAATCATTATTCTCTACAACACGACATACATCTTGCTGGTCTACTCTCTGTTTGTATTCCTCTCGAGGGGAATCAAAAAGTTCAAATTCGCAGCGAAATTCATTGGGATTATGAAAACGAAGGCAGAAAAGAGAAAACATTTTTTTAAAAGATGGAGCCGTCTCGGCATCGCTTTTTTTGTCTGGATTCCTCTGCCATGGACCGGTGCAGCCATCGGATCCTACATCGCCTGCCTTGAGGGATACAGCGACAGAGACACTCTTTTCGTCGTCCTCCCTTCCATGTGGATTGGTGTTATTACATGGACATTGTGGTTCGATGAACTTTACAAATTCATCGAACGATTCGGCAGGGGCAAAACCATGCTGGTAACGGGGCTTCTCTTGGTGGCGCCGATCGTCATTTATCTCTTCAATTTGCTGATAAAAAAAAGCAAAAGGATTTAGCGGCTATCTTTATCATTCGGATTGCCTTCGATATTGAATTCGTTCAATTTTAATATTTTATTCATGTATTGGTTGATCATTTGCCCTTCATTCAAAAACAATCGCTTCACATTCTCGACAAACAGAGAGTTCACGACTTTGGGGATTAGCTTTGTAGCCCCCCAAATAAACGGCAGGGATGTGTTTTTAAACCTCAGGAGAACCTTAAAAACACTGAGAGCACGTGGTTTAAGATACTTTTTCGTAAACCTGTATCTTGCACAAAAGAGCTCCCTTTCGCTGAGATACTTTGTTCTGATAATCGGGAAACCTCCATCATACTTTTCATAATTATCCAGATCTGCGATCAATCCTAAGTCCAACAATTTTTTCCTAATCTCAGTCTTAGGATAAGGGATCAAAATCTGGACAGCGGGAAAGTCGGTTTCTAAGTTTTTAGCAAATCGAAAGGTGTCTTCAATCTCCTGATAATTATCATCAGGAGTTCCAATAATAAATCCACTCGAGATAATGAAACCGTATTTTTTTAAATTTTGAACCGCTTTTACGCTTTTTTCAACGATATCCCCTTTATTCAATAGCTTGAGATTTTTTCTGGAGGAATTTTCGATCCCCAAAAAAATCTGCTTGAATCCAGCCTCGGCCATCTTTTCGACCAATCTTTCTGAGGATCCGATTCCGATGGCACTGGCCTGTGCACCATAAATCAAATCATTATGGCCATGATGAATAATTTCATCGCAGAGATTCTCCAATCTCACAAGGTCCATGGTGATATTGTCGTCAACGAAGAACAACATCTTTATCCTTGTTTTTTTTGCGCTTGCGATGTCATCCATCACCCTTTCATAATCATAGGTCCTGAAGGATCTCCCATACATATTTCTGATGTTGCAGAAATTACAGGCCATCAGGCACCCTCTGGAAAATTCAATCGTATCCCAGGGAACTTTCAGCACATTGAAATCATTCCAGAGTCTCACATTTCTAGCCGGCACCTTTATTTGCGCTAAATCCTCCAGCTGTCTTGGCCTGTTGTGCAGGAACTTTCCGTTGCTTTTGAAGGAAAGGCCGTCGACCGCACTCAAATCATCTCCGTCCTCCAGAGCGTTCACGGCCTCGTTGAAACCAATGTCTGCCTCGCCTCTGAATATAAAGTCAAACAAGGCTGCATCCGGGCCTTTGGCTATTTCTTCATACATAAGAGTGGCATGGTATCCTCCCAGGGCAACCTTGATTGCAGGATACTGTTTTTTTATGAAAGCGGCAATCTTTGATGCTGTTTTGTACTGAAATGTCATGGCACTCAAACCAACAAGGTCGGGTTCGGTCTTTTGAAGAGCCTCCTCAAGTGCCTGCCTTACATTTTTCCTTTTGAGCACTAGATCTGCAATACGCACGCAGTGTCTATCATCCAGATTGGAAGCCAGGGAAGAAAGGCCAAGATTGGGGGTTGTCAGCATTTGGGTTGGATATCCGATGCAGATATCCGGCATGGCCAATAATAAAATTTTCATAACCTTATTATTTCTCAGGCCCTGAAAATCCTATCTGTATTCAACTTGCAGACTCATGAAAGGTAAATATATCACATCCAATTGCACGCTTCAAAGGATATTGAATCGAAGGATAGAGAAGATGGAGACCGATATTCTATTGCCTCTGTGGATTTGAGATAGACTTTAGGGGAAGGAGATATGTCCGGGCGCCGGCAAAGTGATTTTGGAAATATCGGTTGAAAAGAG
>CAZOJY010000153.1:0-6691 GCA_964580235.1 uncultured Eubacteriales bacterium | reverse complement strand
TTCCCCTGCTTCTTATATGCCTAGCCTATCTATCCCGTCACTTTGGGACAAAGCCAAAAATTATTTTTAAAAAGGACAAATTGGATAATATTGATCAAATTGTAAGCTTTGAGTATTCTATAACTGACATGAAACTGAAAGAAATCCATCCTCTGCTGGATGCAGAGAGCCAGAAAAAAGCCAGACAATATGAGAAGGAAAAGCGCCTCTTCGGCTTTGCCGGCATGCTTCTATCCCTCACCTTTCTTCTTGTCTTTTATTTCAGCGGATTTAGTTTTTACCTGGCTCACCTCAATCTCGGCGATTCCATCATATGGCCATTCCTGGCATACGGTGTTGTTTTTTATGTGGCCATGACCATCCTCAGTTTTCCTTTGGCATTTTTCAGCGGTTTCATCCATGAGCACAAATGGAACTTTTCCAATCATACAGTGAAGAGCTGGTTGTGGGAGCAAATCAAGTCCTTTTTTGTGGGATTTATCTTTTTTATCCTCATATTGGGGATGCTTCTTTGGATCATGGCAATAACTCCACATTGGTGGTGGTTAGGGGCGGCATTGGCAATGGCATTTGTGAGTGTTATCTTTGCTACCTTGTTCCCGGTTATCATTGCCCCGATTTTTAATAAATACACGCCAATCAAAAATGAGGAACTAACCTCGGCCCTGGATGGGATACTAGTGCGCGGAGGGCTTAAAAGTAGTGGATTTTTCAAGGAGGATATGAGCCGCCAGACTAAAAAGGAGAATGCATTCCTGGCTGGATTGGGCAAAACGAGACGGGTTGTTTTGGGGGATAATTTGTGCAAAAACATGACGGTTCCTGAGATCGAATCTATCATTGCCCACGAAGTCGGTCACCATAAATACCGACATATCTGGAAAAATATTGGAATCGGGACTCTGCAACAATTACTTATCTTTTTCGTTATTCATTCCCTGTTGAGGTGGACATTCCCTAAGTTCCTTTTATCCACACAATCAAATCTTTCCCTTTTTCCTGTGTTTGCCATTCTGCTGGGAGGAGTGTCAGGATTCCTTTTTGCTCCGCTGAACAATGCCCTTTCCCGAAGTTTCGAAAAACAGGCAGATGGATATGCACTGGCCGATATAAAAGAAAAAGTAGCATTTATGACGGCTCTGGCAGGATTGGCGGATCGCAACCTGTCCAATGCCTACCCGGAATGGTGGGTAAAATTCCTCTATTATTCTCACCCGCCAATCGGCGAACGCCTGAAAATGGCAGATGACTATTCTCCCAGCAGCCCGAAAAGACCAAAAAAGAGCTACTCTAGAGGGGTGAATAAATATTTTTAAATTTCACCCCTAAAGAGGATTGCCATATTCCTCCTTTGTTACCGATAATAATACTCTAGACTTTAAAAAGGCCAAAGGGACAGAGTCCTTATTATTGAGGACGGAAAGGAAATATTTAGGGGAAAGTATTTGAAAGAAATAAAAAAAAGATATCTGGTATGTTCCGTATTATTTTTGTTTGTATTTTGCCTCCAGTCGGGTTGGCTCCATTCCCTCAACAGAAAATTAAAAATTATCGCTGATCGGGCTTATGTCCATCTAGATCCAGACAAAAAAAGCACTGTGGTTGCGACCTTGAAAAAGGGCACGCTCGTATCTCTTGGCAGTGAACGAAAATTCCGGAAAAATTGGAACTATGTCTATTTCAATTCAAAAAAAACAGGACGCATAAAATCGGGATATATCCTTGACTCATTCGTTGAAAAACTCTTTGAGGTGACAAAAAAATCTACGATCCAACGTGAAGGGGAAGAGGACAGAACCAGGTCAGCGATAAAGACACACTTCAGAAATACGCATTGGGGGATGAACAAGTCGCAGGTCGTCAGGATTGAAGGGAGTCCAAATCATCTGGATAATTCGGGCGGTTTGGATATTATTCAGTATTCCCAGAAGATTTTAAACATGGATTGCATGATAGGATATGTGTTCGCAGATAACAAATTAGCCAAAGCAAAATACAGTTTTCTGGCCAAACACGAGAATAAGAATCAGCATGTCCGCGATTATGAAAAATTAAAGGATATTTTGGTTCAGAAATATGGAAAACCTGAAGCCGAAAAAACTCTATGGCAAAACAAAGCATATCAACATGATCGTTCAAACTGGGGATTGGCCGTAAGTCAAGGTCATTGTGAGTTCAATTCTCTGTGGCAGGATTCGGAAACGGAAATTCAACTCCGTTTGTATGGAGAAAAAGATAGAATATTTCTCGTGGTATTGTATTCAGGCCTTGAATATTCGGACCTGGCAAGAAAGGTGAAAGCACAGAGTCAGCTTTCCATCTGGTAGAAAAGAAACGCAAATCCCTGATAGTCTTGATCTTGCAGCATAGATCCCTTCTTCTGTCGGCAACAAGAGGGAACAGGACCCTAGATGAACTCTTGTACGCTTTTTATCCCATCCAAAAATGTCGATTCTAGTTTCAAGAAAAAACATGAGAAAATGTTATTATTGGAACTATGGCTGCGGAAAATCGTATAATACATACAAATACAGAAGAATGATGAAACACACGATCATTTTTTCGCTTATCGTTTTTTGCTTCTCTTCAGTTCTTGCTTTTATATACAAGTCGAATATCCACTCGAAAGGGGAGGAACTCCCCTTTGACAGCTTTGAAAATTTTGTCAAAATCGAAAAAAAAAATTAAAGGATTGAATGTTTTTTAAGGGAGAAATAAATATGGAAGAACAAAAAAAGGTGATCACAGCGGGAGTCATATTTGTTGTGTTGATCGTGGCCGCCGCCGCCATTTATTACTTTTTTATTTATTCAAAACCCCAAAAATCTGAAAAAACAACCCAGGTCGTTCAAGAGCAGCCAATGCTTGAAGAAAAGGCCCCGCTGGAAGAAGCAAAGGTCGAACCGCTGGATGTGAGCTTGGATGAAAGCGATGACCTGGTTCGAACCCTTGCGGGCAAGCTGTCGTCCCACCCCAAGCTGGCCATGTGGCTGTTGAGTGATGATTTGATCCGGAAGTTTGTAGCAGCCGTGGATAACATCGCCAATGGGCATAGTCCGGGGCCACAGATTGATTTTTTCAAACCGGATGGCAAATTTGAGGTTATCCAGGAGGCTGGGGAATTTTTACTTAACCCGGAATGCTACAAACGATACGACATTGTGGCAGAAGTTTTTGCTTCGTTAGATCCCAAAGGATGCGTGACTCTGTATAAACAATTGACTCCGGCCATCGAGGAGGCATACAAAGATCTGGGATATCCTGACACAGAATTTGGCAACACATTGAAAAAAGCGGTGATGGAACTTCTAAAGGTCCCCGTGGTTGAGGAGAATATCAAGCTGCAGAAAAAAGTGGTTACCTATATGTTGGCAAATCCTGAATTTGAGAACTTGAGTGCGGCCCAAAAACATCTTTTGCGCATGGGACCCGATAATATGCGTCTAATCCAGGGGAAACTGAGGACAATGGCTTTATCCTTGGGCTTTTTGGAGTAGAAGGCAAACATTCCCTCACAAAGATAAGTTTTTGTTCGATATGTGATAATCTGCGTAATAAGGCGAGCAGCTTGCACAAAGGCCATGGAGTTTCTTTTCGAGGTGCTGCTCTCGTAACTCTATCATGGCCGGGCATTTAAAGATCTCCTGCAGGTTGGTTTTTTTCGCATCCCCGAGAGCTAAAACGCCCTCAAAGTCTGCACAACAGGGAACCACATCCCCATTCCAGAGTACGACAAGGATACGCCATAGATCTCGGCAGGGCTTATATTTTTTTCGTTTGATGGTGAAAAATTTCGGCTGAAGGTTCACAAAGTCGACAAGAGGTTCCCATTTTTTGAGGAATTTATCGATTTCTCCCTGGGTCTCTTCGAACACGAGCATAGAGACTTCTATCCATGTTTTTTTGCCCAGAATGTTTCTGATATCGAGGAATTCCAAGATATTGGATTCCACTTTCTCATAAGAAAATCCTCGGATTTTTTGGTAAGTCTCTTTGTTTCCATCCACTGAAAATTTTATCAGATCCAAGCCGTTTTCGATGAGTTCCCGGCTGAGCTCCTTGTTCAACGCTGTTCCGTTTGTGGTGATGGCTGTGTGTTTACCTTTAAAATGAGGATAACCAATCATTTCCACAATATCCGGATGGATCAATGGTTCTCCCCAGTTGGTCAAATAGATCCTTTTCAATTCCGGATTCAAGTCGATGATCTGCTTGAACGTAGCCAGACTCATGTGGCCTTTTTTCCTTTTCATTTCTCCAGGTGTCGGACAGTGTGAACAATGGAGATTACAGGTGTTGTTGGTTTCGATGCCGGCCGTGGTCAACTTGAAAACTCTGGGGTTATGCAAAATTCTAAACAATTGGTTTAATCCTTCGCTTAGCAAAATATTTCGATTGGGATATCGAGCCAACAGGGACGAGAAAAACTTGCTCATCTTTTTTATTTCCTGGCTACACAAGCAATCAGATAGCCTTTTTGTCTGAAAAAGCGGGACCGATCATACAGGAAAACAAACGGAGCCAGTAAAATCTTGCTGAGTTTTGTCAAAGGTCTCATATGCAGGAATAAAAAGATATCCAAAATTCTAAGGATTCCCGGCATAAAAAGGAGAGATGCATAACAGTCGACATCAAAATTCGCTCTTTCGAGCATGCCTCGAAGTTCTTTTTTAGAATACGATTTTTCGTATCCAAAAGAATAAAGACCTATTTTTTGCATGATAAGGACCATAAGAGGTCTCAGAAAAAGGTCATGCTTGTTGGGAACGCCGATGATGGCTTTTCCTCCTTGTTTGAGAACGCGATAAAGTTCCTGGATGGCCTTTTCGGTGTCAGGGAAATGTTCGACAGTACCCATTGAGTAAATGCAGTCGAAAGTGTTATCTCGATAAGGCAGGTTGCGGAGGTCTGCTGTCATCACACTGGGGCGATTTTTGCTATGATTAAAAGACTGAAGGGCTTGCCGGGTGATAAGGGGAGAAATATCAACTCCAAAAACTTCGGCTCCTTCATCGACGATGTGTTTAAGAATTTGTGTATTTTTTGCCTCATTCCAGAGGTCTGTTTTAAAAAACTTTTTACCTCCGAGCGGAGAAAAATAAGTCTCTATTATTTTTTTTTCTTGATTAAAGTAGATGCGTGTCGAATGCGCCTTATGATAGGATTTGATTTTTTGTGCGGCTTGGTCCCAACTCCTGGTCAAGCTTGTTTCAGAAAATCCTTCTGAAAATGTCATTCTATCTCTGTCCGTATGGGAAAAGATTTTCCATTATATTCAATTCTAAGTAACAGAACAACCAATTTTCCAAGATATAGAGCAGGGACCTTTTTCCCGGGTTTACAATACCTGGATTATTCACGAGCCAGCCCGCCCCTGTAATTTTTCACAATATCAGGATAATATCCGGATATTGCTGGAATAATAAAATGCAGGGACGTTTTTTATGAATAGTTCAGGTATAATGGCTCCATAATAATGCTCAGAATCAGAAGAGAGGCTCTTCTTTTTATTCTCGAAATCATGGCTGTCTCTTCATTTATTGCGTATAGAATCGCTCACAGTCCACTGAATTCAAGACTCTCTCCAACCGTTACTTTTTTTCTGTTTTTTCTGCTTTTAACGGCAGGATTAGGGGGAATCTTCGGTTCTCTTTTGAAGTTTTATTCTTACAAAATAGCCTCTTGGTTGGATGTGGACGCTCAGGAAGTTAAGCGTTTTACCATTCTTTCTTTTGCTCCCTTTTTTTCTCTTGTTTTGGTATTCGTCCAGGAATTTGTCTATCTTAAAGATATCAGCCCTACTGTATGGATCGTCTCGATTTTTGGTTTCGTTTATCTCCATCTGTATTTTCTCACCCGCTCAAATCGCCGGAAAATCGAGATCTTGCCGAAGCTAAGCCGTTCGAAAATTGCCCTTCTCTGTTTTACATTTGCAGGGATCGTTTATATCCTGGCAGCTTCTGGAGTCTTGTTTGCTCCTTATCCGATCACAGGAGATGAACCCCATTATCTGCTGATCACAAAAAGCCTAGTATCCGATGGGGATGTCAATCTTTGGAACAACTACCAGAATAAGGATTATCTGAAATTTTATCCGGGGCGCCTGGATTCTCATACAAAGACTGGCAAAAAAGGTTCCCGGTTCCAATACTCAAGACACATGCCTGGATTTTCTGCTCTGCTTTTGCCTGCTTACGTGGTAGGAACAAGAATTGCCAGAATATCGGCATCCGTTTTAAGTAACCCAATGTCTGAAACAGTCATTCTGATACTGACTATCAGGCTTTTTTTGTGTCTTTTTGCAGCCGCCTTGAGTGGAATGTTCTATCTCGTTGTTGATACTTTGTTAAAAAACCGCAGAATATCTCTTATCGTATGGGGACTTTTTAGCTTTTCGACGCCTCTCCTGTTCTATTCCTACCAGATTTATCCCGAAGTAGCCGCCGCGCTCATTGCGATATCTATTGTTTATATTCTTATGACCCACAAGAATGAGAGCGCGTTTCGTTTGGCGTCGGCAGGGGTAGGACTTGGGATTTTACCCTGGCTGGGGCTGAAATATTTGGTCATTTCAGCCGGATGTGGCCTTTTATTTATTTATTATTTTCTCAAGCAAAAGCAGAAAATAAAAAATTATTTTTATCTCGCTTTTCCCGTTGTTCTTTCTGCGGTTATTTTTCTTTTTTTCTTG
>CAZOJY010000152.1:0-6901 GCA_964580235.1 uncultured Eubacteriales bacterium | reverse complement strand
TGAATAGCTAAAATGAATACGTAAGATTGAGGGCTCCGAAAGCCTGATTTCTGGATTCCGTCTTAAACTTCCTGGACCAGAAGACCTCCTCATACCCGAAGTTGAATCGACCGAGGCGCATGCTCAGACCCAAGATCAAGTCGACCGACCATGGATTTTTGTGGACTTTGTGACTGTGCCCAAACGTGTTGCCGTCAAGAAAAATATTGCGGGCAACACCCTTGCCGTCAATCATAGCATAGGCATAAATTCCAAACGGACCTTTTTCCCTGAAACCCGTGCTCCTGCTTCCGCCGGGACGGATGAGCTTTGTGCCGAAGTCATCAGGCAGGCTCCACCCAAATTTCACCTGGGCACCGGCAGCCGCATAGAGATAGAGATTGCCAGCTCCAGCCCCGATGTGAGGGATGAGTTCCAAGCCGAGGCCCCTGGCCTCCCCCCACCGCAGGACCTTCCATTTGCGTTCAAACACAAGGCCGACCACGAATTCGTTGTGCAATTGGTTATGCCAGCCCAGGGGTTCTGTGCCATTGATGAGCTTATGGATGAGCTTCTGAGCTTCATGACCCAATGCTGCCGGCCCAACCATGCCGGCGCTCAATTCCCACAAGTCCTTACGATTCCGGCTGCGGCTGTGGAGACCGATGGACAGATAGAGGTGTCCCGCATAAGGGCGGTCATCCGGGATGACCTCAGGCAGGGTGATGTCATCGGGAGTGTATATATTCTGGCCGAAAGAAAAGGACAAGGCGTTTTGAAAGTCTGGGCCGCGTGTAAAAGGCAGCCATTTTATCCAGGGACTTTTCCGGGTGTCAGCCAGCGACTTGGAGATCCAGGCCAATTGAAATCCTCCTGTATAGCAGCGGTCCGTACCTGAGAACACGTCATTTTCAAAATAGAAAGTCAGGGCCCGGGAACTGCCCGGATCTCCGGGCCGGGAGAATGCAGGAAGGTAAATCCATGCCGTTATTAAAAGGATTGTCGTGAGCAGACGCAGTTTCATGGCCAATCTTTCAGGAAATGGTCATATACACTATAGCACATCGGAAGGCATGCAGAAAACAACGAATCGGATACCGACTCACAGGTGCAGGTCCTGCCAAGTCCAACAATATCTGGGAGGTAGACCGGATGTATGATAAGATACTTGAAAAAAAGGAAAGGCCTTTTTAGAGAGGAAGGAATTTCATGCACAAAGTCAAACAATATTTGCTAAAGCCGATCATGGGATCTTTTTTTCTTTTCCTTATGGGAGGAGGAATCGTCTTTGCCCAGAAAGTTCCTCCCCCTGAGGAAATTCTTGGATTCAAAGTCGGGACGGATTACCATCTCGCAACCTATGAGCAAGCTCTCGAATACTTCCGAGCGCTGGAGGCGGCTTCCTCCAGAGTGAAGGTTTTTGAGATGGGAAAGACTTCGATGGGAAAAGCGATGATTTATGCCGTCATATCCTCAGAGGAGAACATGGCAAATCTTGACAGGTATAAGGAGATATCACAAAAGCTTGCTCTGGCGAGAGGCCTGACGGATAAGGATGCGCACCGCTTGGCAGCAGAGGGAAAAGCCGTCGTCTGGATCGATGTGGGCATTCATGCCAGCGAATGCGCCCCTGCCCAGAGTGCTATCCAGCTTGCCTATGACCTTGCGACATCTGAAGATTCCGAAACACGCCTCATCCGGAAAAATACCATCCTTCTCCTTGTTTTTGCCAATCCCGATGGGATGCAACTGCTGGCGGAATGGTACCTTCCCAATGTGGGCACACCCTATGAAGTGAGTTCCATGCCCTGGCTGTACAATCTGTATGCAGGCCATGATGACAACCGTGATTCTTACATGAATAATCTGGCGGAAACCCGGAATATCACCCGCGTTGTCAATCGAGAGTGGTATCCGGTGATTCTCTACGACCATCACCAGACCGCTCCCTTCCCGGCAAGAATCTGGATCCCCCCGGCCGCAGAACCCACAAATCCCAATCTCCACCCATTGTTTATCCGCGGAAAGAACCTGGTTGGCTCGGCAATGGCCTATGATTTTGACCGGAAGGGGCAGGAAGGAGCCATCTCGCGAATAGCGTTTGACTTTATCTATCCGGGATATGAGGACTCGTTCTGCGACTTTTTCAACGTGATTTCCATCATGACCGAAATCGCTCACTATCGCTATGCCACACCCCACTTCTACACGATCGATGATTTCCCTGAGGAATATAAAGATTTCACCATAGGCGCATTCTATCCCAGTCCCTGGGAGGGAGGCTGGTGGCGGTTGAAGGATGGCATCGATTATGCTCTCACAGCTTCCAAATCGGTGCTGCATACCGCTTCTCTCTACCGTGAAACGTTTTTATACGGCAAATACCAGATGGGGAGGGATACGATTGCCAAATTTGAGAAGGAGCCACCCTATGCTTGGATCATACCGAAGGACCAGTGGGACCTGTCCGCTGCGTGCCGTTTGGTCAACGACATGATATTTGCGGGTATCGATGCCTATAAAGCCGGGAAGCCCTTTGTCTGCGATGGCATTTCTTACAAAGAAGGGACCTGGGTCATCCCTATGAACCAGCCTTTTGCCCGATTCGTCAAGGCTGTTTTCGATGAACAGACCTATCCTGATTTGATGAAATATCCCAACCTGTGGCAGGGAATCGTCCGCCCCCAGAACTTTGCCGATGTTTTTCTTCCCCCTTATGATATGACCGGATGGACTCTCCCCTATCAAATGGGAGTGAAAGTCCTGGCGGCCAATTCTCCTTTAAAAGCGAGTCTGCTTCCTATCGAGAGGGTGGTACATCCAGCAGGAAAAGTGGAAGGAAGAGCAGGTCACGCTTATCTGATATCTTCTAGAGCCAACAACAGCTTTATTGCCGCCAACCGGATACTCAAAAACGCAGGGCAAGTTTTCCGGACTCAAGAGCCGGTCGATATCGGAGAGGAGAGCTATCCTCCCGGGACTCTGGTGGTTCCATCCCAGAGTGTTTCCGAGTCTTTCATGAATTCTCTGGCTGAGGAACTTTTTCTGCCCATAAGGAGAATCGATAGGCGGCCAAACACAAAGACTCATACCCTGAAAGCTCCGAAGGTGGCCTTGTACAAATCCTGGACAGCCAGCAGCGATGAGGGATGGACCCGATTCCTTCTTGAAAAGTACGAATTTCCCTTCGTCAACATCCACGACTCCGAGGTAAGAGCAGGAAGTTTGGGGAACAGGTTCGATGTCCTCATTATGCCCTCGATGTCGACCAATGCCATCGTCGAAGGGAATGAAAAGGGAACCATGCCTCCCCGTTATGTGGGAGGGATAACCGATGAAGGTGTTAGAAACATAAAAAAGTTTGTGGAGGAGGGAGGGACTCTTGTCACGTTGAATTCGGGATGTTTTTTTGCTTTGGACAAGCTGGGCTTACCTGTAAACGACGCCTTGAAGAACCTCCGGAGCTCCAGGCGCCGCTATGCCGCCCAAGCAGCAGGGTCCCAGCGTGAGCCTGTAAAATTTGCCTGTCCCGGATCTATACTCAGGATGAAGTTTAATACCAAGCATCCG
Organism: uncultured Eubacteriales bacterium; assembly: GCA_964580235.1. Taxonomy (GTDB): domain Bacteria; phylum Acidobacteriota; class Aminicenantia; order Aminicenantales; family Aminicenantaceae. The sequence continues at coordinate 3,352 of CAZOJY010000152.1, read as the reverse complement.
GTCGCCTATGGAATGCCTGAAGAAGCCCCCGCCATGTTTTACCACAGCACGGCATTCGACATTCTTCCTGCATTCGATAAAAAATCTGCTGCCGCAATTTCGAAATATTCAGAAAGAGATCTTCTTATGAGCGGCTATTTATTAGGAGAGAAATACCTTCAAAACAAAACAGCGGCTGTGGATGTTCCTCTAGGAAAAGGGAGAGTGATATTGTTAGGTTTTGCCGTCCAAAACCGGGCCCAAACGCACGGAACGTTTAAGCTCTTTTTCAATTCTCTTTTCTACGCAACCATGCAGTAGCACCAAATTCATCTCTGTCAAAACCAAGACAGATGTTGGAACCCCTCATGTGTTTCTGATAAGATGGACAGCGGAGAAGCGCCATGAAAAAGAACTACCGCATCGTGGATAAGGGAGCCGACCGGCACGTGGTCGGGAATGTGACCCAGTACGACCAAAAAAACGAGATGTTCAAACGGGTACTCTGGGACCCGAAATTTCTTGAACTGGGGAAAAAGTTTTACCATGCCCCAGTGAAACCCACCGATATTGCCGGGTATCGATTGGAAGATTTTTCCATGGTGAATGCCTCATGGCTCCTGGAAGACAACTTCGGCAGGGGTTGCTCGGGCGGCAATGAAGATCTTTACAGTTGGGATTGGCGCGGCCAATTTTCTTATCCGAGCGTGCCCCCAGGACTTAAGGCGGACCCGAAAAATCCAGATGATGCCGCGGCCAAACTCAAAAAGGTCGCTTCCTTTTTTGGCGCGGCAAAAGCAGGGATTTGCGAACTGGATAGACGATGGATTTACTCGAAAGGCTATACAAAAACTGGGGGAGGAAAAGATTTCGAAATCACAATACCGGAAGAGTTCAAATACGCCATCGTTATGGCCCTCGAAATGGATTATGATGCCATCGCTTGTTCTCCAGAGGGACCGGCATCTGCAGCCACGGGATTCGGCTACTCACGAATGGCTCAGACAGCCGGGTTTCTTGCCACATACATAAGGGGCATCGGCTACAAGGCCATTCCCTGCGGGAACGATACAGCCTGCAGCGTGCCGCTGGCCATCGATGCAGGTCTCGGCGAATTGGGGCGCAACTGCGTGTTGATTACCCCCGAATACGGCCCCCGTGTGCGGATCGCCAAGGTATTCACAGACCTGCCTCTTGCGCCTGACAAACCCATCGAATTCGGTGCCTGGGAGTTCTGCAAATCCTGTAAAAAATGTGCGGAGCACTGCCCCAGCCAGGCCCTTTCGCTAGGTGATCCCACCGAAACTCCGATCGACATATCCAACAGGGAAGGAGTGTTGACCTGGCACATCGATGCCAAAAAATGCCTTTCCTTCTGGGTAAAAAACAAAACGGATTGTTCCAACTGCATCCGCACCTGCCCCTTCAATAAAAAACCTGGAATTCTGCATGATGCCGCCAGATGGATCATCCGCCGCACCCGCCTGTTCGATAGAACAATGGTCCGGTTCGATGACATGTTCGGCTACGGCCAAAAGAAAAGTTCGGATAAATTTTGGCCAGAAATAAAATAATGCGTAGAAGAATCAAACTATGCGCTGTGTTATTTTTTGCATCATTGACTCTTATCGAATTTTCCAACGCACAAAAAATAGAAATCAAAGATGGCGTACGGATCGTTCACAACAAAAAAGGGGGAAAGTGGGGAAAGAATCTTCCGATCAAGATCGAATTGATCCGGACGATCGGAGACATCGACACTCTGGACGAAAATCTGGCATTTAACAGCCCCTCCGATATCGTCCTGGATGACGCCGGCAACCTGTACATTCTTGATGCGGGAAACGACCGGGTCCAAAAGTTCGATCCCGAAGGAAAATTTTTAGCCAGCTTCGGGAGGGAAGGCCAGGGACCGGGAGAATTCCAGTCCCCCACATCGCTCGATATCGATGCCGGAGGACACCTGATCATTGCAGACCGCAGAAGCCGGAAGATCCAGATTTTTTCCAAAGGGGGTAGCCTTCTCAAAACGATCACGATGACGAAACAGCGCCTCAGTAAAGTTTGTGCCTTGAAGTCAGGTCTTATGGCCACAAACGGCACGCTGGGATATGACGTCGAGGCAAAAGACAAGGGACCGCTGCCCAAATTGATCCGCCTGCTCGACCAAGACGGCAATATCGATAAGGAATTCGGAGAGATGTACGATTACAAAAGCCGGATGCTGAACCAGAAGGGCAACTTCTTTCGATTTGCCGTGGATGATAATGACTTCATCTATCTGTCATTCTCCTATCAGAACCGGATCGAAAAATACTCACCGGATGGCAAGCTATTGTGGAAGGCAGACAGAATCTTGAACTACTCGACAAAGCCACTGGATAAAGGAAAAATCGAAAGAACCAAAACCAGCAAGTCCTTCTACTCCCCGCGCATGAACGCTGTCTCAAAGGGATTGGCCGTGGACAGCAAGGGCCGGATTTGGGTCGTAACTTATAAAAGGCAGATAAAAGAGGAAGAGCAGGTCTATACGATTACTCGGGGAACACAAACGGGAATGACCACCGAAACCAAGGGCAACACCGACCTCCAGGAAACGGACATGTATGCTCTGGAAATATTCGATAGGGATGGTGTGCTGCTGGGGGAGATCCCCCTCAGCCAATTTGTGGATAAAATAACCATCCAAAATGACAGCCTCTTTTTGCTGGATCAAATGCGGGGTGTGAAGTACTATCAGTACAGGATCATCGAAAAGGACTAAATAGCAATAAAGCCGCCTGCGGGGCCGGCCATTTCGTCCTCTGAGAGCCGAACCTTCATCTTAGCCTATAACAAGAGCAAAACTAGTTTTTACGAAATATTATTTCGTATTTTTAGCTTGAAATATCTGCTCGACTCCATCACAGATTTGTATACATCCACCCCTTTAATAAAGGAAGACCTACATTCATGCGCTGCAAGAAGCCAATAACTTAGACTATGAGCCTTTGATCAATTTTCATAGAAAATACCTTTCGAATTTCTCTGCTTAAATACTAAGCTGGACTTAAACAAAAAGAATAACAAAATTAGCCTAACATTGCTCAGATGGAATAATATCCCATCGCGGTTGTAAATAGTATGGAAGAGTCTGAAATATGGAAAATGAGGGGAATATGCTTGAATTGAAGGGAATTACAAAAAAGTACAATGTGTTTCCTGCTGTGGACAATGTAAGTTTCACTATAGAGCCGGGGGAAATCCTGGGCTACCTGGGCCCCAACGGAGCTGGCAAAACGACAACCATCAAGATACTCACCGGGCTTCTCGAGCCGACTTCAGGCGACATATATTTCCATGGCAAAAAGATCAAAAACGACATGGTCGAGTA
>CAZOJY010000151.1:0-7102 GCA_964580235.1 uncultured Eubacteriales bacterium | reverse complement strand
GCTCTCCTCCCACCGTCCCCCTTGCCTTCACCTGCCCTCCATCATCCAGGATTTCAAACTCGATCGTCAGGGTATGCTCAAGGGAAGAGAGCAGTTCCTGCGAATCCTTAGCATCCAGGTAGGTTCCCTTTGTGGATTTAGCGATGGCCTCCAGCTCAGCCCGGGCTTCGGCTTCTTTGATGTCGAACCCTACGATGTGAAGTTTGAGTTCGATTCCTGATTCCTTCAATGCGCGAGCTATCGAGTTGATGTCCCTGTCACAGCTTTCGACCCCATCGGTGATCAGGATAATGCTGCCGTTCGGGATGTCTTTGAAATCATCCCCGGCCTGCAAAACAGAATAGACCAATGGGGTTTTCCCTTTTGGCTGAAGTTTTTTTATGATATCGATCAGCACTGCTTTGTCGATCGAGGCTATGGGAACTTTGAGCTCTGTATCCTGACAGGCACGTCGGTCGTTGAGCCCATAGCGATGTCCATACAGCCGCAATCCCACGTTCATTTCATCAGGCAGTCCGTTAATGATCTGTTCCAAAACATCTTTAGCTATTGTGATCTTGGCCACTCCCTGTATCTGTCCCCACATGGAATTGGATGCATCCAGGATCAGCTCCACGTTAGTCGCAGCTTGTTTTTCTGCCCCTTGTTCGAACATGACTTCCACTTGGCCAGGCCTAGGGACTCTCTCCCTCATGTAGATCGGTAGATGCCCGCAGCATAATTCCAGCATGAGCGCACCGATGGCCGTTGTATAGATTGTCATGCCTGTTTCTTCCAGAGCACCCTCCCAACTCCCGTTATCATTCTGATTATTCACGAGGAGTCGGCACATCCATCTTTTCCAGATCCGCCAGTCGTCATCCCCAGCGTTCAACATGGCGCGGGTGGCGTAATACCAGTAGTAAAAAGGAAAGCCTGCGCCAGGATCTTCATATTCCCAGACGGGTGGATTATCCTGCATGTACCGCAAAGTTGGAGGGATCAACGGATCATCGGCATGCCCGCATAGCTGCAATCCCAGCGCTCCGATTCCAGCTCGCACGCCACCTGTTTCTCCGCTTCCTACCGTGTATGTAAAGGCCTGCTCCTCTTTATCATAGCACGCTCTTAGGAAGTCTGCTGCCTTTTGTAATGACCATTCAGGTATAGAAAATCCTGCCATAAGTCCTGCTTTGAGTGCTAATATTTGCCATCCCGTAATCGAAATGTCGCTATCCGTGCTGTCAGGACTGTAGCGCCAGCCTCCGTAATGGGGCGAGTCAGCCTTAACCGGGCCTCCAAGAATCTCTGGCTTATGTTCTGTATTTTGTGCTCGAATGATCAGTTGAGTGGCATCTTCGATGATGGGCTCAAGGCTTGAGTCTTCCAGTTCAACAATAGCTTCGATCAAAGCCAATGTGGCGATACCCTGTTCATACATATCATACCCAGAATTGGCCCGGCTGAGCAGTCCTCCCTTTAATGCGTGCTCTTGAGATCCTGGTTCATAACCGGAAGAAGGGTGATATTGGCGTTTGAACAATTCAATTGTTTTTGTGATGTTGCTCGTGTAGTCCTTCGAGACACAATCCGCGCCGACAAATGCCATCAAGGCGAGTCCTGCGATGCCGGGATTTCCCCCATATTTATCAGACCAATATCCCTCTTTGGTTTGCTCTTGGGCTAGGTAATCCAAGGCCCTGGTGAGTGATTCGTTTATTTCCTCGGGTGTTGCAGGTGGTTTGGCGTATTCAGCCGACTTCAGCGTGTATGGGACATCCGTGTTGCCTCCTGTGCTGTTGACGGTGATGTAGTACTTGCCAGGGACAACCTTCATTCTTACAAGCATCTCATTATCATTTTCCTCCGTTATACTTGCCCTTTTCAGTCGATTCCCATCGACATCGAACAAGTCGATATGAAAATCCACCTGAGGAACAGCAGATAGCTCAACTACCCATATGGCTGGACCTGGATCCGGCACTGTTATCGTAAACCAGTCGATGTCTTGGTGAGGATTTGCGTACCCTTTAATCACTTGTTCAAATTTAAGTTCGTTTGCGTTCTCGAGGTCATCGTTCGGCTCGAATTCCTGGCCTTCCTGCCTGGGGCCGATCAGCTTGGTGTTGAACCTGTATTTATCCTTTTCGTTCTTTTCGGTCCCGGCAACATTGATATAATAGACACCTTCAGTCACCCCAAAATTGACCACTTCTTCCGGTTCACCCCCATATACTGAATCCGCAGCTTTTAAACGGTTGCCATCTTCATCATAGATTTCAAAATAAGTTTCGACTCCTGGCACTCCACTTAGGTCAAGTCGAATGATATTCTTACCGGATTCACTGATGACGAGCTTGTACCAGTCATAGTCGCTCGGGTTCTGAAATAATCCTTCGATACTTGCGCCAAGGTGAAGTTCGTTTGCGTGATCACGGTCGTCGTTCGGTTCAAATTCCTGCCCTTCCTTCCAGGGGCCGATCAGCTTGGTGCTGAGCTTGTATTTATCCGTTTCGTTTTTTTCGCTCCCGTAGGCGAGTATATAATAGACACCTTCTGTTACACCGAAATTGATCATCTCTTCTGGATCACCTTCATAACCCGTATCGGCACGTTTCAAATATTCCCCTTTCTCATCATAAACTTCGATATAAGTTCCGACTTCTGGCACTCCGGAAAGGTCGATCCGGACGATGTTTTTTCCGGATTCACTGATAACGAGCTTGAACCAGTCTGAATCGTATGTATTCTGAAACAGACCTTCGATACTTTCCCCGAGGCGCAGCTCGTTTGCTTCCTCGCGGCTGTTGTTCGGCTCTGATTCTGATTGGGGGTAAACAATACCAGTCACCAGAAACATTAGACATAATATTACACAAAGCGATTTTGTCCAGATCGATATAATATGTTCCAATCTTAGCATCGGAATGGTCCTCCCTTTTGATCGGCTATTCTGCATGCATGAGATAAAAGTTCAGGATTGAGGTTGAGGCGCATTGGAATCCCTTTGCGAATTTTGCACACCATCCTTGTTCAATTTTTAACCCTCCACTGAAACCTAATCCAATCTCTTTTTTCCAGCAGCCTTCCAATTCAACTGACACGCCGACCCCGACGCCAACTGTTTTTTCGAATCCCGGGCAGAGATATCCCCCGATTTTTTTCAAGTAGTCTTTGGCTTCTTGTAGAGCAGCTTTATTGAGTTCTCCGTACTTCAGGATCAGAGTGAAAAGCACCCAGTGTGTATCCACACACCCCACAATGGCTCCGATCACAAGTCCCATGTCGTCATGGAGCATACCTGTTGTATCCATTATGGTCCTTTCCAGAACTGCCTGATGGAGACCTGATCCTAAAACACCGATAATTTCGCCCTTCTCAGGATTGAGATTCCACCAGCCCCATCTCTGCTTCCCATTAAATTTGATGCTTTGTTCGGGAATGATCAAAATGTTCCCTGAATCAATGACACTCCTTGCTTTTTGAGCCACAGAGTAAGGCAGGCGAAGAGATTCAAAGGCCTTTTTTTCAAGGCTAGAGAATATTCGAATAGGGATGTCTTTATTGCCGGCTATTTGCATAAGTCGTGCTGTGGTCAGCGATTCTTTTCCCGTTAAGAGTTCGATTACTTTTCCTTCGAGGATGGACTCAAGCACGCCACGACCATACAGGAAAGTCCCACTCATTTGTTCTGCTTGTCCGGGGAAAGGGATGGCCGCTTTGTTATCTTGTCTCAGGTCCAAGGAAACGTGCAGATCCTCCCCGGTCCCTTCGAAGCTGTTGATGATGATTCGAGGGAGGCTATAGTAACTGAAGATAGAAAGGCCGTCCGCCAAATCATTGCTGATTTGATCGGATGTTGAGGCAAAGATCATATTTATCAAGTGACCGGCTTCCGGTCCCACTTCATTTTCCAATGAAAAGGATTTTTCAAGAAGAGTCTTCAGATCTTTTTTATCTTTTAATTGATCCCTGATCGCATTCAGAGTTTTTTTCAACCCATCAAGGTCCTTGTTATCCATGAACTCGGTCAAGTCTCCTTCCCAAGCCTCTCCCGGGATTTCGCTACCGGTTATCAGAATCGAGTGTCTCTGAAAATAGTACGGCATCTGGTCTTTTGTGCCTTTTTCGAACAGAATGCGTTCCACTTCCATTGGCTCTCCATCACGATTTTCCATTTTAAAATGGAGTGCGATTTTTGTGATCTCTTCTGCCGCCTCCTCTTCTTCATCTGTAACAGTCTGAGAAAAACTTCCATAGTCAAGTTCATCATCTGCAAGATGAAGACTTGCCATGTATTCCACGTTTTTTTGTTTTGATTTTTTACTTTTATCAGTTGATTTTTGGCCCCCTAATCCTCCCAGCATCCCAGCCATAGGATTTTCTCCTTCTTCTTCAACTGCCTGTATGTTTGCCAGTATTTTGAGATTTAGAGGCCGATTCGCGACTTCTTGAAGAGTCCCATCCCACTCGAAGACAGATTCTACTTCTGGATCAATCACTCGATCTCCTTTTAATCTTCCTTTTTCAATTTCCAACCCAATGGACATCTCTGGGAAAAAATCTTCATCCATTTCATCGTCTGAATTTTCTAAAGAGGAATAAGATTGGCCCACCTCTGCTTCGGGAAAAGAAGGATCAAGATCAACCCATTGATCGTTCTTGTAAATCTGTGTCCAACAATGTTTTTTAACTGCCTCTATAAGTTTTCTGTCTTGGGATGGAAAAGAGAGCGGAATATCATCATTGTAGGAAAAGTCTCTTGTTTGAGGAAACATGCTTTGGATCAGTGATCGGGCAGCTTCCTCATCGAGGGTTCCGAATGCGTATCGGGCCTCTTCACCATCTTCTCGAAGAAGTTCGACCAGGAGGAGTGCTTGTTCTTTGGCATTGCCTCTTCGGCTCCACAGGACATCTTGGGGAGATTTGAGGATGAGAGTTTTGGGTTCAAATCGAATTTGGTCCCGGACAAATAAAAAAGTCTCCATCCATTTTTCTTCTATCATTCCATTCTGTTTGGAGTGCCTAGGTGTTGGCGGCAGGACTCCGCTTGAACTCCTTGTGTTGTATTCATCTTGGGTTTCATGAGCAAATAATACTATCAAGATGAAAAAGCCGATAGCAAGAAATCCCGCAGAGATTTTTGTGGTTTTTTTCATATTATTTCTCCTCTTCCACAGGAATTATAATGCCAGCAAAGTCTAAAGTCGCTTCACTTTCATATCCCCTGTAATAGAGAGAAGTCGGGGAGCTGCCGGTTTCATAGGCCAATTCAAAGCGCACAAATGTTTTAGGCGGAATAATGAATGGAGTGGGGGGACGATGTGGAAGCTCATCTGTTAGTGAATCATCTAGGGAAATTTTTTCATCGTTCACGACGAGCATGAATTGGGCATCTCTCTGGATTTCGATGCCGCTTTCGGCCAGCGGTTGTATGCCCAGATCCACTATAATGTTGCCATCTTCTCTGTGAACACCGAAAAGGTTTACCTCCATGATATCGCCATCGCGGTGTTTGGCCTTGGCTTTGGGCGGTCCTTTTAGCCTGACATCACTCAGGTTAAGGTGGTACACATCATTTTTAAGGCGAATACCCAGCTGGCGAATTTGCCCTAATTTTGGAACGAGAAAGGCCAGATGTTGGTGCTGAAAGATTTCAGGAGTAAATCTTATCATGCCTTCTTCAGTGACTGAACCTCCAACCGCATAATATAAATATCCTCCTTCGATGATGACCCAGGTGTATTCGGTCGGCTCGATCTGGACAATATCTTTGACAGCTCTGCCTGAAAGGCTTTTTCCGCTGAGCTGGACAAGGGCGTATTCCCATCCTTCGGGAGCCTCGTCATCTATATATGTGTTTTGGAAATCATAGGAGTGAACGGCAATGTCAACCAGAGGGGATTGTATTTGATCGATCACTTTTCCTGGAGCTTTCCCGGTTCCTTTGGCTTTTTTAAGATTGCCCTTGACCGGAAGAAGGATGTGGCCGTATTCGTAATCCAAAAATTGAAAGCCGAGGTTATTTACACCCTCTGGAATTGAATATACAAATACAGCCTTGCGTTTTTCTCCCTGTTTGACAATCATAAAAGGCTCTCTCAGCTCGACACCTTCAGGAACGGTTTCCGTCATATCATGGAGCGAATAGGCTAATCCATCGGCTACGAGATAAGCGTGATTTAAAAGCTTTTCGACCATGTAAGCGACGTCAGCTTCGACATACTCTGTTTTTTTCTTTTTTTTCTTTCCTGCAAAGGTCGAAACCCCCATGGTTCTGTCTGTTTTCCCTTCAAGCTTATCTTTTTCCACTTTTTGTTTGGGATGGATGTTTTCCCATTCTGTTTCCAGGATGCAGAATATCTGGCCCTTTTCTGCCTGTTCTCCCTCTATCTCAGGAGCGGTCGACATCTTGAGGATTTTAATGGCGACAGCCTTGTTCGAAGCCCGCTCGGGATCCGCGTTTATTTGACCAGGATTCATCAAGCAAAAAAAGATTAAAGAGGCAAAAATAAAAAATGTAAAATAATTTTGACATTTAGCTGGTTTGTTCATAACGCCTTCCTTGGATAGACATTATCTGAGTATGTACTCTGAATTTTATTAATAACTCTATTGGCGTGTCAAACAGAATTGCAGATTATTTTCCTGACAGTGGCAAAACCGACCTGCCGACCGGAAAAAAAAGACTTTAAAATGAGAAATTTTTCTTTTTTTGATAAAATGCGGGTGCCGTGCTCGACAAGACGGTAATGATATGGATATAGAAGAGGGAAAAGTGAATGAGACAAAAGTTGCTTTGGTGACAGGAGCTGCGAGAGGCATCGGCCGGGGAATATGCCTGGAGCTCGCAGAGAATGGACTCGATACTGTATCTGAGGTAGCGCTTTCCACCACGGCCACCCTTCCTGCCGGATTGACCGCAACAAAATATTACGCTGTCCGCGTTGACGAAGATACCATCCAGCTTGCCACAAGTGCAGCGAATGCCCGGGCGGGGACCGTAGTTGACATTACGGCGGCTGCCGGCGGCGGAACGCACACCCTTACCAGCTCATTCCTTTACAGCGTAGCGATCAATATCTCCGATCGGTGGCAAACCGCGCTCTATTACTATGTGGTG
>CAZOJY010000150.1:0-7144 GCA_964580235.1 uncultured Eubacteriales bacterium | reverse complement strand
ACCGCAGAGAGACAAAGCGAATTGAGGAGCTTCCGCTTGTAACGGAAAAACAGACCGGATGCTGGACATAGAGCGAGTTTGAACAGGATCTCTTGTCAATCCTCAAGACATTTCCGATGAATGTCATGAGATTTCCTCAATCGTGAAAGTCCCTTCGATCCCGTTCCGACCCCGGCCGCACAGGCATCGTGACACAGCCGCTTTCCCAACAGAGGCCTGAGTCCGGATCGGCCTGTCCGGTGCTCAATGGTGCCCGCCGCCGCACAGCTGAGGCAGGCATTTGATCGAGCTGAACACCATGTTGGGCCATCACTTGAGGACCTTCTTCCTGCTGATACATACGGCCAAGAGATTTTTCGATGCCGGCATCTCCCCCTGTAAAAGCAACAATGAGTTCCTGCGATCGTTTCGCAAGTTTTTGGACACATTCATCAGCAGGATCAGTTCCTTTTTCCATCTCTGCTTTGTATTTCTCAAAAAGCTCCACCCATTCTGCCTCAGCATTGTGGATGGCTTTTTCGCCAAACATCTCTTTCCGCTCTTTGAGTTTGTCTAACTGTTCCGGTGTATAATATTTTTCCATTTGAATTATCTCTCCTATTATCAAGTATTCAATCAGTTTACATCATAACGTTACGCAAGGTTCAAGAAGTTTTACAAAAAACTTTAATATTTTTTGCAACCTTTTATACGGATTATCCGTATAAATAACCATAGGAGTCAAAAATGAAAGATTTAACCCTGTATGAATCGATTCATCTCTTAGCCATCCTTAGATTGGGAGATGACGCGTACGGTGTCACGATTAAAGAGGAAATTTCTGAAATGACTAACCGTGAAATTTCCTACGGGACACTTTACAGTTACCTTGACCAGCTCTTTAAAAAGGACCTTGTAAAAAAGCATATTGGTAATCCCTCTCATGAACGCGGTGGCAGAAGAAAGATTTACTACAAGCTTACCGCCAGTGGACTAAAAGCCCTGCAAGCAGCCTATTCCCTCCAGAAATCAATTTGGGAAAAAGCTCCAAAATTTGCATTCGAAAATTAATACAGTCAATGACAAGACAAAGATGTTTCCCCCCAAAATGTGCAGAATGGATGCTCAATAAATTTGCCTGCACGTTTGAGGAGTCCTCTCTGCTCGGAGATTTCCAAGAAGAGTACAGTAAAAGAGTTGCCGAATTTTCACCTTCCCGTGCTGACTTCTGGTATTGGAAACAGGTCCTCATATCAATCCCTTCTTTTTTAAAAAATACGATCACCTGGAGTCTTATTATGTTCAGAAATTACGTAAAAACAGCCTTAAGAACTTTTAGAAAGCATAAAAGCTATTCCTTCATTAATATTGTGGGTTTGGCGATCGGTATCACATGCACTGTCCTCATGCTTTTATGGGTACAGGACGAGCTGAGCTTTGACAGATTTCATGATAACGCAAAAGAGATTAGCCGGATTCTGCTTGATCCACAAGGGGCAGCAACCACACATGAAGCGGTATCTCCTCCGATTTTAGCGGCAAAAATGAAAGAAGAAATCCCCGAAGTCATCAATGCCATAAGATTGACTCCCCAAGGCCGCATGCTTTTTACCTACCAGGACAAAACATTTTATGAGGACAAGGGTTTACTCGCCGATCCCTCCTTTTTTGATATGTTTGATTTTCCCTTTGTCCAAGGCAACAAGGACACAGCCTTTCAAGAACTTCGCTCTCTTGTAATCACAGAAAATCTGGCTGTGAAATATTTTGGCAGTGAAAATCCCATTGGGAAAATAATCTCTTTAAATAACAGCACAGACTATACGGTGACCGGAGTTATTCAAAATGTCCCGTCCAATTCACACTTGCAATTTAACTATGTCCGTTCGTTTGAATTATTCAGTGCTACCGGCAGGGATATGAACAATTGGGGAGATGTGTCTTATTACACTTATGTCCAGCTCCAAAAGGGAAGTTCCATTGAAACCGTTAACAGCAAACTCAAAGTTTTGCTCGAAAGAGAGGATCCTTCTCATAATTTGTATTACCTCCAACCACTGACTCAAATCCACCTTCACTCAAAGTTTAACTTCGATTTCGGCACACGCGGCAACATCATGTATGTGTATATCTTTACGGCCGCTTCTCTTTTTATTCTGCTCATCGCCTGTATCAATTTTATGAACTTGGCCACAGCAAGGTCTGGAATCCGGGCTAAAGAAATCGGCATGAGAAAGGTTGTCGGTGCAAAAAAATCCGACATCATTAAACAGTTCTACAGTGAATCCATTTTGTCCTCTCTTTTTTCACTCATACTGGCTTATATTCTTGTATTACTTCTGCTGCCTGCCTTTAATGATCTCTCCGGAAAAAAACTGTCCTTTAATCTTATAGAAAACACAAATCTTTTAATGGGTCTTTTGGCCATTGCCGTCTTCACAGGATTGCTCTCCGGGAGTTATCCGGCTCTTTTTCTCTCAGCCTTTCATCCGATCAAAGTCCTCAAAGGAACTTTTATATCAGGGGCCAAAGGATCTCTGTTCAGGAAAATACTCGTAACCACACAATTTTCTCTTACGATCATTTTAATTATCGGAACCTTAGTCATCATCAAGCAGCTCTCTCATATTAGAGGAATAGATTTAGGTTATGACAAAGAGCAAATTGTCATCCTTCCTTTGAGAGGGATTGAAGCCGAAAGTTACAAAACAATAAAAAGCGAGCTCCAACAAAATCCCGGGATAGTAAGCACCACAATGACTTCCAGTCTTCCCACTTTTATCGGGAGTGGGACTTCAGGAGCAGAATGGGACGGGAAGGATCCTGAAACCAAAATCCAGATGCAGATCAGCGCTGTAGATTTTGATTATTTAGATACGTTTAGGATAGAAATGGTTGCGGGAAGATTTTTTTCCAAGGAGTTCCCCGCCGATGTTTCGAATGTTGTCCTCAATGAAGCTGCCATAAAAGCTATGGGCATAGAATCCCCTATTGGAAAACGATTTCGATCTCTGTCAGAAGGCCAGATAATCGGGATCGTTAAAAATTTTCATTACAAATCTCTCCACACAGAAATCGAACCCTTAATTCTCCTCATGAATCCTGATAATATCTCGTATGCATGTATTAGAATCAACACGGAAAATATTTCTGGTACGATTGGTTTTATTGAAGACACCTGGAAAAAATTAGTTCCTAATTTTCCGTTTGAATATTCGTTTCTGGATGAAAGACTCGATAATCTCTACAAAGCGGAAGCAAGTATGGGTTTGGTTTTTAAATATTTCACTGTGCTCGGAATGTTTATCGCCTGCCTTGGTTTGTTTGGAATGGCTTCATTCACGGCAGAACAGAGGACAAAGGAGATAGGCATCAGAAAAATTTTAGGTGCATCTGTTCCCAATGTCGTCTCGCTGTTTTCGAAGGAGTTTACAAAACTTGTTTTGATATCCAATCTCATCGCATGGCCTGCTGCTTATCTCATTATGAACAAGTGGCTGCAGAGTTTTTCCTATCGCACAAATATCGGAATCTGGACCTTTTTAAGTTCAGCAGTTCTTGCCCTAGTCATAGCATTTATAACTGTCAGCTACCAGTCTATCAAGGCCGCATTGACAAATCCTGTTGAGTCCCTCCACTACGAATAGTAAACGGGAGATTTGTTTAGAATATATTTATGTGAAACTATTTTCTTCAAGGTTGTCATGAAACATTTCACCCCTGCCTGCGTATTAGATAGTGAACGATTGATTCAACGTTTAAATTACAATCTTTTCACTATGGAGGCTTAATATGAAAAAAACATCACTCATTATCCTTACATTAATGTTGGTCCTCCTTGTTTCACCCGGAATCTCGGGTGAATTACTCCAATCAAAACTTATCCCAGCAGAGGCCAAATGGTTTATTCACATCGATGTCCAAAAAATCGCTCAATCAGATTTAAAACAAATCTTGGAAGAAAATTCCGGACATGATTTCGGAAAGGAAATCATGGGAATGGAAAAGATGATCGGAATCGATTTTTTCACTGATATTTCTGCCATAACAGTGATTGGCATAAACCAAAAGAACAGCGAACCTGTCGTGGCTATATCCGGCAGTTTGGATAAATCCCACCTGCTTGCCCTGCTAAAAGAAGAGGAAACTCCAAAAGAATTTAATCATGGTGATTTCCTCATCTACAATTGGGACGAAAACGAACATGCCGTTTTTGTTGGTGAAGACCTCTTAGTTTTTTCAGAGAATCGCTTGGGACTCGAAAAAGTACTCGATACATATTCGGGAAAGGAAAAAAATTTTTCCGGCACTTCTCTGCAAAAACAGCTCCAAGCTCTTTCCCCAGACACTTTACTCGTCGCCATCGCTGAAAACATTTCAGAAATGCTCAATGAAGATGACGACGATTTTGGAGCTCTCATCCTCAAGAAAACAGAGTCTGCAGTTTTCTCGGTTGAAGAGAAGAACAGCACAGTGAGAGTGCAGGTATCACTTCAAACGGATTCCCCTGAAACTGCAACCAATTTGGAGAGCATGGTTACAGGTTTGAAGGCATTTCTTTCAATGGATGACAAAATCGACCCCGATTGGGAAATTGTCAAATCACTAAAGGTTTCTGCAAAAGACAAGTCTGTAATGCTGGAATCACAGGGCACAGTTAAAGAGCTTCTCACCATCATAATGGGAACAAAATAATCCGAGCGGGTGTTTGACATATCGCGAATGAAAGATACAGCGAAGACGAAGCTGACCACAGACGAAGAGCTGGCTCTGGAAGCCCAGGCCGGCTCTCGCCGCTGCTTCGAGGAGCTTATCACTCGATACAGCTCCAAGTTATATCACTTCCTTCGCCCTAAAATTTCGAATGTTTCAGATGTCGAAGATATTATCCAAGAAACATTCTATAAGCTTTATAAAAACATTTTTCGATATGATCCCCAATGGAAATTCTCGACCTGGATTTATACGGCAGTCAACAGACAAGCCATCAGCCACTACCGATCCAAGAAAAGCAAAACTTTCCAAGGAGTAATGGTTCAAACGAATTATGATACAGATCCTGCAGATACACTGATCCAGGAAACACAGAATCAGAATATGTGGAAATTAGCCCGGAAACTCAAAGACAATCAGTACGAAAACCTCTGGCTGCGCTATGTTGAAGAACTGTCTTTAAAAGAAATCGCAGGTATTATGAAAAAATCTCATACCGCAGCCCGCATCCTGCTTCACAGGGCCCGCCTTAATCTTGGAAAACAGTTCCAGGAAGACCCCGAGTTCAGGCGAAATCTTATCCAGCCCAATCCGGAAGGGCTAAATATGCTTTACAGGGAGAATAGAGGATGATCTGTTCACTTTCTAAATGGTTAATATCAGGTGCGGCCGATTCGCACAAGGCCATTCCAGGATTTCTTCGTCCCCACATTAATCGATGCGCCGAATGCAGAGATTTCATCCATCTCTCCCAAACTTTAGAAAAACGAGCCGCTGATGAGGCCCAAACTATAACGAAAGAAACTCCTGCTTCCCTTCAGGAAAAAATGAAAGTGCCGCCGGTCGAATATATTGAGCAAAATAAACTCGCTCGACCGCAGACACGCAAACTGATACCGGCTGTCTCATTCTCATTGGCTGTTGTTCTTCTTGTGGTTTTCCTTGTTTTCCAGCCTTCCAGAGTGCCATCTCCTTCCCTCGGCATGGAATCTTTCTTTAAGTTAGGCAAAACTTCACTTCCTGGAGGAACACTTCAAAAACTGGCCTCTCAAGTCGAGTCTCCCTATGAAATAGAGTGGAACAGCCTGAAAAAGCATGTAAAAACTGCAGCTGCAAATCTTAGAGCTCAGCTTGATCTTAAAAGAGAACCTAAACAGCAGTAATTATCAGACTGCTCGCATAAGGATCGATGTTTATTTCCTGAATCTGTAACCAACACCCCGGACCGTTTGGATGTGCTGAGGTTTTGCCGGTTTTTTTTCAAGTTTTTTCCTTAAAACAACAATGTGAGGTTCGATAGAGCGGGGGGATACGATAGCGTCACCCCAAACAGCATCAAGGAGATCGTCGCGCGGGACCACCTCATCTCTGTGACGGATGAGGTGAGAGAGAATATTAAATTCCATGAGTGTAAAGTGAATTTTTTTTCCTGCTTTTATGACTTCAAGATTTTTAAAATCTACCACCACATCGCTGAATGCGAATGAACTTTCTTCACTCTTTTTTTCTTCTGTGCGCCTTAATATCGCTTTGACCCTGGCCATAAGTTCATTAGCACCGAATGGTTTTGTGACATAATCATCTGCTCCCAATTCGAGCCCTCTGACCTTGTCCATCTCTTTAGTTTTGGCCGCGGTGAGCATAAGGATGGGTGTGTTGACAGCGGACTCACGCAGCCTTTTGCAGATTTCAAAACCATTGATTTTCGGCAGAAGTATGTCGAGGATTATAAGATTAAATCGCCCGGTAAGCGCTTTCTCCAGTCCATCCAAACCTTCACGGGCATAGGCAACCGAAAAACCTTCGAATTCAAGGTCGTCCTTCAGTCCCTCGAGGATGGCCTCATCATCTTCAACAATCAGAACTTTTGTCATCTATATATTTTACCTCTATTGGTCTGTGTTTGTCCCGGTTGGAATACTTAAAGTGAAAAGGGTTCCTTTTCCGGGTTGGCTGTCTATTTTGATTTGACCCTTGTGAGTTTCAACAATGTGTTTAACGATTGTGAGTCCAATTCCGCTTCCTTTAACATCATTATCATTTTTATGTGGATATCTATAGAACTTTTCAAATATGCGCTTTTTTTCTTCCTCAGGGATGCCAATCCCATAATCCTGTATTTCCCAAGAAATCTGTTGCGAATCCGAACTGACCTTAAATACAACATCTTTGGATGTCTCAGAGTATTTGAATGCATTATCCAACAGGTTAAAGAGAGCCCTGGAGATGGCTTCACTATCCAAGCAAGCTTTAGGGAGAGGTTTTTGAATCTCTGTCTTAAAATCGAATCCCTTTTGTTTGGCCAATTCCTGGGCTGAAGCGGCCACACTTTCCGTTAAGGATACGGGATCGGTCCAATCAAACTGGTATTCCTTCATCCCTCCTTCAATTTTAGAAATTTATAGGAGATTCGTTTTTTTGCTTGCGGCAAATCCCTCTCAATTTTCCCCAA
>CAZOJY010000149.1:4501-7199 GCA_964580235.1 uncultured Eubacteriales bacterium | reverse complement strand
CATCAACGGTTACAAAAAACATCGACAGGATGTCATTTTTCCAAAAGCAGAAACTCGTCGGCACGATAGTTCAAGAGGTTGTTATTCATGACAACGTCGTTAAGATTTATGTTAAAATACCATTGCCGAAGCTTAAAACCGATGCTGCGCAATCGAAAAGAATACAATCAGAAAATAAAGTGTCAAGTGAATTAATTTTGCGTTCACGCTGTGTACAGGTTGTGATAGTGTGAGCCATCACAATGCCGTGGACTTTTTTATAATCCGTGGGAATTTGTTCAAATTCCATTTCACCCATTTCTGAACTGATCTTCCCCTTGGATTTTGTGATAAAATAGGTTTTGCAGTCCACATAAAAGATGGCTTTAAAACCATCGGGATAAGTTTGCTCGATGACATAATGATCTTTACCCTCTAAGGCCTCCTTGCCTTTGGAGATAAAGGATATCCCGTATTTTTCCGCACCAACCTCGACTCTTGAATAATCCAGACTAGTTTGTACTACGTGTTTATTCAAAAGAAGTTTAAGATCACAGGTTTGTATGCCTGGGTATCGAACCCGTTTTCTCGAGTGGATCGGATTATTTTTGGTACAGCTCCTTGTTTGCTTTTGCGGTCTTTTCAAGATCCATTTTAATGATGGATCGGTCATACGTCATCAGCCCGTTCACCTCGTTTTCCACATCGGAAGTTTGCGTGTATACGGCGGCCGACAATCCTCTATCGACCAGGACCTTTAACTTTTCGATTATCTCAAGGTAGGCATTGGTCAGTTCTTCTGTGCTTTGGAAGCTGCGGTAGCCCCAATTGTTCTCATCTTTCCATGTGTGCTCCTTTATCGGCAATCCCAGGCCTCCAAATTCTCCCAGCACGGCAGCCCGCATGAGTTCATTTTTCGGGGCCTCGGGTCCAGGGTAAGAGTGGATATCATGGACATCCCCAACACCGCGATCTGCCCAGCCGCTGGCGTTGTTGACCAGCCGCGTGGGATCGAGCTGTTTGATCCGATCCACGATCCTTTCCGTATCGTACTGACCCCACCCCTCGTTGAAGGGCACCCACATCACAATGCTCGGATGGTTGAACAACGTGTCGATCATCCGGGTGAGTTCGGCCTCGAATTGCCCTGCGGATTCGGGCGAACGCTCGATGTCCTTCCCTTCCCTTCCGACGTGGGCATCCCCGCTGGGCATATCCTGCCAGACAAGCACGCCGAGCCTATCACACCAGGAGTAGAATCGCTGAGGTTCGACTTTAACATGTTTGCGCAGCATATTCATCCCTAGTTTTTTGATCACTTCCAGGTCATACCGCAGTGCTTCATCCGTGGGGGCAGCATACAGTCCATCCGGCCACCAGCCCTGATCCAGGGGGCCGATCATGAGTAGAGGCCGATTGTTCAGGAAAATCCGTTTGATTCCGGCTTCGTCTTCTTCCACAGAGATTTTTCGCATCCCAAAATAACTTGTGAAGTGGTCGATTTCTCTGTCCCGGCTGTCTTTCAAAATGACTTTCAGGTCATAAAGGTAAGGGGAATCCGGGGACCACAGTTCCGGATCTTTCAAGACCAGTGAGATTTTTTGTCCCACTCCCCCAGATGCAGATTTTTTGTCTCCCTCTTTTTCATTCACTTCCAACTCGACTTGGTATCCCAGAGCTTTGTTTGCGCAGTAAGCGATCACATGGACTTGGCCCGTGTCGATATCCGGGATAATTCTCAGGGATTCGATGTGGTTCTGTTCGACCGGCTCCATCCAAACCGTCCGCCAAATTCCGGTGACCGATGTGTACCAGATTCCGTGAGGATTTCTCACCTGTTTGCCGTGCGGCTGCGTGCCTTTATCGATCGGGTCCCAGACAGAGAGAACAACTGCTTGTTTCCCTCTTTTTTTTAGGGCGTCAGTGATGTCAAAGGCAAAGGGATCATAACCTCCCCGGTGTCTGCCAATCTGACGGCCGTTGATCCAAACGGTTGTTTCCCAGTCCACCGCCTCGAAGTTAAGGAGGATTCGTTTTTTTCTCCACTCTTTCGGAACCATGAATGTGCGGCGGTACCACAGGCGGTTGTCTTTTCCCACGGGCCTTTTTACTCCCGATAGCGAGGATTCCACAGGAAACGGCACAAGAATGTATCCGTCATAATGCTCCGGAGCTTTTTCTCTTTCAGGCTGAATTGCATACTCCCACATTCCGTTCAGGCTTTTCCAGTCCTTCCGCTTCATCTGAGGTCGGGGATATTCAGGATGAGCTGCGGCCGGTGCGACATCCCTGGCCCACTGCGTCATGATCTTCCCTTCCACGGGGTGCCAAACCGCCTCTGGTGCCGCATTTTTCCTGCGGCAGAAGATTCCGGCAAGAAGGAGAATACCGATTAGCCCGATATTTATGCCTTTTTTGATCCCTTTTCTTTTTTTCATTTCAAACCTCTAAAAAAGGATAAAAAGGGGACGGTTCCATTTTGGAAGACAATTTTTCACATTACCATCCGTTTTGAACATGTTTGCATAGAGCCAACCGGTTAGAACCGTGAGGATCAAAAAGCTCAGGCATCCGAAAGGAATCGTACGAAAAAGCTCCTCTTGGGTTTTAAGAGCAACCAGGTTTCTTGTCCATATGGATTTAAGGAGGATGGCATGAGCCAGAAAGTCAAGCATCAGAAAAAATAGCCACGCCAAAAATGTAGTGAGGAGAAATCGTC
>CAZOJY010000149.1:2714-4401 GCA_964580235.1 uncultured Eubacteriales bacterium | reverse complement strand
TTAAAAAAAATTTACGCCAGCACGAAATTTTGATATTATCTTATTCTCTTGGAAAAATTGGAACCTGGCATAAATTGTGCTCATCTCTGCTTTCGAACATGGCCGATGGCCTGGATGGCGGCCACGCACCCTTCACCTACGGCTGAGGCTGTCTGAAGGCCCCCGCAGGTCGCATCTCCGGCCGCAAACACACCATTCAGATTCGTTTTCTGCTGCCGGTTCACTTTGATGCACTGCCTGTGGTCTAACTCTACCCCTGCTTTAGCAAATAGAGATGTGGTCGGGATTTCTCTAAGGATAAAAATGGCTGGAACCTCCAGTTCTTCCTGTTTATTTTCTTTCTCGATGACAATTTTGTTCACCCTGCTGTCCCCTTCGATTGCCTTGATTTTGGTTTTTTCGAGGATGGGAATTCTTTTTGCACTCATTTCTGCTAAAAGATTTCCCGACACTTTAATGTCCTCATCTCCGGGAATCCAGCGTACGTCGCAGTTCATATCTTTAAGAGCCAGAATTTCTTCTGCGGCCTCATCCGAGTTGCCCAAAGCCACGACGGGCTGACCACGGAACAGAGGGCCATCGCAGGTGGCGCAGTAACTCACGCCCAATCCTAAAAATTTCTCCTCGCCCGGGATCATCCTGGCTTTGGAAAGGCCGCGACCTGTGGCGATGATAACCGCCCTTGCCTGAATATAGGCATCCTTAGTTGCCACATATTTCGGGTCTGTGGACAGGCTGAAATTGATAGCATCCCCTGTCATAATTTGTGCTCCGAAATACTCGGCGTGGTTCCTCATTTTTTTTAGTAGCTCCTGGCTGTCGATGGAAATAAATCCAGGATAGTTTTCCAGATTGTATCCGATAGATAAGCGGGAGGAGGCTCGTCCTTCCAAAACCAGGGTTTTCCGGCCTGCCCGTGCGGCATACAGGCCAGCTGTTAAACCGGCCGGTCCGCCCCCTATTATCAGGATCTCTGTTGTTAAATTTTTTATTGTTGAAGCTGGATTTCCCACGGTTTTTTTCCTCATCGATGGTAGCGTCCCATCAACTGTCCTTGAGCCAACGTATGGCCTTCCATTGCTCTGATTAGCTGGGATTTTGATACACCCGGATCAAGGTCAAGTCTTGTATCCAACGAATAAATCTTGAAAAAATACCGGTGCGTTCCTCCTGGAGGGCACGGGCCTCCATAACCGATCCGGCGCCAGCTGTTTTTTCCCTGCTTTGTCCCATCGGGGAGGCTTTCGTCGGGGGGAATCCCCTCTTTTAGGCCTGTGAGTCCCGGAGGAATATTGTAGATAATCCAGTGGACCCAGGTTCCCATCGGGGCGTCGGGATCATCACAGACGATGGCCAGCGTCTGGTACCCCTCGGGGATGGATTCCCACATGAGTTCAGGAGAAATGTCTTCGCCGTCACACGTAAAACGTTGGGGAATCATTTCTCCTTCTTTAAAAGAAGGACTTTTCAGGCTTATATTCATTGTTATTCCCTCCTATTATTCAAGTTCATAAGGCTGAACACCCATTATATCCGAAGTGCAGAGTTTTGTCTTCAGTGTGCTGGATACGATTATTTTGCCTGGAAAAGTTTTTTTAGAATGGACAGGGACTCAGGGAACAGGTCTTCGATGCCAATGTGTTCCCATTCGGCATGGTGGATGAGCCATCGTCCCAGGTGGTCCGCA
>CAZOJY010000149.1:0-2614 GCA_964580235.1 uncultured Eubacteriales bacterium | reverse complement strand
TGGTCCGCAGGTCACGCAGAGGACGGCGCAGACAAGGATGAACAGGACAAATATTTTTATCCCGAATGTGATGGACACGATTCTTTTTTATTGTAAAAGATTTCCGCCAAAAAAAGAAGGCGGCCGGCCCGAATCATTCAAAGTCATTGATTTTTGGAGGGGGGATTGGATAAACTATTTTGGCGGGTTATTCGTATCTTATATGAAAGGCGCAATCATGCGAAAGAAACGACCAGCGGCTGTGTTTATTATGATTTTTATTCTGGCTGCAGCTCTGGCAGCGGAAGGAGGGCAGTCCAGGAGAAGATTGAGAACGGCCAGGCTTGAAAAGGTGAACGATGCGGTTGACATCATCAAAGAAATGATCGAGATCCCAGAAGAGGGAATCCCGGAAGCCCTGTTAAGCAAGGCCTACGGGATTGCGATTATTCCCAAGGTGATCAAAGCAGCCTGGGTTGTCGGGGGCCGGTTCGGCAGGGGTGTTCTCCTTGTCCGCAATGAAAGGGGACAATGGGGGAATCCCTGTTTTATCCGGATCGCCGGAGGGAGCGTTGGATGGCAGATCGGAGTACAGTCGGCCGACATCATTCTGGTATTCAAGCGGCAAAAAAGCATAGAATCGATCACCGAAGGAAAAATCACTCTGGGAGCTGATGCTGCTGTGGCCGCCGGTCCGGTGGGGCGCCGGGCAGAACTGAGCACGGATATCGAACTGGAAGCCGAGATCTATTCCTACTCCAAAAGCAGGGGCTTATTTGCCGGGGTATCGATCGAGGGCTCGGCGATACAGATCGATGAAGACGCCAATGCCGATTTTTATAACAGAGACTATCTCAGCGCCCGCGATATTTTGTTCGGAAAGACAAGGCTGAACGTGCCGGCTGTTGCCAGAAGACTCAAACAGATTTTAACCGAATACACTAACCCACGGCTTTGATGGCAAATAATAATTTGCTTTTCGGCTGAGCTGGATGCATAAAAAGGGGAGACAGGTGAGAGAATGAACATCTGGAATCGGAGAGATTTTATCAGAACAGTGGGGATGGGTGCTGCCTGTCTGGCTATTCCCGGCTGCGGCAGAAAGGCAGGAAAGAAGGGTCTGGCACCAGGACAGGCCCGCCCGAACGTGCTTTTTGTATCGGTCGACGACCTGAATGACTGGATCGAGCCGTTGGGAGGGCATCCGCAGGCCCACACCCCGAATCTAAAGCGGTTGGCCGGCCAATCGGTTAATTTCACACACAACTACTGCGCGTCTGCGGCCTGCAATCCCTCGAGAACGGCCCTTTTGACAGGCCAGCACTGCTACACAACGGGAGTTTATTCCAACTACCAGATTTGGAGGGAAGTTTTACCTGATGCCGTCACCCTCCCCAAGTATTTCAGCCAAAACGGCTATTGGTCGGCAGGCGCAGGAAAAATCTTTCACAACAACATGCCCGATCCGCCGTCCTGGGATGATTATTTTCCGTCCAAACAGAAGCACATGCCCGACTATTTCTTGCCCAACCCGGGCGGGACCGTGAACATGCCGGTGTTTCACAATATGTACATGTCCTTTGACTGGTCTCCTATCGACATTCCGGACGAACAAACCGGAGACTATTCATCGGTCGCCTGGGTGGTCAGCCAGCTGAAGAGAGAGCACACGAAACCTTTTTTTCTTGCCTGCGGGATTTACCGGCCTCATCTCCCGTGGTATGTGCCGAAAAAATATTTTGACCTGTTCCCTCTTGAAAATGTAACGCTCCCGAAAGTGCTGGCGAATGATCTGGATGACGTGGGGGAGCGCGCGCGTGAGATCGCTCACAGGGGCGGCGGGTATCACAAACACGTACTGGATGCCGGCCAGTGGAAGCAAGCGGTCCGGGGATACCTGGCCTCCATCGCTTTTGCCGATGCTCTCGTCGGCGTGCTCCTGGATGCCCTCGCCGGCAGCCCTTATGCCAAAAACACCATCGTTGTCCTCTGGTCTGACCACGGGTGGCAGCTTGGCGAAAAGGAGCACTGGCGGAAATTCGCCTTGTGGGAGAATGTACTCCGAACGGTTTTTATGGTGAAAGTTCCCGGAGGGATACCCGGCCTGCCGGAAGGATCGGCGGCAGGGGTCCGCTGTGACCGGATAACATCCTTGCTGGACATTTTTCCAACTCTGCTTGAGCTGTGCGGACTGCCCCAGAAGGAAGGATTGGACGGCCACAGCCTTATCCCGCTGCTGGAAGATCCCGCATCGGACTGGGATTATCCGGCGATCAGCACCTATGATTTCTCCGAATTTTCCGTGCGCACTCCGCAATGGCGCTACACCCGGTACATCGACGACAGCGAAGAGCTCTACGACCACTGGAAAGACCCTGAGGAATGGACAAATCTTGCTTATAAACCCGGCTTTAAAGATATCAAAAAAAAGCTTTCCCTCTATTTTCCCCAAAACCCGGCTCCCCTGGCGGAAACATCCTATAAACTGATGCCCCATCATCTCCCTCCGTACAAATCGAAAGAAGAATATTTTAAAAATAAGGCAAAACAGCAGAAAAGGTGAGAGTCTCTGTATAGTTAATTTTTCACTTGATACACTTGATGGATTGATGTTGCTTGGCCGTGGTAACTCATT
>CAZOJY010000148.1:0-7218 GCA_964580235.1 uncultured Eubacteriales bacterium | reverse complement strand
AAACAAAAAAAGAGATTATTTTCTTTACATGCACTTGATGGATACACATTTTCCACATTATTTCGGAAAGGAAGCTCAAAAATTTTTCGGCAGCTCTCATTACAAAACGGACCACTTCTTAGAAGGAGGATGGCTGGTCAGGGACGATGTTTATAATAAAGAGGATATCCGCTATCTGAATGCTTTATATAATGGAGGCCTCAAATACGCAGACAGCCAGGTGGGACGGCTGGCTCATTTTTTAAAAAGTATCCATCGTCTGAATTCTACTCTTATCGTTATTACAGCCGATCATGGAGAAATGCTGCTTGACCGCCCCGGAAAAATCGGGCACGGCGGAACTTGGTTTGACCCGCTCGCCAGGATTCCACTCATTGTGCATGATCCGGCCGGGGCCGCTCCGGATATCAGAAGCGATTTCTGTGAAATGGTGGATATCGGCCCGACAATGCTGCAGCTGCTTGGCATTATCTATCCCCGGGGAAAAACTTCTGATGGAATCCCTTTGATTCCTTCCTCTGGAAAAGAAACAAAACCAGAAGTCAAAAAAGCGGTTATGATGCGCGGAGGGGTCCGAACACACAGTTTTAAATGCATCTTTAAAAATTCGGATGCAGAGCTGCTGTCCGATTCTCTCCCGGATGCAGGAAAACTTCAGGGACTGCTGTACGATCTGAACAAAGATCCCGGAGAGACAAACAATCTTTTTGAGAAAAAACCGCAGGTTGTGCTTGATCTTCTTCGCCTTTACAGAAAAAAAATGAAGCCCCTCTACATGCGCTCCAAAAAAGCGGCCAGGGAGAAACCACTTTCCTCTCCCTTTGCCATTTCTTCACGCCATTTCCAAACCATTCCGGAGGCCCAACAGGTGTCTTCGAGTGTGACTCCAGACGAGCTTTTCAAGAGGAACAATCCAAACGGGTGGTTCCACAGCATCAATCCTGACTATGACTGGATTGTGGGCCGGCCGAATGCCCACTCTCTGCAAATAGAAATATCCATTCCAAACGGAAAATATCAGGTTTTTGCAGACATGAACGGCGCGTGCCGCATGCGTATCAACGGGGAGGAAAAACTTCTCCGGTCCAAGCCCTTCAGCCAAAAACTTCCTTGGCCCCTGAAACAGGTTGAATTCGGATGGGTGACCATCACAGACAATCATTTCAAGGCTGTAATAACGCTCCAGTCCAAAAGACCCTGGTTTGGATTGAGACAAATCGGTTTCATTCCTGAGAAAAGCTTCGCATTGAAAGATCCGGATTATAAAAAAAGAATGGAGCGGCTGAAACAACTGGGGTATATCAAGTGACTCGGAACCCATGACAGAAGATAACACCGGCCGCAACATCGTTGTCGCAGGCCCTTATTGGACATGGGCCCTGCCGATGCTTTTGCTTGTCCTTGTGGCTGTCATTCTTTACAACGACTCAAATATCGATGTTTTTTTCACAATCAATGCTTTTTCAAAACTCACAGGCGATAGAATCTGGGCGTTATTGACGTTTCTTGCCGACGGATTGGTCGCCTTTGTTCTCCTCTTCCCATTGATCCAGAAAAACCCACGTATTGTCTGGGCCATATTTACGGCGGTTCTCCTCAATACCCTGATCGGCCAAAGTCTCAAACATTTAACCCATGTGCCGCGCCCCCCTAAAATCATCGATCCCGGGCAGATTCACATGATCGGCCCTGCGTGGACCTCCAATGCCTTTCCCTCAGGACATGCCTCTATGATTTTTATTTTGGCCGGAGCGTTTATATTAACTGCGCGCCGCTGGTGGATCAGAATTATTCTGTTGGCGGCAGCTTCTCTGATTGCTATGTCCCGCATTGTCGTCGGTGTTCACTGGCCCCTTGATGTGCTGGCTGGAGCGTTTATCGGATGGCTCGTCATCTGGCTTTCCCTTAAACTGTCCTTTTGGACACGCTGGGGCTGGACTTCCTGGAGGCCGAAACTGTTTGGAGCGCTTTTGCTGGCTGCCTGTCTGGTTCTTTTCTTCATGAGATACACCGGGTATGATCACATCCTCCTGGAGCAGAGGATCATCGCAGGCTTTTTTTTCATACTCGGTTCTTTTGAGTATCTCAAACTCTACGGCATAGAGCTCCTTCACAGAAGGCCCGGCAGCCTCAGCTGAGGCTTATTTTGTTTTTTTGGGTTTCAGCGCCAAGGCTGAAGGTGTTATCGCCAAGCCTCCCAAAGAAGTCACGCGAAGCTCGCACGGCATCGTTTTTCCAACGGCAAGAACGGCATCGATGGTTTCGTCTAAAGGGATGGGATTGACATATCCTCCTGCCACCAGATCTGCAGACGTGAAGGCTGCAGAGGCAGCAGCAGCGTTCCGTGTATGACAGGGGATTTCACACATGCCTTGAACAAGATCACAAATAGATCCCATTGTGTTTTGAAAACTGATAGCCGCTGCATCCAGGGCCTGTTGTGCTGTTCCGCCGGAAGCTTCGATCACAGAGGCAGCCGCCATAGCGCCTGCTGCTCCGATCTCAACCTGGCATCCAGCTATTTCAGCAGCAAAAGTCGCGCGCCTTGCGACAATCAATCCCACACCGCCTGCGGCCAGAAGAGCCAGTGCCGTCCTTTCCGGATCCAGATCGTATTCCTCCACAAGTGTCGACATAACGCCCGGGATGACTCCTGCAGATCCGCCTGTGGGGGCGGCGCAGACAACGCCCATGCTGTTGCTGATATGCAAAACCGCCAGAGCGCGCGCAGCGGCGCGTGTATGCGGCCCTCCCAGGGGGAGTTTTCCCTGGCTTTCAGCCTCAATAATCGACCAGGCCGACGGACCTAAAAGCTTCATTTGCGACCGATTGTCATGTAAACCAAGCTTTATCGATGCCTTCATAATCTGAAAACGGCGGATCATCTCGGATAAAACCTCCTGCCGACTCATGCCGAGGAGTTGGGTTTCATAGCGAAGCACCAATTCTCCAAGCGATATGTTGTCCTTTCCAGCCTGCAGAAGAATCTCCCTGCCGCTTAAAAAGAGGGGAGGGCCTTTCTGGACAAAAAAAAGCGGCGGGCAGGACCGGATTTTGGATATTTCCTGATCCCGGCGGATTTGAACCAGGATATCCTGCTCCAATGGACCCGGGCCGCTAAAAAGGATACAAGGAGGCATGTTTTTGCCCCCTTCGCGCTGCTCAATATCCGCAGAAGGGGCCAGTTTATTAAGACGGGAAATCAATGCCGAAGGATCTTTTCCCGGATAAAACAAATGGATATAAGCCTTACCTTCCAGCATGACCGGATATCCATCGATCCGGGTGAATAAGAAGGCACCTCCTCCCGTAGACCGCGCAGAAGCTGAGAGACTTCCTCCATCCCGCCCTTTGATTTCCATCTCCATATCATTGGGATGGCCGGCGTTAGCCAGCGGGGATACACGAAAAAGGATATCTATCCCTGATTTTTCAGCCTGAAGAAGCGCTTTTTTGAATCGGTCATCGGAAATATCCCATCCCATAAGACCTGCGGCAAGAGCCAAATCCACGCCCTGCTGCCTGAAAACGCGCGCATAGGACCCAGAAGGGTCAAATGAAAACCGAGCCTCCCTGACCGTCTCTCCCAGGAGAGCGCGTGCCGTACGGCCTATTCGGTAGGAAGCAGCTGTGTGGGAGCTTGAAGGGCCACGCATGACAGGACCCAAAACATCGTTAAAGACGCTGATAAATGGAGCGGACATTTTTTCCTCCAGACTCCTATTTTATCTGCAATCCTTTCCAAACATCAACCTGGATTCCTATTCTGCCGTAAATAATCCAGGCTGTAAAAGTCCTTTGTCAAATGTAAAATAAATATACATATCAAGAAGCTTAAATATGAAGGGTGCACTCATCCTTTTTGAAGTGAGGAAGGATGAATGCTTAAGGGGAAAAAATATTACGGTTCAAATATTGTATCAGGCTCAGTTGTTTTGATATCGCTTTCTGCAAGCTTGCTGATAAGGCCATTGGAGCGAAGATATTCCTTGATTTCAACCGCTTTTTTTCTACTGAATACGCCCAGCATCTGTTTATTTCCAGTTTCATCATACAGGTAGAAAACTTTTTTACACTTGGCCCGCCTAACCGCTTCCTCTATTTGGCTTTGATAATCGATTTCTTGAGTAATCTGCATTTTTCTTATCTCCTTGGGGAAATAACAGCAAGAATCGTGCCATTATATAGTAATAATAAAAATATTTTTTATATTTATAAACCTGGATTATTCACAAGCCACAAAAATACCGGCTTGCTTTCTCTTGAGTGAATTCCCTGGAATGAATTTGACGGTATTCCACTTCTATGTTATAAAGCAGATCATCCAGGATCTCATGAAAACCCCTGAACAAAAAAAATCAACATTCACTCTGTTCCTGTGGATCACAGTTTCCTTTCTTTGTTGCATGCTCTTGATGACCGTGCCTCTTTCCGCAGGACACAGTCTTGAAGATCCTCCGAAAATCTCCATCAGTGTTGTACCCGGAGTCTTCTTCAAACTGGGGGAGACTGTTGATATCTTTGTCCACGTGGAAGAAACGGATGGGAAAATCATTTCGGGAACATCAGTCAACATAGTCCCTCAAAACTATCCGGAAGATGCCTGGGAAGTTTTAACGGACGCAGAGGGAACCGCACAATCCGTTCTCAAACATGACGATTCGAAGAAAGAAGAATACATTTATTCCATCTATGTCTGCGGGACAGACAGGATTATAAAAATACCGATCCTCCATCTCGATGCCATTAAAAAGCAGATAAAGGCCATCCCTGTCGAGGAGGAAAGCGTCCTGTCATTGGCAGCCCTAAAAAATCTGGCAGAGATTCGGATTCAGCACAAAGAAGAAAGCTGGGGACTGCAGATTTTTCTTGGATCCCCACAGCAGGACAACAGAGATCTTATCGGCCGGCTTAAGGCTTGGGGGCCTTTGAAAAAAATAAAATCAGATACAGGCGCAGCCTACAGCTTGGAAGTCCCGAACGAGAATGATCTGCTGATCAATCTTATCCAGGCGATAAAAATATTGTCACAAATCGGACCGTCCGTACATGAACCTGGATTATTCACAAGCCGAGATGGCTGTAGCTGCGAGGCACGAGCCATGAAGCTGTACGCATGGACCGCGAATGGGTCGTAACGAAGCAGATGGGGTGAGATCGGCTTGCCTGAAAGGGTGAAAGTTGCGATGATAAGAATGGTTCAGCCATGGGAAAAGTGACAAGCTGCGTTTCAGCAAGTTATCATTGTTCGGAGTTGATAACGTTGAGGTTAAAAAAAACATCGCAAATTTTTATGAATACTCCAGGTTAGATCATCAGCACAGTGCCGAAGGCTTGAAAAAGGAGGCAAAAAAATGAAACGATTTTCACTCAAAAAACCGATCAAAGGAATTGTATTTCTCATGTTGCCATTTTTTATACTGGTCTCCTGCACAAGCCGCCGGAACAATCCAACATCTCTTTTGAAATTCGGGATGTCTTTCAGTGCCAATCTAAGCCCTCAACCCCTGGACGGCAGGATGCTTCTTCTTGTGTCCAACGATGAATCGCGCGAGCCGAGGTTCCAGATCAATGACGGCCCGGATACGCAGCTGATATTCGGCATCAACATCGATCAACTGGCTCCCGGGGAACCTGCGTTTATCGACGGAACGACTTTCGGTTATCCGCTGCAGAGTATCGCGGATATACCGGCGGGGGACTACTGGGTCCAGGGCCTTTTGAACCGTTATGAGACTTTCCACCGCGCAGATGGCCACACGGTCAAACTCCCGATGGACAGGGGAGAAGGCCAACATTGGAATAGAAAGCCGGGAAATTTATACAGTACACCGAAAAAGATTCATTTCGATCCCTCCCGGAAAAAGACCATATCTATCCTCCTCGACCAGGTTATTCCCCCTATTCCCGATCCCAGGGATACAAAATATATCAAACACATAAAGATCCAAAGCCCGCTTCTCTCAAAGTTCTGGGGGCGCCCTATGTATTTGGGTGCCGTCATTCTTCTTCCGGAAGGATTTGATACTCACCCCAAGGCCCGTTACCCACTTGTTGTGGATCAAGGACACTTCCCCTACACCTTCAGTGGATTCAGAGAGGAACCTCCTGACCCTGATTTAAAGCCTGATTACAGCCCCCGCTTCCGATGGGAAGGATACAACAGAACAGTCCAGGACTATGCCCATCGTTTCTATAAAGAATGGACCGGTCCCGGTTTTCCCCGAATGGTCATTCTAAAGATACAGCATGCCAACCCTTATTATGATGATTCTTATGCCGTCAATTCCGCCAATCTCGGACCTTACGGGGATGCAATCAACTCTGAATTGATCCCCCTTGTTGAGAAAAAATTCCGCTGCATCGGAGAAGGTTGGGCTCGCTTTCTGTACGGCGGATCCACAGGAGGGTGGGAGGCCCTGGCTGTCCAAATATTCTATCCCGATGAATATAACGGCTGCTACGCAGCATGTCCGGACCCCATCGACTTTCGGGCTTACACCGTGGTCAATATTTACGAGGATAAAAATGCATATTTTTTAGAAAGCCCTTGGAAAAGAACGCCTCGACCCGGAACAAGGGACTACCTGGGGCATGTTGGCTGCACCCTTGAGGATTCCAATCACAAAGAGCTGGCCCTGGGAACAAACAGCCGGTCAGGAGATCAGTGGGATATATGGCAGGCCGTATACAGCCCGGTTGGCGAAAACGGTTATCCTAAGCCCATATGGGACAAGCTGACAGGCGAAATTGATCACACGGTGGCTGCATATTGGAAAGAAAATTATGATCTCCGTTATATCCTCGAGAGGGATTGGAAGATCCTCGGCCCAAAGCTCAGAGGGAAGATCCACATTTACTGTGGCGATATGGACACATACTATCTCAACAATGCCGTCTACCTTATGGAAGACTTTCTTGAAAAGACAAAGAATCCCTATTACGAGGGAAAAGTGGATTATGGAGATCGGGCGGAGCACTGCTGGAACGGTGACCATACCCAACCGAATGCCATCTCGCGCTTGAGATATGCCCAAATGTTCATCCCAAGAATGGTTCAGAGGATCAAGGAGACAGCCCCTGCAGGGTCAGACCTAACAAGCTGGATCTACTGAAACAAACTTGACCTGAAAGGGACGTTACGATACCCTAAGCCCAGAGTCTAGTGCATTGATGATGTTCAACCGGTTTTTTCAGTTTCAACGCCAACACATTTAA
>CAZOJY010000147.1:0-7231 GCA_964580235.1 uncultured Eubacteriales bacterium | reverse complement strand
AATGTATATAGTATTAAATCCCGGTAAAAAAAATCATGTTTATGAATAATTCAGGCTAAAAGATTTGTGGAAAAAAGATGATGTTGGACGGGCATATGCTGAAAAATGGGTAGATCACCTGGATTTGGGGCTTCGAAGCTTCAAGCCGAAAATGTTGGTCAGCTCGACTGTTTTGTCGGATGACGAATTAAGATCCCTGAAAATGCCTGTATTTTTTATGGTCGGAGAGAATGAAAAAATCTATCCCGCTCATATAGCTGTGGAACGTTTGAAATCCACTGCGCCACAAATAAAAACAGAAATCATTCCTGGGGCAGGACATGATCTGTCCGTTGTGAAGGCAGAATTGGTGAATCAAAAAATCCTGGACTTTCTTGAAAAATCTTAAAGTGAGGACTCAATCCCGTCGATTTTTTTACTATTCCAAGCTTTTTAGCCACTCCTGCATGCGTTCCTGCATTTCTTCTTCCACACCCGGCTTCAACGGCGCGGTTAAATTGTTCGGGATTAGCAGCGGCCATCATGATGTTCGAGTCCCCGAGCTTCAGCATAGCATGCATGATGGTTAAAGTTCAAATTATGATAGCAGATAATCCTGATGCTCACTATAAGAAAAGTAGTTAAATATCAGTTCTTCCCCTGTCAACGGGTTCTCGAACCTACTCATTCATGACATTAAATCGAGCATCTTCGAATATTTTGATCATTTCTTGTAAGATTTCTTCGCTGATGTATTACTAGAGCTTGAGTTTATGAAGAAGCCAACGACACCACCATTTAAGCCAGGGGCCATCTCCTATTCTTATTTTATAGCGGGCGCTGCATAAATGAAACGATTTCATTGGATTGACATTCACCGAACCAGCGCGTAATGTAATTGAATCAGGAGATTGTCATGGCAAATGTGAACAAACTAAAAGGCAGGATCGGAATCCTCACCGGAGGAGGCGACGTCCCTGGTTTGAACCCTGCCATCCGGGCAGTGACGATCCGGGCAATCCGGGAAGGATTCGAGGTGATCGGTATCCGAAAGGGATGGGCCGGTTTGATCGAAATGAACAGGGAAATCGCCTGTCCCGATATGGTCCATTGTCAGGTGTTGAGCGAAGAACTCGTCAATAAGGTCGGCCGCACCGGCGGCACATTTCTCCATACCTCACGCACCCGACCCAGCCATGTCCCTAATGTCAATGTTCCCGAACACCTCCGTAACAAATACAACCAAAAAATAAATGATCTGACCCCTGAAGTTCTCAAAAATTTGGATGCCCTGGGCATAGACTATCTTATTCCCATCGGAGGGGATGACACTCTGAGCTACGGAGTCCAGCTTCACGAAAAAGGGATTAAAGTCATCGGGATCCCAAAAACAATGGATAATGATGTGCCCGGTACGGATTACTGCATCGGCTTCAGCACATGCGTAACCCGGACCATATCTCTCACTCATTCCCTCCGGACGACCGCGGGTTCGCATGAACGGTTCCTCGTGATCGAAGTATTCGGCCGATATGCAGGATTTACTGCCCTTCTGCCGACCATGGCCGGGGCAGCTAACCGCTGCGTCATTCCCGAACATAAATTCAATATAGAGCGGTTGTGCGAGCTTCTGACTAAAGACAGGGGGACAAATCCCAGCCACTATTCCGTTGTTCTGGTTTCAGAGGGAGCGATGTTTAAAGGTGGGGATATGGTATTTGAAGGAGACGGTCATGATATGTTCGGGCATAAAAAACTTGGCGGCATCGGAGATTTGGTCTCCGACCAGTTGAAAAAACTCTCCCCAAAATACAACAACGGCCGCCAGATCAATCTGATCAACCAGAGGTTGAGCTATCTCGTTCGCTGCGGGGACCCGGATGCCATCGATTCCATTGTCCCTATGGCATTTGGCAACCTGGCTTTGGACCTCGTATTAAAAGGAATTTCCGGGCGTTTGGTCAGCTTGAGAAATGGAAAATATGGGAATGTCCCGATCGAATCAGTCACCAGCACCAAAAAAGCGGTGGACGTGGCCAAATATTACAACACAGAAAGGCTTCGGCCCTATTATAAAAGCTTCACTGATAAACCCCTGTTTATCATGACAAGCGATTTTTAAAAAGAAAGGAGTTTCCAATGAGAACAACGAAAAACACACTTGCACTAGCGGCAGTAACATTATGCTTTATTGCATTACCATTTAGCATAATATTAGCGCAGGACCAATCTCAAAACAAAAATGAATCTAAATACTGGACGGTGGCAGGATACCGCCACGGCCCGAGCTTTTTCCCTCGAAGCTTCTATGACGAGACAAAACCTCTCCAAAAAGGCGTGATGGATTTCAAACACTACCACACCTACACGGAGATGGTTGAGTGGTTCAAAAAGTGGGCTGAAGAATATCCTGACCTTGTCGACCTTTATGTTGTGGCTAAAAGCTTTGGGGGAAGGGAAATTTACCAGCTCACGGTCACGAATAAAAAAAAGGGGAAAGATACGGATAAACCAGCGATGTTTATCGATGGGAACCGTCACAGCGGTGAGGTTACCGCTGCAGAGTCAGCCTTTTGGATGCTGCACCACATGTTAACTCATTATGGAAGCGATCCTGAAGTAACGCGCCTCTTAGACAAGTTCGCATTTTACTTCCGCCCCAAAAACAATCCGGATGGGAGTCTGCTGTATTTGGAGACTGCTCAAACGCTCCGCAGCACGGTTCGTCCCTATGACAATGATGGAGACGGACTTCTGGATGAGGATCCAGCAGAAGATCTGGATGGGGATGGTCAGATCCGGCAGATGCGCGTCAAAGTGGAAAAGGGAAAAGGGAGATTCGTGATAGATCCGCGCGACCCAAGGGGCCGTTTGATGAAATTTGCTGAAAACGGAGACGGCACCTACGACATCATGTCTGAGGGTATCGACAATGATGGAGACGGGAGAATTAACGAGGACGGGATTGGAGGGCTCGACCTCCACAGAAACTATCCTGAAAATTGGCGCCCAATGGAAGAAGCGACCGGCCGTGGGTATAGTCAGCGCGGTGCCGGTGCATATCCGCTGTCAGAGGTGGAAACTCGCTCCCTGGTGCTGTTCGTGCTGGAACATCCGAACATTTCTGTTATGAACACCATGGACACGACCGTTCCCATGCATTTGAGACCCCCATCGACTTCCCCCAGCGAAGAACGCATGTATCCTGAGGATCTTGCCTTATATAAATACTTTGATGAAAAAGGCCGAGAGATCACAGGATACGAACGAGCCGGAGATGTCTACCAAGATTACGGAAGGGGCAGGCCGTTGTTCGGGCACAGCCCGGATTTTGGCTACTGGTATTATGGAGCCATCTGGTACGGGGATGAACTTTGGAATGGGGGGCGGGTCGGCGATTATGATGGAAATAAAGTGACGGATGAATGGGATCGATTGCAGTACAATGACAAAGAGCTTTTGGTGAATCGGTTCCAGCCATGGACAAAAGTGATCCATCCCTTATACGGAGAAGTCGAAGTCGGGGGTTGGGATGGAAAATTCTTCCGCCAGAATCCCCCGCCTGAACTGCTGGAAAAATGGGCAGAAAAAGAGGCTCGCTTTAACCTGATGCTTGCCGGCAGTCTTCCGATGGTCGTGATGCATGATCCTGTGATTGCAGAAAAGGATGGAGAATTCACCATAGAAGTCGAAAACCAGGGATTTCTTCCCACAGCTCTTAAACAAGCACAGCTCGTGAAAATCGTCAGGCCGGACAGGATCACACTGGAGTTCCCCGCGGGAATGCTTCCGAGGCGAGCCGAAGGAAGAGGGCGATTCAGAGGCATGTACGGAGGAAGACCAAGGGGCCAGCAAACAGAACCAACAAAAAGGTCAAAGGTCGAGATTACTTCCCCTGAAAAAAATCAACCCTATATCGAAATAGGCCGTATTCCAGGAAACGATAAGATTAAGGTGACTTTTAAAATCCGGCTGAATGACATCGAGAACACAAAATGCACTGTCCGATACACCTCGACGCGAGGAGGCGTGTTATCCAAGGATATCGTGATCGGCAAGTAATCCATTTTTTATTTGACAGCTGATGCTTCTATATTCATGATGAAGCAGGCTTCCCTTGTTTGCTTACAACGCTCTGTAGAAAAAAGTGATATTCCCGCCGACCATTGTCTGTATAGAAGAGCCAATTGTCCCAAAAACTGATTGAGAACGAACCAAGACACCTCGTACGCGACCCAGAGAAACTTTGTAAGCTTCTTCCTTTATGCTTCGCTGTTTACAAAAAAATTAAAAGCCGCCGATTTTAACCATCGGCTCTCCTTCGCTCATCGGTGGCGTGGCAATGATGTACATGACGATACCATCGTGAGGTGCAACGGCTTTCTGAATGATGTTCCCAAAAAAATCTGTCAGATAGCCGAGAAGTTCGCTTCTTTGGACGTGAGCTCCTCCTCGAGTCAGTGGATAGAATATCCCTTCGTGTTCTGATCTGATATAGGTTGTTTTCTTGACCCATACCGGATTGCACAACAAGTCGGGATCACCATCGATCATTTTTAAATATTTCAGAATATTCGAACAACCGTGCAAGATGACAGCGATGTCCTGCTCATCAGTCCGGCCAAGCTTGCCGCATTCCACTGTTATAGCAGGTTTCCCCATGAATAATGATGCGTTGGCACACATAGAAGCTTTCTGCACCTTGGGATTGGCGGCTACATGAATGATAGTTTTGAATCCGAAATTTATGGCCAATGCTTTAGTTTTATTGTCCAATTCGGGATTGCCTGTTTCTGTGTAATAAAGATACGTCATGAGGTCCTCATTGCCATCTCCGCAGTGGAGATCCAAATGATAATCACATTGTTTCAACACTTGGTCCGTGATCTGAAAAGCAATCCGCTCGGTCATGGTGCCATCGATAATACCTGGAAAAACACGGTTCTGGTTCTTCCAGTCAAAAGGATTATAGTAGATCGTCCGTTTGAGAAAAGAAGGGATGTTAATAACATGGACCAAAATGACAGCCCCACTTATTTTTGCGGGATCGAGTTGCTTTTTGAGCCTCTGGAGAGCCAGGATGGGAGGATACTCGTAGCCGTGAATGCCTGCAGTCAAAGCAAGTACCGGACCGTTTTTGCTTCCATTCACAAGTGTTATGGGAATCTGGATTCCAGGTCCATCCGTTCCGGCCGGAACTTTAATAAATCCCGATTTCAACTCTCCTGCAGAACAAGCAACACTGCCAACTTTTAATGTCTCCTGGCAAGGCGTCGGATTTGCGATCAAAACACTGCAAAAAAACAATAAAATAACTATAGAAATATTTTTTGAAATCATAGAAATGCTCCCTTTTTAGGCATCGGATAAACCAAAGGCAACAGCGGTATAATTATATCTGTTGCTTGACCGATATTCAATTTAATTATGGCCATCCCGCATTGACTCCAGCGTTTTCCCTATGTTATGCTCGCAATTCGCAATATTCGGGAAAGCAAGGGATACACCATGCGGCAAATTGTGATGACAAAGACCGGGGATGCTGGAGTTTTGAAGATACGCGAGGTTGACGAACCTCGACCGGGTAAAGGAGATGTAAAAATCAATGTTAAAGCAGCCGGTGTCAATTTTGCGGATATCATGGCTCGCAAAGGAATTTATCCCGACGCGCCAAAAAAGCCATGTGTGGTGGGGTATGAAGTCTCAGGATTGATCGAATCAGTCGGAGAGGACGTGGAAGCATCCATGGTGGAAGATCCTGTCATCGCCGCAACGCGATTTGGCGGATACTCCGAAAAAGTCATTACTCCCGTGTCTTATGTCTTTAAAAAGCCTGAATTGTTGAGTTTTGAAGAAGGTGCCGCTGTTCCCGTTAATTATATGACTGCGTATCAACTGCTGGTTGTGATGGGGGGCTTGAAAAAGGAGGAGCGGCTGTTGATCCATAACGCAGGAAGCGGCGTGGGACTTGCTGCTCTGGATCTTGCAAAACATATCGGTGCAATACCTTTTGGCACGGCAAGCGGCCATAAACATGATTTTTTGAGGCAACGGGGTTTAAAATATGCGATTGACTATAGAACGCAAGATTGGTTGGCAAAAAGCCAAAAATTAACAAATGGGCAGGGGTTTGATTTGATCATAGATCCGATCGGCGGCAAAAACATCCGGAAGAGCTATCGAGCCCTGGCACGAACCGGACGGCTAGGCTCGTTTGGATTATCGACAGCAATCCAGACGCGGTTCAGTGCAAAATTTAACCTGGTAAGGGCAGTCCTGCAAATGCCCCGGTTTCACCCTGTGAGGTTGATGAATGCCAACAAGGGTGTATTCGGTGTAAATATCGGCCATATGTGGGGGATCGTGCACAGGATGCGTCCCTGGATGGAAGAGATTATTCAAGGTGTTGAAGAAGGATGGGTAAGACCTCATGTGGACCGTGTTTTTCCATTTGAGAAGGCCGCTGAGGCCCATTTGTATATCGAAGAACGTCAAAATATAGGGAAGGTCGTGCTCATCCCTTAATTTTGGAATAAACATTCTTTCAATTCACATCTTTTTGGGGATCCGGATCAATTCCTCAAACCGGCTTGTATGCGGCTTATCAGCTCTAGCTTGAAATTGAGACTGAGGTTGGCTTGTCCAATTCGGTCCGGAGCACATCATAAAATCTGTCTTTGGCCCAACGTTCAATCCAAGGTGTGTGGCCGCATTTTTTCAATAGTATGAAGCGGAAATCCTTGAGGATTCGAGCTAGTGGGCGATTGATCCCTTCGGCAGGATGAGGATCATAATCGCCATGGATCGCCGCCACTGGACATTTGATTTTCTTTCCGTATTCCAAGAGCTTCCCGCTGCTTCGCAGGTTTGAGGCTTGTCTCCACACATTTTGGTAGATGTCGTACCGGCATCCCAGCCTATGATTTTTATGAGGGATGAATTCGAATGAATCGGCTTTTGAGAGTATTTTTCCAAGACGCCAAAGAGCATCATCTTTGCCGGCCGAGCGCCCTCTCCTCCCTGGTTTTTCTAAGACATTGATCAGCAGAAGGGCTTCCGCGGCATCGGCTTCACTCAGCCGGCCGAGGCGCACTCTCATGATATCGCGAGCATATTTTTCTTCGAAGGGCCCACTCGCTATAAGGACAAGCTTTTTTACCAGGGCCGCGTTTTCGGCCGCAAATATATAACTCAACCAGGCTCCCCAAGACCATCCTATCAATGTTATAGGAGGGCTGCCCTTTTTTATCAC
>CAZOJY010000146.1:0-7231 GCA_964580235.1 uncultured Eubacteriales bacterium | reverse complement strand
CCGTCATGTGCTCAAGGCAGCCAGACGACTGTTTGGGATACCTGATTTTCGCTTTTATGCCTTAGCCGATGGCATTCGGGAACTCCTTTTTGGCCGTCAGAAGGGCCTAGAAGGCTTCACTCAGATGCTAAAAATAGAGAATCAGCAGATGAGTCTGTTCGATCCTTAAAATTTTTGGGGGAACTTCAGCTGATAAACCGAATTGACACGGAACATGATCTCTGCTATATATGATTTTTCTTGAACTAGGTCATGAGTCCTTATGACTGGTTAGATATGCGGAAAACCCTTTTTTCCCCTCTCTTCCTCCTGCTGATGATCGTGATTATTCCTTTGATCTCTTTTCCTAGGGGGAAGAAAGATTCCAGATTCGATTTTACGTATCCTTTTAGAGTGGATCATTTTTTCCGGCACCCACACATTTCCTTGTCCCACTGGGGAATCGATACGGACCAGATTCTTGTCAGGTTCAAGCCAAATGTTTCGCCCCAGATCATCCGGTTGGCCTCGGCCGCTTACCAGATCAAAGAGACCAGGAGGATTCCTGGTTTGAATGTTTACCGCTGGAAAGTTCCCGAAGGAAAAACTCTGGATGAAGTGGTCTTTTTACTCAGCCGGAATCCTGATGTGGAATATGTGGAACCGGACCAAAAGATATATATACATTCTTTTCCGGATGATCCCTATTTTGAATATCAATATGCCCTATTCAACTTCGGCCAGGAAGTCGGGGAGCCGGGAAGCCCTCAAGGATATTCGGGGGCGGATATAAAAGCCTTGCAGGGATGGGAGGAGACGAAAGAAAGTCCGGACATCGTTGTCGCCGTCATCGATACCGGTGTTGATCTTACCCATCCCGATTTACAGAAAAATGTCTTGCCCTATGGCTGGGATTTTGTGAACGATGATCCCGATCCCTCCGACGATAATGGACATGGAACCTATATCTGCGGCATCATCGCCGCCGACTCGAACAACCATCAGGGAATTTCGGGAACGACATGGAATTGCAGCGTCCTTCCCCTAAAGGGACTGAACGCCGTTGGAGAGGGTTATACCAGCTGGGCTATAGAGGCGATTGTGTGGGCTGCCGATCAAGGAGTGGATGTCATCAATCTCAGCGTGGGAGCATCCGGTCCCTCCCTTTTTCTGGAGGAGGCCCTCCGCTACGCCAGCGCCAAAGACATCGTCATTGTGTCTTCGGCGGGAAACCACAATTCCGAAGTGGCTTTTCCCGCCGCCTATCCTACGGTTATGGCCGTGGCGGCAACGGATTACTTTGACCACAGGGCTCATTATTCAAATCATGGTACTGGAATCGATGTGGCGGCTCCGGGTAGCAGGATCTTAGTCTGTTTTCCAACCTGGAAGGTGGATGCGGGCGCTCCACCCTACGGTTTTATTTCTGGGAGTTCTCTCTCTTGTGCTTATGTATCCGGTCTTGCCGCTCTCATCAAGAGTATCAAGCCTTGGTTGCATGCAGAGGAAATCAAGGACATCATCCGGTTCTCGGCAGATGATGTGAATCAAGGCCAACACCCTGGATGGGATAGATATATCGGCTATGGCCGTATCAACCTGGAGAAAGCTCTAAGTCCGATAAAAATCAAAAAATAACCTAACCTGTTAACCCAAAAACCTGAGGGGACTGTTCCAAATGCTTTTCCACCTTCTGTGCGATCTTGGGAGTTAACCGAGAAGGACGCCCTGGCCTCTGTCCCTCTAAGATCAGAAGTATCGAAGCAATCCTTAAACCAACCCATGCTCCAGGAATGTTTTTGGCAAACGCCACCAGACTTTCCTTGGCTACCTTTGGATGAGTTATGTCGGATGAATTCATACCGGCTTAATTTTTCTGTAATTCTAGAGTATTTCATGAATATCGGGCCATGTGCTTCGTCATGCAATCCATCACTGGGATCTAGCTTGATTTCGGCGATCTGCTTCTATTCGGTTTTTGGAATCATAATTACTATCTCTCTTGTCATGCTCTTGTCGAGAGAAAACCATTCCGGAAGGTTTTCGTTTTCCTGGATCATAACCTGAAGCTTTGACATGACTTCAGCCATCCCTAAATCCTTCTCGCCTTTATATAAAATCCAGCCCCCGTACTGTTCGTAAAGAGACCAGTCGGAAAGTTTCTCGCGATACCATTGTCTGACCTCGGCCAGAGGCTTCGAAGTCGCAAAACGATAACCCAGATCTCGACTGCCATTGCCGAATATCGCCTCTGGATAAATGGGGATCCCTGCTGCTTTAATTATTTTCGCATCTTCGGCAGAAAGTTCTGCTGTATACGCATTCATATTTAAAAGAATCAAAAGCCCAACAAAAATAAATACCCATTTTTTCATGCTATCCCTCCTTTAATTATCACAATAATAATACACTCATTTTTTTATAAGTCAAATAACCTGGATAATTCATATGAACCCAATAGAACAAATCCATAGAAATGTTTGACGGGAACTCCAAAAAGATAGACAATTGACGGGAATACGTGGTTTGCTTCAATGGTAAGCCGTGCTCTTCAATAGAAATAAAAGATCATGCATGACATAGCGACAATCTTCATAATGCTGGGCGGCTTGCTGCTGCTTGGCTTATTGATAGATGCGCTTGGACGATACATTCATCTGCCCAGGGTTACGCTGCTGTTGGTATTCGGCTTCCTGATCGGTCCGGAAGTGCTTGGTCTTCTGCCTCCTCTGGGGCATGTTTGGTTCCCCATCGTGGCAGACATGGCCCTGGTGATGGTCGGGTTCTTGATCGGCGGCAAATTGATGCTCCCAGAACTGCGCGTCCACGGCCGTTTTATCTTTTTTATTTCAATCACGGTCGTACTAGTGACGACTGTTTTTGTCGGCCTCGGTTTGTATGTGTTTGGGCTTCCTCTTGAGGTGGCCCTGATATTGGGCGCCATCTCAACCGCTACGGCTCCCGCAGCTACCATCGACGTTGTCGAGGAGGCTCACTCTGAGGGCCTCTTCACCCGGACGCTGTTGGGAATCGTCGCCCTGGATGATGCTTGGGGGCTCATCGTTTTCAGCCTTGTGCTTGTCATAGCACAAATCGCGGCTGGCAGCGGACAGGGTGTCCAGCGATTACTTGAAGGAAGCTGGGAGATAGGAGGTGCGGTCCTGGTCGGGACTGCCATCGGTCTGCCCATGGCATTCCTGAGCGGGCGAATCCGGCCCAGGAAGCCGACTCTAATCGAGGCTTTAGGAATGGTTTTCCTGTGCGGTGGCCTGGCCATCCAGCTTGGGGTTTCCTTTATCCTTGCCGCAATTGTCATGGGAGCGGTGGTCGCAAACCTGGCCAAACATCACGAATACCCTTTTCATGCTATCGAGTACATTGAGTGGCCCTTTTTGATCCTGTTCTTTATTCTGGCCGGATGTTCACTTCACATCGGCGCGTTAATCAAAATAGGACTGGCTGGGACAGTCTACGTCGTGTCTCGAGTGGCCGGCCGCCTGACCGGAGGTTGGCTGGGAGGAACATTTGCCGGTGCAGAAAAGAAAATGCGGGCCTGGATGGGTGTTGCCATGATGCCTCAGGCAGGAGTGGCCATGGGCATGGTGCTTTTGGCGGGGCAGTATGTTCCCTCCGCAGAGCAGGTCCTTCTGCCAATCGTGATTGGCAGCACCGTCATCTTTGAGCTCATTGGCCCCATCCTGACGAGATTTGCCCTCACTCGAGCAGGAGATGTGGGTCAGGCTGCAGATTGAAGTCAAACGCGACGGCGGCTGCTTATACACTGGGGAATAGCCGCACTGCAAATGCGATGACGAAAGCCATCAAATCCTGATAACCGGTACCTAAGGTCTGGAGCATCATAATCAAGGATACTCTTTTCATCCTTTATCTATCTCTCGGCTGTGTAGGAAAGCCAGGCCGAAAACTCTGATGGATGTGCAAATAAGCCAAAAGAGAAAATATTCCCTGTGAATGTTTTTAGGGAGTAGATACGAATTATAGATGAAATCTGATATAATATAAAAGTCATGAGCTTTAGAGGGGGAATCTGTTTTATTGCAGCATGGTTAGCTGTTTTTTTGTCGGCCTCTCTTTTCTTTGCCCAATCAGTGAAACACTCCCAAAGTCAAAAGGTTCCTCAATACGATGCGGCTGCCATCATTAAACTTGTGACGGTCCGGGTCCTGGATAAAGATGGCCGGCCTGTGACTGACCTTAAGAGGGAAGATTTCGTTTTGTACGACAATGGAAAAAAGAAGATTATAACAGAGTTTGAGATACACACATTGAGCGAAGAAGGGATGAGAGTCCGGCCGTCGGGAGAGGCGACCGACCTGGTCAGATCAGTAAAGGGGATGAACCGGCGCCTCCTTATTTTTCTCGATATCCAGGGGAGCGATGTCATTGGCATGGCTAATGCCAAACAGGCCGCACTCCATTTTGTAGATACACAGTTGCAGCCAGGAGATGAAGTCGGTATTCTGGGCTTTTCGCCAATGAAAGGGTTCCTCGTCCGGGAGTATCTGACCACAGATCATGAGAAGATCCGCAGGGCCATCGAGAAGATGAAGGATATCGAGGTCAAGCCGAGTCCCGGTTTTGTTACAGGAGGAGTTGATGATAGCATTAGAGACAGATCAGGGCGTTCTGGGGGCGAGGAATCAGAAGGGAGTTCAGAGACCTCAGGAAGCATGAGTGGAGGGACGAACGCATTCGGCTCTGGGGGGGGCTCAATAAGTGTCCCAGGATCAAGCGCATTCCACCGCGGAGATTTCGTCCCTCGAATGTTTGATTTAACCCAAGCTTTAAAATATATCCCCGGAAACAAGAGTCTGATTTTTTTCACTGGCCGTAATCTCGGGCCGAATGCCTCGAAACTCGGAAAGGAATTTGCCAGCGCCAGCACCCCCGTATACACGGTTAACACACGGAACTGGATCCGGGAGGGGGTTTGGACGCTATCCATCAAGAAAAAACATATCTGGAAAGATCATCCCTTACAGGACCTGGCGCTTGCATCCGGAGGGAAATATTTTTCCGATATCAACGATGTAGAAACAATATCCCGAGAAGTTCAATCTTTGACAGGGAATTTTTATGTCCTTGGCTACTATATCAACGAAAGCTGGGACGGCAAATATCATCAGATCAAAGTGAAGGTTAACAAATCCGGGCTTCAGGTCCTGGCCCAGCACGGTTATTTTAATCCCAGGCCATTCGCCGAGCTTTCGGATTTCCAAAAACAGCTCCATCTGTTCGATCTGGTGTTTGCCAACAAGCCTTCCACTTCTGAATTATTGGATATTCCGGTTGAACCGCTTTTTGTATCGGGCGAGAAAAAAATGAATTGTGTTTTGCTTTCCCAGATAACAATCAATGAAAAAACAGGGGTTCCTCCTGCCAATGTCGAAATTTTTGCATTCCTATTCAACGAAAACCAAAAAGTGGTAAAGGAATTGAATGGAGAAATCGATTTTTCTCTGTTCGATAATGAAATTCTTGTTCCGTACTTCATGGCCAATCTCTCTGCCGGTAAATACGAATGCCGAATCGTGACAAGGGACAAGGAAACAGGGCAGGCCTCTGTGGGAAAAGCGGCTTTTAATATTCCGGATAAAAGCAGCGCTGAAATCGTTCTGACCTCTCCCCTCCTGTTTGCTGTGGGATCTAAATCCCAAGTCTTTAAATTTTCAAAAAAAAAGAGCCAAAAGGAGGGGAAAGACAAAGATCTTTCTCTCAGGGATA
The DNA here is from genome assembly GCA_964580235.1 of uncultured Eubacteriales bacterium. GTDB lineage: Bacteria > Acidobacteriota > Aminicenantia > Aminicenantales > Aminicenantaceae. The sequence continues at coordinate 1,507 of CAZOJY010000146.1, read as the reverse complement.
TCTATAAATACCTTCCCAAAGGTCACCGTCTTGTTGTCAGGGAAATTAGCCCTGAAATAAAGAATCTTCTAGCCGTGTTGCCCGTGACTTATGCAAAAGGTCCAGCTCCTGATGTTGAGTTCATTGCCCGACTCCACCCCAAACCTGAGGGTGCGGCGATCGTGCTGCCGATACAGATCATCGATGTTCAAGCAATGCGCGACAATAAAGATATCCTGATGATTGAAATGAGGCTTCCGGATTTGGTGCCGGGTGAGTACGAACTTGAGATCGAGGCCTGTGATAAAAATACTTTAACCCGGTCTTTTGTCCGGAAACTCCTCATAATGAAGTAGAGGGGGCAGGATATAGCAAACTATAAATCCTCAATTCCTTCCGACAATTCTGTATTCGTAGACACATGATTCATTCTGCGAATCGATAAGATATATCCTGTCATCGTAGATGGAAAAATTATCAAATATAACATTCGGAAAAGGGACTTTAAACAGGAGAATACCATCAGAATCAAACACATCGAATTCATAGCAGTCGGTCAAATTTTCTTCATCATCAAATGTCAGGAACTTATTCGGCTGCTTAAGAAATGTCAAAACCCATATCCTGTTTTTATGATCAATGTAAATTCCCTTTGCTACAGATGAAACGGAAGGCCAAGAAAATTCTCTTTCCATATCACCGCTTTTAAATATTTCTACTTTCACTTCATTTTTTACTTCATAAGGAAGATATCTGTCAGCAGAAAAAATCATTTTTCCGTCGGGTGCGTATTTGCTGATTCTGTTTTGGTGGGCGTAAGTTATATATATGTTGTCTTTGTTATCTTTCGTAAAATAGACAATATTGGCGTTTAACGTCAACAGCGGATTATCATACTGTTTAACAGCACCAAATGAGCGGATAATCGTGCCTTTTTTATCATAAACCGACAACAATTTATGTTCCCCTGAATCAGCCCACACTGAAGGGTGACTCGGCAGAATCACACGCGATCCGGAGAGGACGGCCATCCCGGATGTTCTGTATTGTTCATGAATACTGCTGCCGCCAATCCTTTCGGGTTTGAAGCCGTCTTCATAACTCCCATCGAGTGAAAGCATGGAAATTTTAGTATCTGCCACATATAACTTATTTTTACTTAGATTCAGTCTTAAACAAAAAGGAGACAGGAAATCACCGGGCCCCTGACCTTTTTGTCCGAAGGATGAAATATATACATGATCCTTATTATACCGCTTCACGGTGCTGCCATCCCTTTCAAGAATCAGAATGTCCCCGTTTGAAAGCCGGGCTGCATCCACCGGATCATACAAAATATCTTTTTCCTGTTTGGCTTCCAGTTTTCCGATTTTTCCAACAAGATCCAGTTTCACACCGGGAGTATCTCCGAGTTGTGGGGCGTGATTATGGACATATCTGACGCCATCGATTTCTTCGACCGTGAACAATGAGGTATCGATTGATGAATCTTTGCTGCATACAATCAGCAAAATGGATATCAAAGCGG
>CAZOJY010000145.1:0-7459 GCA_964580235.1 uncultured Eubacteriales bacterium | reverse complement strand
TCGGCGGATCATCTCGGCCCAGCCTTTGGAAGGCACGTAGGACAGGCCATCTTCAATGATTGGGGGATGAGAAAGATGGGCATTGGAGTAGAGGCCGTAGTATCGGATCATGACCTGTCCCTTATCGGGAATATGGGAGGTGACTCTGGCGATGCGGGCAAACCCGCCCATCGGATTGCCGCAGTCCAGGTACTTCTCGCCCACCTCCTGGATCACCGGACGGGAATAGCCATACACCTTCTCGAAACGGGACTCATATTCACGAAGAAACCGCTCGAAATAATAAAAGAACACCCGGTAAAACACCGTGTGTTCCGGATGACGCTGGCGGTAGATCCCTGCCATGGCAGGGAGGATGATTCAAGAAACAGGCCAGGGACCAGATAATAACATAAAACACCTGATACTCCTGGGAAGCCTTAGCCATAAGCCAGGCTATTTCTATTAGGATGTCTTATTAATCCCTTCGAATCTATGGATCAACCTGAAAACCATTTATGTGTTCCAAATTGATTTTTTCTCACTCGTTCATTTGTTGTTATATACCATTGAAAACCTTTTAAGACAGATGAAAGATATTTATGAAGTGATGGTTTTATGTATAGATAATAGACAATTGGTTTGGCAAATGCTGGATACCGCTTGATGTCATGGGGATATATCGTAATGTTTAAAAATGATGTGACGTTATCTATTTTGTCTATCCGCCATATCACCTTCGATTTTTTCCCTTTCGTTTTTCCAATAACCAGTTCATATCCAAAACCATTATTCCAATCAGTGAATTCCCTTACGAATTTTAAGCCATTGTAATAATGAACATAGTCAATAGATCCTACTCCTGGCCATTTATCCACAGGGTTTGATTCACAAAAGGGGTGGCAATATTCCAAATTCCCTGGCCTTGATATGACTTCCCAAACCTTAGCGGGCGGTGCATTGATCCTGATTTTATGGTGTGCCGGTTTTAAGTATTGTGATTCCCTTTTTAACATCTAAATTGCCTTTTATGAGTTATTTTTTGTTTAACATATGTATTATGAATAACTCTGCTATTGCGATTCAAGTAAATTTAGAGCATTCATGATGTTACATAAGCTTTGGCTTACAATATCTTCACGCTCTGGAAGAACGCCGACACTGGACTTGCTGAAGTAGAGGATGCCAAGAAGAGGTTGGCTGGAAGATACACGATCATCGAGGAGCTGGGACGAGGAGGGATGGGTGTTGTCTACAAGGCTGAAGACACAAAGCTGAAAAGAACAGTCTCCTTCAAGTTTCTGCCGTCAGAGCTGACACACATCCCGGAGGTTCACGATCGATCATGCGAGAGGCCCAGGCAGCTGCGGCTCTGGACCACCCCAACATCTGCACGGTTTATGAATTCGATGAGGCTGAAGATGCAAATTTCATTTCTATGGCCTACATCGAAGGTCAAAGCTTGAGAAAGAAGATCGAAAGGCACGATCGCCTGCATGTCCGCTGAGCAGGCAATAGGGAAAGAAGTCGATCACCGAACAGACATATGGTCATTGGGTGTGGTTCTGTATGAGATGTTCGGTGGTCAATTACCATTCACGGGAGAGCAGGATCAGGCTGTGGCGTATTCCTTCCTGAATAAGAAACCCAGGCCGATCACTGAGTTGTGATCTGAGTTTCCTGTGTCCATTGGTCAAGTCGTTGACAAGGCGCTGGAGAAGAATCCGGATGAGCGGTACCAGCAGATAGACGAACTGGTGGATGACCTGAAGTCGATATCAGCAGGAATCGTACCTGAGGAAATCAAGGCAAGACTGAGGAAGGCGAAACTGGGCAGGAGAAAAAGGGCCATCCTTTATGCAGGAGCAGCAGGTTTGATCATCATCCTAGCTGTTTTAGGATTGACTCTTCTCAAAGGCCCTCCGGAGACCATAGATTCCATTGCCGTCCTGCCGCTGGAAAACCTCACTGGGGACGAGACGCAGGAATATTTCGTCGATAGTGCGACTGATGAAGTGATCGGCCAACTGGCAAAGATTGGAGTTTTGCGGGTGATTTCTCGCCATTCTGTTATGCAGTACAAAGGAGCGCACAGAGCCCTGGCGGACCTCTCTATGATCCCTTGCACTCCTGCCCACGTTTCCAGGACCTGCTGCGCAAGATGAACCTTCCGATGGATGAGAAGGAATAGGAAGATGTTTCCTCAAAAGACTGGTCTAAAGGTTTAACCTTTTTACTATTCTTTCGAGGTCTTTTCTATCAATCACACGGAGTATGGTAATAGTTTCATCCTGTACCCTATAAAGGACTCTATAATCTCCTGATCGCATCCTGTAGATCGGGGTTTGAATCCCTTGAGTTTTTTGATTTTTGGACCAGGAGAAAAAGGATTGGTAGCAAGCTTTTGGATGGAAGCGATAATTTTTTTCTTTGAAATTTCTGGAATACAATCCAGATCATCAACAGCCGAGTAGGTTAGTTGAATTTCGAATTTATCCAACTTTATGTTTCTGACCGGGAAAGATACTCATCTAAAGATACAATCCTTCCTTTTCTCACATCCTCTTCAGCTTTTTTAATTTTTCTCCGAATTGAGGGGCTGTGTTCGATGATAAAATCTTCGAGATCATCTTCTGTAAGGGGGAGGATAGAAGCGGCCGGTTTTCCCCTGTAGGTAATGATCAGAGGATTCCCTTTCATCACTTCAGCCAGAAGCTTGTTTGTTTTATTTTTCAAATCTACCGTATTGGCGACTTTCATGATCGCTTCTCCCATATAGCTATTATAATAGCCTTTTGTTAAGTGTCAAGCAATTTGCTGACATAAAGGGATGAACATCTTTTTAATTACATATTTAGAGAACGGCACTAACATCTTAAATTCAATCAGCGTTTGACATTCCTCCCTAAAATGATTTTTTTTTATCAAATAATCGAACAGGGAAAAATGGCCGTAACATGCCCCAAGTGTCAGCATGAAAATCCTGAAGATACCCTACGGGGAAGGCCGTTCGGCCTCAAATGTCAGCTCGAGATGAGCGACGATCCTGTCGATTGTCTTTGGCTCTTGGATAAAAAAGATGATCGCCATCCATGGGGCCATCGGAGGGAACATAATCTCCAGATCTACCATCTCTCCCTTCAGAAAAGATGTGACGGCCAAATTCTACTGGGGGGGATGTCACACGCAAACAAAAGCTTCTCAAAAAACAGAAAAAAGGGAAAAAGAGGATGAAAATGGTGGGTTCTGTTATGATCCCCCAGAACGCCTTCGCCGCCGTGCTCAAAGCAGAAGACAAGTAAGTAATAAGGACCTCATCGTGGCACCTGCGGGAAAAAGTTCCGCCCTTCCCGTCGAACACCCTGGATCAAAGGAATCGAGTTCGGAGGCGGTAGAATGCCGGCTTAGATTGTAGATTAAAGATCGTTGGTCAACCTGGCGATGATATCATAAAGCGGTGTAACCCTTACGCCATGCTTTATCGGATAGGACTCTTTTACCGGAGCCACCACGTATGCTTCGGATGGAGATATGTCTTCTAATGTATTCCAGAATCCTTTAGCAACGCCTGGAGTCGTTGATGACTTTAGTTCGATGGCCAGCACTTGTCGGCCTCTTCTCAATACGAGATCGATCTCAGCTCCTGCGCCGGTTCTGTAGAAGGAAGGTTCATAGCTTCTTGCAGACGCAAGAATGTTCTCCATCGCAAATCCTTCGAAAGAGGCAGCCACAATCGGGTGAGAGAGCAAATCGTCATGGGTGCGGATGTCTAGAAGCGCATGGAGAATACCGCTGTCACGGATGTAGATCTTCGGCGACTTTACCAGTCTCTTTTTTAAATTTGGCGCATCGGGCATGAGAACACGAATCATGAACGTATGTTCCAGAAGATCCACATATGATCGTATGGTATGAGAACTTACGCCCAGGGAATCTGCGAGTTTTGATGCGTTCAGAAGTGATCCGTGAAGATGCGCGCACATTTTCCAAAGTCTGCCGAGCCTTGCCGGCGGCATGCGAAATCCGAGCATCCCGATATCCCGTTCAAGGAATGTGAGGATGAAATCCTTCCGCCACTGAAAACTGATGTCGTCATCGGCCGCGAGATAACTTCTGGGGAAGCCGCCCCTCAACCAGAGGCGCTGAAAGTCACAAAGTGAAGCAGGTTCAATCTCATTGAGTAGAAAAGGGGTCAGATCAAGATAAGAAATACGTCCGGCGAGAGATTCCGAACTCTGACGGATCAAGTTGTGTCCGGCGGAGCCAAGAATCAGAAACTGACTATTTCTGCTGCGTTCATCCACGATGCTTCGAAGCGGTGTAAAGAGCTCCGGGGCTCGCTGTATCTCGTCCAGACATACCAGGTCATCTTCATGTAAGCTGAAAAATGCCAGTGGATCATCCAGTTTTGCCAAATCGGCAGGATTCTCCAGATCCAGGTAGACTGAGTTTTTGAACGGTTTGATAATTTGTCCGGCCAGGGTGGTTTTGCCGCACTGGCGAGGCCCCAAAATAGCAACGGCTGGATTGTGGCGCAGCCGTTTGTTAATTTCCGCTGCGAGATATCTCGGTATTAATCCTCTCATATTTGAAGAGTCTATTCATATTTACAAGGAAAATCAGGCGTGATTCTTCCAAATTGGAAAATTTATGTTCACGAATTGTATTTTTTTCCATATTGCATATACTATTCATATTCACCTTTGAAGTTCTGCAAAAAGTTTTGTCCTGGATCCCAGTCTCATAAGGATAGTTTTATTAGGAGGAGGGAATAACCATGTCTGCTCTATTTCTTAAATCGTTCTTCGTTTCAGTCGCAGTGGTATTTCTTGTATTTCTGGTCGGCAGCTGCACGAGCGGAGGCGTTACGCCCAAAGACATATCCGAAAGGGTGTACAACGGCCCCTATACAGGAGAATATCTCAACCGCATCGCTTTCCCGATTGGCGGGATGGGCGCCGGCATGTTTTGTCTCGAGGGGACCGGAGCCATCTCGCACATGTCGGTGCGCAATGCCATGGATTTTTACAACGAACCCTGCATGTTCGCAGCCCTCACGGTGAAGGGAGAGGGGAACAAGGCCAAAATTCTCGAGGGTCCGGTGCCCGAATGGAAAACCTTCGGCGGTCCCAGAACCGGGAACGGATTGGGCGGGGCAAGCTATGGATTCCCCAGATACAGGGAGGTGTCCTTCCGGGCCAGATTTCCTTTCGGGATCGTGACCCTGCGCGACGAAAACATGCCTCTCGACGTCGAGATAACCGGCTGGAGCCCTTTCATTCCCGGCGATGCCGATGATGCCAGTCTTCCTGTCGGAGTTCTGGAATATCATTTCAAGAATGCCTCCCGGGATTCGGTCGAGGCGGTCTTTTCCTATCATTCCAGGAACTTCATGAGAGCAGCGGGCGGCCGCGGAGAACCGGGCGATTCCATAAGGGCGATCCAAGGCGGCTTTTTGCTCTGGCAGGAGGGGACCACAGAAAATCCCGAGAATGAAGGCGGTTTTGCGGTGTTTGTCGATGAAAGCGATGTGGTGGTCGACCACTGCTGGTTCAAAGGCGGATGGTTCGATTCGCTCACCTTGACATGGGAAAACATCCGCAAAGCGGCGCTGATGGATAACCCGCCGGTTGAAGGCTCGAGTCCCGGCGCCTCGCTTTTTGTACCATTTATCTTAGAACCCGGTGCGGAAAAGACCATCTGCCTGATGATGGCTTGGTACGTGCCTGTCAGCGATTTGCGCCTGGGCAGCGATCCCGAGCCCGCACCGGAGTCTCAGACCGAAAGCTCCTTTTGCGGCTCCCCCACCTATGTGCCCTGGTATGCCGGCCGGTTCAAGGACGTATACGAAGTCGCCGACTACTGGCGTCTCAACTACGGCAGCCTGCGCGAAAAAACCATACTGTTTACCGATACTTTCTATGACACCACTCTTCCTGACGAAGTTATCGAAGCGGTGGCGGCCAATCTGACCATCCTGAAATCACCCACTGTGCTGCGTCAGACGGACGGCCGACTCTGGTGCTTCGAGGGATGCAGTGATGAGCGCGGCTGCTGCGCCGGCTCGTGCACGCACGTATGGAATTATGCCCAGGCGGTCCCGCACCTTTTCCCCGAGCTGGAGCGGAGCCTGCGCCAGACCGAGTTCAACGAAAGCCAGGATGAGAGAGGACACCAGACCTTCCGCTCCAACCTCCCGATCCGCCCTGTGACCCACACCTTTCATGCGGCCTCAGACGGGCAGCTGGGCGGCATCATGAAGGTGTACCGAGACTGGCGTATCAGCGGCGATACGGCGTGGCTGAAAAACCTTTGGCCCAAGATCAAACTAAGCCTGGAGTACTGCATTGCGACATGGGATCCCAAAGGCAAGGGGATCCTGGAAGAGCCCCATCACAACACCTACGACATAGAATTTTGGGGGCCGGACGGCATGTGCGCCAGTTTTTATTTGGGCGCGCTGACCGCGGCCGTAGAATTGGGGGCCGCGCTCGGGGACGACGTGAGTCGGTACAAGGCATTACTTGAAAAAGGAAAGAACTATCTGGAAACGGAACTCTATAACGGGGAATATTTTTACCAGAAGATCCAGACCCAAGGCCTGGAGGCTGAGTTCGAACCTCTCGATTATTCATCCAACGGCATCGGGTACAAACAGGTCATGGACGTCCTCAATGCCGAGGGCCCCAAGTACCAGTACGGGACAGGCTGTTTGTCTGACGGCGTGTTGGGTTTCTGGATCGCCAGAGTATCCGGGCTGGGCGAGATAGTGGATGCGGAAAAAGTGAAAAGCCATCTCCTGGCCGTATATAAATACAACTTAAAACATGACCTCTCAGAACACGCCAATCCTCAGCGGCCGACCTTTGCGATGGGCGGTGAAGGCGGGCTGCTTCTCTGCAGTTGGCCAAGGGCTGGAGCCCTGTCGCTTCCCTTCGTGTACAGCAACGAGGTCTGGACGGGCATCGAATACCAGGTGGCGTCCCACCTGATGTTCGAAGGATTCGTGGATGAAGGGTTGGAAATCGTCAGGGTGTGCCGCAACCGCTATGACGGGAAGGTCCGTAATCCCTTCGACGAATATGAGTGCGGCCACTGGTATGCACGGGCTCTTTCGAGCTACGGCCTCCTCCAGGGCCTCACAGGCGTGCGCTACGATGCGGTGGATAAAACGCTGTATATCGATTCAAAGGTCGGCAGCGACTTCAGAAGCTTCCTTTCGACCGCCACCGTATTCGGAACGGTGGGTTTGAAGAACGGAAGGCCCTTTGTGGATGTAAAGCTGGGTGATATCGATATCGAACATGTCATCGTTTCCGGCAAAGAAATGGAGCTCTGACCACCGCAGCATTCTAAAGCTTAATTTCTGCGTGCGGCTCTTCTCATCTGCTGTCTGGAGCTCGATCGCCTATTTTACATCGGTGATAACGGCATTGAGAACCTTCTTGCTTTCCTTCTCCTGCGCAAAAAAGACGACCTT
>CAZOJY010000144.1:0-7503 GCA_964580235.1 uncultured Eubacteriales bacterium | reverse complement strand
GAGTTTGGGGCTTTTAATGAGGCGTTTGCCAAAGTTTTGATGGTGAGGCCGTAGAAGAATTATAACAAAGCTCGCCTCAAGAACGGATATCCACCTTTTGGCTGTTGTATGTGAGATGCCACAGTCTGAAGCAAGCCCGGAAAGGTTAAGAAGTTGCCCGCTCCGACCCGCACAAAGCCGAATAAACCTGCCAAATGATTCGATGTCTCCTACATTGAGCACGGTTCTGACATCTCTCTCCAAATAGGTCTGGTAATAGTCTGCCAACCATTCATAGGGAGGAAGGTTCATGTCGTGAATACGCGGGTAAAATCCTGTGAATAAGGTCTCCAACAAATCCAACTTGGGCGGCACTGACTTTTTGGATAGGGCCCTACCTAAAATATCAAATGAGAGAGGCGTCCTTCCCATCAGCTCAGCCAAAGAGAACGGCAGGAGATGAAGCACGGCACACCTGCCGGCCAAGGATTGTGATATGCTCTGAAGGAGCAGGAAATTCTGGGAGCCGGTCAGTATAAATTGCCCTGTTTTATTAGGGCGACTATCAACAGCGACCTGAATGTATGAAAAAAGGTCGGGCGCTCTCTGTATTTCGTCCAGGACTACAGGGCCTCTAAACTGATCGAGAAAACCTCGAGGATCCTCCAAGGCAAAGGTGCGTTGATCTGGAAGCTCAAGAGATACATAATCGGAATGTTCGAAAACAGCTCTGACCAATGTTGTTTTTCCGGATTGCCGTGGTCCGGTTAGGGTGACAACGGGGAATTGATTTGCTGCATTTTTCAGTTTTTTTTCCAGAGTCCGCTTAATCATAAAAACCTCATTTCTTGCTAATTGAATATTCAATATTCAAATTACATGGTTTACAGTTGTCTGTCTAGTCCTATAAACCGCACTTTCCCTTACCTGTGATTTTATTCTTTCAGTCACACATTGATCACAAATTCTTTTGTTTCAGAGGCCGGTTTATCTTTTAGTTATTTCTATTATTTTCAGACAATTAATAAACTTTTTTCCTCGTAAAACAAAGGTTTTTATGACCACTTTAGGTATACTTTCCCATACCTAGGGATATCTCAGATACCCAGACTCACTCCTATAAGCTGCTGATAAGACTGGCTATTACTTTGTTTTCAAGAGGTTAGCAAAGAGGCAGAGCTACGGGCGCACCTTGATGAGTGTGACCAATAGGATTCGGGCCAGGGATCTCGAAATCGAAATAGCCGACGCCGTTTTTTTTCAAGTCGCGTGCAGGAGTTATTGCCATGGCCATCGTGTCTTTTCCCGGCCGAAGGGTATACAGGACACCGAAAAAAACTTGACAAAATCCTTAAAATACAGTATATTCTGAATATACTGATTATTTAGATTTATATGATGAATAAGGAGATGACGAATGACGACAAAAAAGGGCGCCACTTCTTGCTTCTCTCCCGCGGATTCAGGCAAGAGCTGCTGCAGAGTCGAATCTGTCGTGAGCGTTGATGAAAGAGGTCAGATGATACTTCCCAAAGAAATCAGAGAAAAGGCCAAGATCCAAGCGGGCGACAAACTTGCCGTTATCACATGGGAGAAAAACGAAGAAGTTTGCTGTATTTTTCTGATCAGGGCAGCGGATTTTGCGGATTCAATCAAAGATATGCTCGGCCCGATGATGGATGAAATAACGAAATAATATCGGAGGTAATAAATTGAAAGAAAATGAAATCAAAAAAACGGTAAAGGAAAGATACGCAAAAATTGCCGAACAAGAAAGCTCCTGTTGTGTTTCTGACACGTCATGCTGCGGAACTGCACCATCTTTTCAGGACATCAGCAAAAAAATCGGCTATTCCGAAGAGGAACTTGCGGCTGTTCCTGACGCGGCAAACTTAGGCCTGGGATGTGGGAATCCGGTCGCTTTGGCCTCTCTCAAAGAAGGAGAAACCGTTCTCGATCTCGGTTCAGGAGCTGGACTCGACTGTTTCATCGCTGCCAATAAAGTCGGCCGCACAGGCAAGGTGATCGGAGTCGATATGACACCGGAAATGATTTTCAAAGCGAGAGAAAATGCGGAAAAAAATAACTATGAAAATGTCGAGTTCAGGCTCGGAGAGATCGAACATTTACCGGCCGCCGATGCTTCGGTGGATGTCATCATTTCCAACTGTGTCATCAATCTATCGCCTAAAAAACCGGAGGTTTTCCGTGAAGCGTTCAGAATCCTCAAGTCAGGCGGAAGGATGCACATTTCGGATATCGTTCTGCTGAAAGAGCTCCCTGAATCTATTTTGAAATCCGCAGAGGCCTATACAGGTTGTGTGTCCGGAGCGATCATGAAGAACGATTATATCGAGACGATAAAAGATGCAGGTTTTCAAACCGTGGAAATTCTGGATGAGAAAATATTCTCCACCGATTTGATATTAAGCGACACAACCGTTCAAGCCATCCTCGACAAATTGAATATTTCAGACAGCGAACTTAAAGAACTGGAGAATTCCATAGCCAGCATAATCCTGCGCGCAGGAAAAGCCTGAAGGCCGTAGACAATTCACAATTCCCATCCGGTTTTTCAGAGATATATCCATGGCCATCTCAAGATATTGAATCATCCTAGCGTTTATGGCGGCAGCAAAACTCCTGGAACCCATCCTCAGCTAGATGAGCCCTATTCGTAGTGCTTCAAGGATTCCCACCGCTCGCCCATGTTGATCTGTTTATTTCTGCCGACATAAACGGGAAGATTGTTTTCGTAAGGCATACAGTACTCACACCCTATGACGGAGGTCTGTTCCACTTGGAAGAAATATTCGCGGTAGTCATCCCTTTCGCCTCCCAAGAAAATAACTATCTCCGCCGCATCATCACCATATCCCCACAGCCAGTAATTGTTGTGCGGAGAGATCACCTTCGGAAGATCGTATTTCTTCCCGTAATACTCGATCGCCCCGGCTTCCACGTAATTTCCAGCGCTTTTTTTCTCTGGAATATTTAGTGCTGAAAGCATAGTAATCCGGGTGGCTATAAGGAGGAGGGAAGGAGATCTGTCAACCTCTTCAAACCTCCGATACCATCCTTCTCGATGGTGATCCGAAGCACCTGCCTTTTTCTCTGTTGGAGGGCATGGAAATCCCCTAGAGCTTGGGCTTCGATCAGGCTGGCAAAGGAATAGTCTGTTTCAGGGACGGATATATCCTGTGCTGGCTCATCGATAAGCTGAATGACACGCACGGTGTTCGGCCCGCCCTTATGAAGCTGCCCGGTTGAGTGGAGGAAACGTGGACCGAATCCCAGGGTCGTTGCTAACCGGGTGTTTTGCAAAAGGGTATATCTCAGCTTCTGGAGAGCCTGAGTGATTTCTTTGGAGGGAGGGAGCCAGGCCTGCAATGCAATGTAATCTCCGGGGTTGGCTGTAGAAAACAGATTTTTGAGAGCAGCGGCACAGACCTTTTCTTTTTTTGTCGAGAAAACCGCCGTGGACGCCTGTTCCCTTTCCCTTGCTCTCCTTCTCATTTCCATGGCCTTCCGGGTAAATTTTTTGGCCAGCTGCACATCCGGCTGGTTGAATGGATGGATGCCGAGAACAGCTCCGGCGGCGGCAGCGGCAAGTTCCCAGCAGAAAATTTCCCGCCCAAGGTCGAGTTTTTCTTTCAGTCCAATCTGGATAACGGGATGGCCGGATGCCTCAAGTGCATAGACATGCGTTTCCATATCTGGATTTGGATCCCCGTCTAAAAAGAGCCTGGCAAAGACTCTGTCCTGTCCGTAGGTTTCCGGCGGGGCGAACGGTTCTCCGACCACGGGAACAATCCCTTTTCCCTGTTTCCCCAGGCTTTCAGCGAGGAGTTGTTCCAGCCAATCAGGAAAGCCGGAAAGAGAAGGGGTAGTCCAGATGGTAAGCTTGTCTCTGTGCGGGGACATCTCTCCCAGGGCTGCTCCAAGAATAAAACCTGGGGATTTTTCCTCAGCCCCTGGTATGCGGCTGTTTCTGGAGGCTGCACGAGCCTTATCGAGGAGTGTCTGAATATCCAGGCCGACCAAAGCTGCCGGGACAAGCCCGAATTCTGTCAATGCCGAATAACGCCCCCCCACATCGGGAGACGACAGGAAGACCTGCCGGAAATTTCGCTCCCGAGCCAAACGCTCGAGAGGTGATCCTGCATCGGTAATGGCAATAAAACAACAACCGGGCTTGTCATGAAGCTCTTTTGCCCGGCCCCAAAAATACCGGAAGAAGGACAATGTTTCGAGTGTCGTTCCGGATTTGCTTGCGATAAGGAAGAGGGTATGAGCAAGGTCCAATTTATTCTCCATAGCGCAGACGGCCGCCGGATGGGTGCTGTCAAGGATAAAAAGCTCAGGGTAGCCTGAGGCATTGCTAAAAATTTTCTGAAAAACCTCTGCCGCCATGCTTGATCCTCCCATTCCAAGAAGAAGAACATGAGAAAATCCTTCTGCTTTGATCTGATTGACAAAAGTGAGGATCTCGTCACATTTACCCTCCATTCTCTCGGGCAGCGCAAGCCATCCCAAGCGGTCGGCAATTTCAGGCAAGGATTCAGCATGCCAAAGAGCGGAATCTTTTGCCCAAATCCGGTGGGAAAAATTCTGTGCAGCCCATTGATCCAGGCGCTGTTTCACCTGTTTTTGAAAATCCCCGAGGCTAAAAAGCGGCTGGTTTTTCATGTTTTTTCAGGCCGGAAATTATTTTTCCTGAATCATTCTGTACAGGCCCTTCATTCTGTCCTGCATGCTGTTAGATTTGATGAGATAAGAGCCGGAAACAAACAGGTTTGCGCCCGCCTCATTGACCATTTTGATGGTTTCTGGTTTGATCCCGCCGTCCACTTCGATATCCAATTCCGGCTTTAGATGCCTCAAGTCCCTAATTTTTTCGATGATTTCAGGAAGAAAGGGGCTGCCATAAAACCCGGGATGAACGGTCATGATCAAGACTTGATCGAGGTCATCGAGATAGCCGGCAATCTGTTCGATGTCCGTCTCCGGATTCAGGGCCAAAGCCGTTTTTTTCCCCATGTTTCTGATCAATTTGACGGTGTTTAGGGAGGTGGCTGAGGACTCAAAATGGGCGATGATGGTATCCACTTTTTTTGCATAAGAAGTGATCCATTTATCCGGATTTTCCACCATCAGGTGGGCTTCATATGTGTATTTTTCTCGGGGCAAATGGAAGTCGAAATCCAGCGAGTGGTTCGGGACAAACTTTCCGTCCATGATGTCCAGTTGGACAAGGCTGGCATGACTCTTTATCTTTTCGAGGATAGTCTCTAATTCTTCCTGATTTTTGGCGATGACGGCAGGAACGACAATTTTTTTCATTTTTTCTTCACAAAACAGGTTCATTTTATGCAGGGGCTGCTTTTAAGGCAAGCCCTGCTAGGACTGAAGGCTTACTCTGCACCTTTTATCATTTTAAGGTATTTTTTTCCTTCTTTGAAGGGATTCAGGGATTTTGTGATTTTGAGTTTGAATTTTTCTTCCGACAAGTCGATAACTTCTCTATTTTTTTGGGGGTGGATGACTTCGACAACCGGGCTGAATATGTCCTTATCGTTTGTTTTTTGGACCATAGCAATCCTTTTGTTGCTGAGCGACACGATCGTGCCCATCGGCCAGACACCCAGCATGCGAAAAAAAGACTCAATGAGTTCGGGCGCAAAAGAAGTTCCCTTGCCGGCTATCATGATATTATAGATCTTTTTTGGGGGAAAATCCTTTTTATAGGATCTTCTCTGAGCGAGAGCATCATAGACGTCGCACATGGAGACGATCATGGATGCCGTATGGGGTTTTCGAGGATAAGCAAGCCGGGGATAACCTTTCATGTCATACCTGAGGTGGTGCTCATAGGACACAACAGCAGGAAGCCTGCCAACCGCATCTATGTATTTCACCAGAATTTCTGCTCCTTGAGTGGTGTGGTATTTCATTTTGTAGAATTCATCTTCTTTCAATTTGGAAGCCTTTTTCAATATTCTCCGGGAGATGGCCAGTTTGCCGATATCGTGAAAAAGTCCGGCAATCCCGAGGTCTAAAACGTCCTCTTGAGCATAGCCCAATTTTGACGTCACAAACATGCTGATGATGGATACGTTCAACATATGAAGGAATGTGTTCAGATCTTTTTTCTTTATGGATACCAGGTCGACCAGCTCCTGGCGTCTTCCCAAATAGTCTTCCATGTAATTGAGCACATTAAATTTCAGCTCCAGGTAATCGACGGCTTCTTCATTGAGTACATTTTCGATAATCTGAGAGACGTTCTGGATCGTTTTGTTTTTCCGTTTCTTTTTGACCTTGGCCGGATCTTCGGCTGCCGCCGGTTGAGAGGTAAGAGCTCTGATCTTTCCGGCACGAATGTTTCTAATCCCAAGAGCTGTAAGATATTCATGGGCATCTGCTGCCTCTCGTTTTTCTCTGTCGATTAGAAATAGGACAAAACTGGACAGTTCCTCTTCGTTCAAATCAGAAAGGAATACAACGCGTTCGACGTTTTTTTCCTGAAGGTAAAGGACCAGGGCATTGAGTTTTTGGCTGAGAGAGAAGAAAATTTCCCCTTCCCAGGCTAACTCGTCTTCGACGATCCCGATGGTGAGCTCTTTTTTCCGGGCAAGGACTTCACGGAGGGCCTTGAATGCACGAAGGATGAATGTTTGATAGCTGGGGTGATCTTTTGAGTAAATCTTTCCTGCCTGGATAGCTGAACTCAAGTTGAGCAGGGCGTTTTTAATCTTTTCGATCATAGAGTTTCTCCAAGATTTTTTTGGCTTCTCGGCGCACCCTTCTATTCCAGAGGTCTTTTCTCTGGCTTAAAGCTAAGATATGGTCTTGTGCCTCCATGATGCTGGCTTCTTCCACCAACTGCATGTGCTTTCGGAGAATTTTGTTTTTTAGGCCAAAAGGAGAAGGGATAGAAAAGAGCGAATCCAGGGCTCGCTCTCTCGTCTCTTCATATTTCACAAGCTTTATCAGCGCTTCTTTTTTTAATGCGTAGTTTCCTTTTTGTAGAATCGGCATCAGAAATTCGGCGTCTTGGGTGGATAGCTGCTGCATAGCCCTTAAAACTTTGATCTTTACAAAGTTATTTCCCAGAGGAAAAATAGCTTTCATAACCTCCAGGGATAAAGGAGAGTCTATCAATTTGAGACTTCCAATCATCCGGTCCAGGAACTTAGAATCGGAAGCCTTTTCCTCAAGATTGATCAGAAAATAAAGCATGCTGTCTGAAAAAAACTTGAAAAAAAACTGAAGGATAAAGGGAGTTATTTTATTCTCTGAGAAAACTCTTTGGAGATAAGCGTTAACGCCGAGAGAACTTTGTTCCATGCTGTCTATGAAAAAATCAAAGTAGGGAGAGGATTCCCCCCTCAGCACGGCCTTTTCAACGTGACTGGCAATCAACTTATTCGTCTTTATAGCAAGAGTCTCGGAGGAAAATCCGCCGTCCTCTCCTTTCAGGATTGTTGCCAGATTTTTTAGATACTCAAAATCCCCGCTCTC
>CAZOJY010000143.1:3189-7573 GCA_964580235.1 uncultured Eubacteriales bacterium | reverse complement strand
CTTTATTTTGCCGTGATGGTGGCCATCCTTGTTTTCATAAACTGGGGAAAATCCAGCCCGGAGCTCAAAATCTGGTATTTTATCTACCAGGCCAAATGGTTTGTGGGTGCGGTTCTTCTGGCCGTTCTGGCCTGGATGATCTTCAGATGGTTCAACAGAGCAGAGCTCAAGGAGTGGACCTTCTCAACCTGGGTCTTCACCAAACAGATCTTCCCGCTTCTGTTCGCCGGCGTCCTGGTTGCCGGCTTCCTGCTCGGCAGGCCTGGCCATGAAGGCGTGATACCCAGTGAATGGGTGGCCAGGCTCGTCGGAGGGAACAGTCTGGGGGCAAACCTTTTCGCCTCTGTGGCCGGAGCTCTGATGTACTTTGCCACCCTGACAGAAGTCCCCATCCTTCAGGGCCTTTTAGGTGCCGGTATGGGGCAGGGTCCGGCCCTGGCTCTTCTTCTGGCAGGCCCCGCTTTATCTCTCCCTAACATGCTTGTCATTAGAAGCATAATCGGAACAAAAAAAACACTGGCCTACATCACCCTTGTGGTCATCATGGCAACTATAACAGGAATGATATACGGACATTTCTTTTAAGTTGCTCGGGCTCTTAAAAGCATCGGGATACAATGTCCCGGGAGTTTTCGTTTCTGATAAAAACGATAGGAGGTCTTAAAATGGAAATAAGGATTTTGGGGCCAGGATGTCCCAGGTGTGGAGAAGTGGAAAAAAGAACGATCAACGCCCTGGCCGAACTGAATGTGGGCGCCGACGTTCAGAAAATCACAGACATCAAAAAAATTATGGAGTATAAGGTTTTCGGCACTCCCGGGCTGGTCATCAATGGAAAAATTAAGGCATCCGGCCGCATCCCCTCTCCGGAAGAAATCAAACGGTGGATCAAGGAAGAAATGTGAGTGCAGATCCAGCAGAGTTATTAATTAAGAGTTCGTTTTAGAATGTGCCAGTACTGCGGAAACACGGGATTGTGTTACTTCATCATTGCTTAAGGAGGCCTCTGGATTTACAGGAAATTTCTAAGTGTCTTGAAACAAACAACAAGGAACAAGAGAGGCAAAAAGAAATGAACGTCTATTCCCTGAACAACCTGATCGAATTCTCTCCAGTTCAACACACCAAGCACATTTTTTTCAAGAATGAAAAAATAAAAGCTCAGGTGGTCAGCTTGGATGCCGGTCAAGAGATCCCTCCTTGCCGGATGGAAAGAGACGTTATTTTTTTTGTCATGGAGGGAAAGGGGAAAGTTATCGTGGACGGAGAAAAAAATGAGCTGGAAAAGTTTTCCTGGATCTTTGTGCCCAAAGAGAAGAATTCCCGCTCTATTCAAGCCGAGACGAGAATGACTGTTCTAGCCATGCAAATCGGGTAATTTGATGTTTGCGCTGATTATCTGGATTTTGAGTGCGCTGGTTTTGGCCGTGTCGTTCTATCACAACAGACAGAAGACAAAAGACGCTCTCAAAGTCTCGCTCAAGTTCTTCAAAGGCCTTGCTCTTCCCATCCTGATGATTGTTTGGATGATCGGATTTCTTCTGGCCTTCTTGCCATCTGCGGCCATACTGCACACGGTGGGCCAGGAAGCCGGGATCAAAGGAATGATCCTGGCAGCACTCTTTGGCTCAGTGGTCCTCATCCAGGCTTTCATCGCCTTCCCTCTGGCCGGGGCTTTCCTTCGGCAGGGAGCCGATGTCCGTTCCATCGCCGCTTTTGTCACGACGCTTGTTATGGTAGGTATTGCCACAGCCCCTCTGGAGGTAAAGTTTTTCGGAAAAAGATTCACCATCTGGAGAAACGGCCTCAGTTTTGTTTTCGCCATAATCATCGCCTTTATCATGGGAGCTATACTTCGATGAAATCCAAAACAGTAATGATTCTGCTTTTGGGCCTAGCAGCGGCTAATATCGCAATCTTTTTCTTTAATCCCGAAAAGGCCTTATCAGTCATATTTATTTCCAAGGATTACATACTGGAGATGCTGTCCATCCTTCCTCCAATCCTAATTCTCATCGGACTCTTCGATGTCTGGGTTCCCAAAAGCTTCATCGAGAAGGCCATGGGGAAAGCGTCGAGATTAAAAGGAATTTTGTTTTCCATTCTTGTGGGAACAGCTGCCATGGGCCCCCTGTACGTGGCTTTTCCGCTCGGCCGTTCGCTTCTCAGAAAAGGAGCCAGCCTGTTTAATGTGTCGATTTTTCTCTGCGTCTGGGCTTCCATAAAAATCCCGATGATCCTTTTTGAAATCAAATTCCTGGGAGCGGATTTTGCCGGCTTAAGGCTGGCTTTGACAATTCCAAGCATCATAGTCATCAGCTGGATTCTCAATTTTATCCTAAAAGGAGAGATAAGATATGAGACAGCATAAACTTTTCTTTTTATACGTTCTGATCTTTCTTCTTCCCCTGGACATAGCCTGCAGCCAGGAAAAAAATAATTCAAAAAGCGAAAACTCAGAGCAGAGCAGCTCTTCCGCTAACAGCAAAGTACTGGTGACAAACAATCTCGATCTCGATTTTACTAAGCACAAAGTGACCTTCATCGAGCTGGGTGCCTACCGCTGTATCCCCTGTAAAGCCATGCAGCCGATCATGAAAGAAATTGCCGAGGAATACGCGGGGAAAATTCAAGTGGTGTTCTACGACGTTTGGAAAGACCCCCGGCCCGCTCGGCATTACCGCATCCAGCTCATCCCCACACAAGTTTTTATTGATCAGGAAGGGAAGGAAATCTTCCGCCATATCGGCTTGTTCCCAAAGGAGGAGATTCTGCAAATGCTCAAGGAAAAGGGGATTCTTTAGGTCCGAGGAATCATGGAAAACCTGATCGGTAACGTCTCCCAGCTTATCCAGCACAACCCCTGGCTGGCCGTGATAGCCGTTTTTATTGGAGGGATAACGACAGCATCCAATCCCTGTGTATTAGCCATGATTCCCCTGATGATGAGCGTTGTTGCCGGCTACCGGGAAACAACGGGTTTGAAAAAATCTCTTGTCTTTTCTTTGCTTTTCATTGCAGGCCTATCCATCACGTTTACTGTATTAGGCCTTATCTCGGGGCTGATGGGCCGGATGTTCGGCGATGTGGGGAGGTTCTGGAAGTACCTCGTTGCCGGCACATCCATGGGAGCAGCGAAGCGTCTGATCGAATCAAAGGGCGTGAGGAAAGCGAATTTTATCCTTCAGAAGGCGGCCGGCATCATCATCATCCTGGTCGGAATTTATTTTCTGCTTTAAATAAATATAAGGAGTGCATTATGGAATCAAACCACAAAAAAATCATCGTGCTGGCCTTCTCGGGTGCATCCAATACAGGCGCGTATTCGGATAAAGCAGCCCGAAAACTGATGGCCGACGGAAAAGGAAAAATGCTCTGCCTGGCGCGTTTTGCCGTAGATCCGAAATTTGCGGAGCAGTCGAAAAAAGAACTGGAAGATCTCGGAGACACGGGGGAATTGATCATCATCGACGGCTGTCCGATCAACTGTGCTGAAGAGATTATGAAGGAAAGCGGCTTCTTAAAGTACCGTCACATCAATACCACCGATTTCGGGATTGTCAAAGGCAAAACTCCGGTGACGGAAGAGAAAACCGATGAAATCATCATGGCAATTGAGGAGGCTGGTTAAGATACAATAATCCGGTAAAGGATGAACATATTGGCCCAATAAAAAAAATAGGAGAAGGATAATGATTGAAAAATCACTTGGATTTATTGGAGGAGGGCGAGTTACCCACATTATTATGGAAGGATTAAAAAGAAAGAATATCTCATTTAAAAAGATCTGCATTTTTGATGTCAACCCGGATGTTTTGAACGTTTTAAAAGAAAAATTTCCGGATATTACCACCGTGCTCAACAATCAATTACCCGCTTCCTGTGATATCGTGTTTATCGCGCTTCACCCACCTGCTGTTCTTCCTGCACTTGACGAAATCAAGTCCACTTTGAAACACGAGTCAGTCCTTATCTCATTGGCACCGAAAATAACTATCTTGAAAATATCGGGTCAACTCGGTGGCTTCTCAAGAATCATCAGGATGATTCCCAACGCCTGTTCGATCATCAACCAGGGATACAATCCGCTCTACTTTTCCCCTTCACTGGATGAACTCGAGAAAAAAGAGCTGCTGAGAATCCTGGCGATCCTCGGAGATTGTCCTGAGGTCGATGAGGATAAGCTCGAAGCCTACGCCATCTTGGCCGCAATGGGGCCCACTTATCTCTGGTTTCAGTTTTATGAGCTGGAGAAAATCGGCATCTCATTCGGATTAACACCTCAAGAGGCCCGAAGCGCCGTAGCTTGTATGGCAGAAGGATCGGCAAAAACCATGAATGAATCCGGTTTGGAGCCAGAAGAAGTCATGGACCTCATCCCGGT
>CAZOJY010000143.1:0-3089 GCA_964580235.1 uncultured Eubacteriales bacterium | reverse complement strand
CCGGGCATCGTTGGATTCATCAATAAATTCCAGGTGGGCACGACCAACATCCCCATCGCCATCGGCCTGATCCTGATGATGTATCCACCCCTGGCCAAGGTGAAGTACGAGGAATTGGGAGATGTCTTCCGTAACGTCAGGGTGCTTTCTCTTTCCTTGGTACTTAATTGGATTATCGGGCCCATTCTGATGTTTGTGCTGGCTATAGTTTTTCTTCATGACCGTCCCGAATACATGTACGGCCTCATCATGATCGGACTGGCCCGCTGCATCGCCATGGTCATCGTCTGGAACGACCTGGCCAAGGGGGACACGGAATATGCCGCCGGGCTAGTAGCATTCAATTCGATCTTCCAGGTGATCTTCTATTCAGTCTACGCCTACATTTTTATCACTATCGTCCCCTCCTGGTTCGGGATCAAAGGCACCGTGGTTGATGTAACCATGGGACAGATCGCTGAAAGTGTCTTTATTTACCTCGGCATCCCCTTCATCGCGGGAATTATAACCCGCTTCAGTCTTCTAAAAATCAAAAACCGGACTTGGTACGAACAAAAATTCATTCCCAAAATCAGCCCGATAACCCTGATCGCGTTGCTGTTCACCATCCTGGTGATGTTTTCACTTAAAGGCGAGTACATCGTCAAGATTCCTCTGGATGTTGTTAGGATCGCCATTCCTCTTGTGGTCTATTTTTTATTGATGTTTTTCATCTCCTTTTATTTGGGCAGAAAAGCCGGGGCGAATTATCCCATTACAACAACCCTTTCATTCACCGCGGCCAGCAACAACTTCGAGCTGGCCATTGCCGTGGCTGTGGCTGTTTTTGGAATCCATTCAGGAGAAGCCTTTGCCACGGTCATCGGGCCGCTTATCGAAGTCCCTGTTCTCATAAGCCTTGTCAATGTGGCCCTGAGATTCAGAAAACGGTATTTTCCGAAAGAAATTGCTCCCGTTATCAGGGAACCTCAAAAAGAGCCAAGCAAAAGTTAAATATAATTTTGAGGAAGAAATAATTTTTAAAAACGGGATTTCCACTTGACAAAGATTCTACACTGGCTATAATAAATGCTTGCATGTGCATTTGAGTATGTGAAATGGATGAATTCTCACTTATTTTTAAGGCTCTCGCCGATAGAACAAGATTAAGGATAATAAACTTATTGGTTCAATTCCGCAAAGAGCTCTGTGTATGTGAAATTGTTGATTCCCTGAATGAGCCTCAATACAATATCTCGAAGCATTTAAAGGAGTTAAAGTATGCCGGTTTAGTTGAAGAAAAAAAAGAAGGTAAATGGGTTAATTATTCTTTGCTTGCTTCACAGGATAAATTTAAAAAGTTTCTCTTTAAGGCGATCGCATCTATTCCTAAAGATATTACTGCCGAT
This sequence comes from uncultured Eubacteriales bacterium, assembly GCA_964580235.1. Classification (GTDB taxonomy): domain Bacteria; phylum Acidobacteriota; class Aminicenantia; order Aminicenantales; family Aminicenantaceae. The sequence continues at coordinate 1,701 of CAZOJY010000143.1, read as the reverse complement.
GATGAAAAAAGACTAAAAGCAAGATTTTTTTTAAGAAAGAATGGAGAATGCATCGTTGGCCTGGATAGTAAGCAGTGGAAGATGACGCTAAAAGAATTGAAAAAAAAGGATAATTTAAGGCATGTTCAGGAAACCTAACAAAAAAGAGATTTTCTATTTGATTCTTATTTTTTTATTTTATTCAAGTGCACTTATATATCTCTATAATAGCAACCTATCTTTTAACGCAATATATAAGGCTGGACTTTTGCAGCCGAAGGGAATTCAAGGAGAAGAAGCAAGACTTACAGAGATAGAAACTCCTCTTTCCTGGAATATCCCCAAAGTTCTTTGGTTTATCTATATCAAAGGCTCTGCTGTATTGGTCGAACTCTTTCAATACTGGATTGTGGGAATGCTGATAGCCGCCTTCTTGGTCGTTTTCGTACCCTGGCAGAAAGTGAAAGAAAAAATGGGCTATGGTGGACTGGGCGCCAATTTTATAGCGTGCACAGCAGGTGCTGTCATCCCAATCTGCTCTTGTGGCATTGTCCCTGTCCTTGCTGGCATGGTGGAGGCAGGAATTCCTTTGGGTCCCACTATGGCTTTTCTCATTGCTGCTCCAATGCTTAACATCCCCGCTGTTTTTATCACTGCTGGTATTTTAGGCTGGAAGCTTGCTGTCGGCAGAATCCTGGGAACTTTTTTCATTGCTCTTATGGTCGGAGGTGTCCTCACTCAATGGCAGAAAAAGCACCGATTCTTGAGGAGATTTGTGAAGCTCAGTATCACTCCTAATCTGTCACCCGAGCTTCAACAATTCGCATTCAAAGTGGGGATGGCGCTTTCAAAAAATCCAAGAAAACTCCCGACAGAAAAACTTGCTCCTGGAGAAGAAGAAAAACTTTTTCTTCTTGGAGAAGCAGGGATTCTGGATCGGGATAAAGACGGCCTGTGGTTCCTTCCGGCAGTAAGTGAAGCTTCTTCAAGCGCTAGTGCCGCTTGCTTCGTGTTGCCTGCCGGTGATCTGAAACTTTCTTTTACCCAGAGATTAAAAAAGATGGTTCAAACTGCCTGGGATTTTTTTCTTCAGCTCAACTACTATCTAATTTTAGCGGTTGTTATTGCGGGGGCGATAAAAGTTCTCATCCCGACGAAAGTGGTCATTAACCTTGTGGGGGGCGAACGTATTAATTCTGTCCTCATAGCTGCCTTTATTGCAGTCCTTGCCTATGTCTGTACCTATGTGGAAGTCCCAACAGCACTCGCCCTGATCCAGAAAGGGATGGGAGGCGGATCTACACTTGCCTATCTTCTCGGCGGCCCAGGACTTTCTCTTCCCTCGATTGCCATGCTCTCCGGAGTTTTCAAAACAAAGGTACTTGCCCTATATGTCGGGTTGAGTTTTATCGGTTGTGTCATTGCTGGCTATGTGTTTATTCTTTTTTAAGGAGGAAATAAAATGAGTCAAAACAATAAAATCGTCCGAATATTCACTATGCCTCTTCAATTTCCCTGTGGGCCTCAAGCAGCCTGTTGTGGCCCTATCGGACAATCAGATGAGGACATACAAAAACTCAAGGAATCGATTGAAAAAGAGTTAAGTGTTGGAGTGGAAGTGAAAAATGTGACCAAGGGAGAGGATATGCGAGATTACCGCCAGATTTCTGGATTGTTTCGCTCTTTCGGACCGACGTCATTACCCATTATTGCCATAGAGGA
>CAZOJY010000142.1:0-7623 GCA_964580235.1 uncultured Eubacteriales bacterium | reverse complement strand
GTGCCCCCGATCGTGTCGGCACTCGGGGGGGCGATCGCGGCGGCGGCCGGGGCTGACTTTTTGTGTTATGTGACGCCGAGTGAGCATCTGGGGCTGCCGGGGCCGGAGGATGTGAAAGACGGGTTGATCGCAAGTAAGATAGCAGCCCATGCGGCAGACATCGTGAAGGGTGTGAAGGGCGCGAGAGAGAGGGATCTGAAGCTTTCAGAGGCGAGAAAAAAGCTGGATTGGGACGAGCAGAAGACGCTTGTGCTCGATCCGCATAAATTTGAGGCTGTGAGGAAGGAAAGGAGGACCACATCAGAGGCCTGTTCCATGTGCGGTGACTTTTGTGCGATGCGCATCGTCAGCGAATATTTGAATTCCGATGGAAAGGCCGATGTGGAGTGCTTCTAGCCTGCTTTTTGGGACAGCGGGGGTGCCCAAGTCGACGGGGGGAACGTCGAGTTTGGCAGGGATTCGGAGAATCGTTGAACTGGGATTGGACTGCATGGAGGTGGAGTTCGTCAAGGGAGTGAAAATGGGGGCGGATACGGCGGAGAAGATCGGGGAAGCGGCCGAGGCACTAGGTGTGGGGCTGAGTGTGCATGCCCCCTATTATGTGAATTTGAACGCGGCCGAGGAGGGAAAGAGGCTGGCCAGTATGGAGAGGCTGTTGGCATCGGCGAGGATGGCCGAGAAGTGCGGCGCCTCGAGTGTGGTGTTTCACGCCGGGTATTATGGGAAGGATGATGAGGGAGCGGCTTTCGAAAATATAAAGAAGGGGGCGCAGGAGGTTGTGTCGATATTGAGGGCAGAGAGGAGCAGGGTTGTGCTGAGGCCTGAGACCATGGGGAAGCGGAGGCAGTTCGGATCGCTGGAGGAGATTTTGCGGCTGTGCCGGGAGGTCGATGGGCTCGAGCCGTGTGTGGATTTTTCGCACATCCATGCGAGAGAAGGGCGCGGCAAGGCGAACAGCTACAGGGAATTCGACCGGATACTGCGGAAGATCGGACGGAAGCTGGGGAAGCGGGCACTGAAGAGGATGCACATCCACGTCTCAGGGGTGGAATACAGCAGCAGGGGGGAGTTAAAGCATTTGAACCTGGACGAGTCGGATTTCCGGTATGACGAATGGGCACAGGCGCTGAAGGATGCGGGGGCGGAAGGCATGGTCATCTGCGAAAGCCCGATCCAGGAACGCGACGCTATCATCCTCAAAAACTTGTATTTATCTTAATTTGGGGACAGGTACCGAATTAATTCTGGGAATTAATTCTGTACCGGGATACCCGTTGCCTTAATTCTTTAGTTTGGTAATCAGGTATCCCGTCAACAAATTAGAGCTGATTTATCACTTTTCTTTTTTATAGCCGGAAGGGACCTCGTATGTTCCGCCTGGAGCTGATTTCTGCGATGCTTCTAAAAGCTCCTGTGAGGATTTGACATTCGTTCCCATCATGGAAATGCTGGATGTCGACATCACAACAATACCCTTAGCTTTTTTCATTTCCTTCATCATATCTTCAATCCCAGGGACTTGGCCCATGATGGAGAATGTGAGGTCGCGGTAGAGCTCGTAGTCGATCTTGATGTCTTCTGTTGTCCACATCTCCGAGGTGGTGGTCGTGCCCATCATGCTCATTTTCATCAGGAATTTCTTGCAGTTCCAGTTCTTGATTTTTTGCGTTTCCCCCGTTTCGGTCACAGAAACGTTGGGCTTCATCATCTGGGAAAATCCCTTCATCATTTTCTGGGCTTCGGCTTTTTCATCGCTGGATAGGCCGGCACCGGCCATGGCATGTGAAAAAATATCTTCTTTCCCACCGATGGGCATTTCCGTGTACTTCATTTCAGCATGGTTGACCATGTACATCATTTTTTTGTCCAGGCGGATGATTATCGATGTGTCTTTGCCGGAGTCGAGGCGGGCTCTGTCTTGGCCCATCCAGGTCACGAACATATCGTCTTTGGCCGGCTGACTCTGACCCATAACTGAGAAACCGTCCGTGTGATTTTTCTGCTTGATGTAAACGTCCGCCTGTACAGCGAGGGGCACGATCACGCATGTTAAGACAAAAAATAATCCGAATGCCCTCAGACTTTTTTTAAATCTCATTTGCTCATTCCTCCTTTTTAATTGGGGACAGGATATGTTTTCACCAATTTATCACATTCCTTCGTATTTTTAAATCCATTAATTGGTGAAAACATATCCTGTCCCCAAATTAATGGTTTGGGAGAGATTGCCGGCGTGGCGGGATTCGTAGCTGACGGTTACGTCCCCCTTTCCTTCGATGAGGAACTGATGCTCCACTTTGCCGAATCCGGGCACCACCAAAAACTGCAGCTCGGGCCGGTGCTTCTTGTAGGTGACCAAGTCCATGTAGGCATTGGTCAGCAATCCGCCGGCCACAACCTTGGCCTTTGCTCCAGACACCTTCAACATGTCCTTGGGATAGAGCTTGACCTTCTGGGCCAGATAACTCATGCTCGGGATGGCCTTTCTGTTCGAAAGCCGCGTCCTCACCCGGTAAAGCCCCTTCCCTACTTCCTTCACTTCTGTCACATCCAGGCTGACTTCCGGGGTTTGCTTGGCCGTAAACAACACGGCCATGGCATTGCGGTGGACCAGGTCGATCAGCATAAAAGGGGCCGATATCCGCGTGCTCATCTTGACCCAGCCGCCGATCTCGATATCCCCGTAGGTCGGGTGCTTGTAAGGGGCCCACGGCTTGTAAAGGTCACCCTGCGTCAGGTTGTCTGAGAACCGCAGCCGTTCCAGCTCAGTCGAACGGCCCCCCATCATGGCCATGATGTCACTTCCCCCCTCTGGCCGTGCACCAGACTGCTTTTCCTTCTGTGAACGGAAGGTCTCGGTCTGCACCTGGAAAACCTCCCCGACATATCCATAGGCGCCCATCATCTGGGTCAAAAACTCACACGAATCGCCGTACGTCGTGTAAAGGTCCTTCCAGCTGACCAAATACCGGTATCCCGGAAGGATCCTCTCGGACTGCGCCCCCAGATAGTCATACACGGCGACATCCTGTTGGGGATACTCGCCCAAACCCTTCCTGGCGGGCCCTCTCAGGTTCATCCCTCCCGAGTTGTGGAACGACCACACCATACAGATATTGGTCCGCTGCATAACCCATTCCCCCAGGGCCTTTAATCCCACAGCCGAAAACGGATACTCACCGGCGCCCCCCTGGACATATTCCGGAGCCCAGTCGAACCCCCAGTTGCGGTTGGGATCCACATACCCTTCGGAATCCTCGTTGACTCTTCCGTCGCCATCGTTGTCGATGCCTTCGCTGCCAAGGATGGTCCACTCGCCCTTCTCACCGGGTTTGACCCGCACCATCAAACGCGGATCATCGGGATTGGTCTTGTACTGCCCGAAGGGATCACGCTTCCGCATCCTTGTGATGTTCCCATCGCCGTCTAAATCATCGGGAAAATCTTCGTCATAAAGGCCGTCCCGGTCGTCATCCCGGGGAATGCGGAGCCCCCGGTTGGAATTGGGATCATTGGCATCGGCAAAGAAATGGTACCGCCCGTCGGGATTGACCACCGGGCAGAAATAAAAACACTTTTTGTCCAGCAGCTCGGTGATTTCCTTATTTTTGCCGTAATTTCCCAGCAGGTAATCCATCGTGTACAGGCAGATCTCGCCGCCCTGGATTTCGTTGCCGTGGATGTTGCCGTCCACCCAGATCCCGGGTTTGTCCAGGGCTTTCCCGGTTTTGGGATTGTTGAGGGTCATCACGTAGATGGGCCTCCCCTCCTCTGTCTTTCCGGTAACCTCAAGGGTCGTCAAATCCGGATAAGTCCCATTCAGGGCCTTGAGTGCTTCATACACCTTATCCAGCGGGTAGTAATGGTCGAACCGCAGCGGCACCGTTAGCTTGGTATTGGCCGGCATCATGTGTATCAAAACCAAAAATATCAAAACGGATAACAGGATCGTTTTTTTCATTGGGAACCTCCTAGGGCAATGGATGCAGCATCCGACCACGCCATCTCCGTATGGACTTTGACAGTCAGTTTTGTCGGCTTTTCAGCATGGATGACCCAGGTCACAGACGAAGCCTGGCTGCCTGCGATAGATTGGATAAGGCTCCTCTTCTTACCGTCGACGATCTTGAAGTCCTCTCCCTCGAGAGTCACGATGACGGGCAGGATGCGCTTATTGCGCTTCCCCATGGCCGTGGGGTAGGGCAAATACCCGGTGTTTTCCACCCAGACTTTGACCTGATAAACGCTTTTTCCCAGGGATTTGACCTCGGTCTTGCCGATTTTGATCCGCGCCATTTTCTGGCTCAACTCGAACACCCAGGGCACCTGCCCTTTGAGGAGGCTTTCGATCTTTCCGGCGGGCGGGGTGTTGGCTGCAAACGGAACCTCCCCGCCGATTTCGACCTCTCCCAGCGTGGGGTGCTGGAAGGGTGTCCAGTCGACGAATCCCCTGCCGCCCAGGGCCTTGTCGCTGAAGGCGAGCAGGGCTTTGTCCTTGGGGTCGGCCCCCTCCTTGCTCTTGGGTTTGGGCATTTGTTTCATCATCTCGGCCATCCGTTTGGTGGTCATCTGGCCGCCTTTGAGGGCATCGATCACCATCTTGGCCTTAAAATTCGCCGGGGCTCCCGACGATTTCAGGAAGGCGTCGATCTTTTCCTCTCCGAGGGCGATAAAATCTTCGTTTGACATCTTTTCAAGTTTTTCGGGCGTGATCTCTTCACCTTCCTTTTTTTCTTCTTTGACCTTGGGAAGTGTCCAGAAATCCATGGCAAAGGATGGAAGACCCAGATGGTAGTAGGCCCAAAGCTCGAAGGAGCCGTCCTTGTCGGGGGCGGGTTTCAGGCGTTCGGTATCGATTTTGTTTGTTTTGAGGAATTCCTTGTATTTATCCGAAAGCTCCTTGTAAAATTTCAGGTCGTCAGGAATGGGGTTGACCACGGCTCCCAGGCCGAGGAAGCTGGCGATCATGGACTCGTCCACTTCCATTCCGGGCGGGACGATGGGTTTGACCATCTCGATGACCTCCTCCATGGTGTAAGTTTTGTTCGGGTCGGCGCCCATGAAAGAGGCGAACCGCTTGGGAATCTTGAGTTTGGTCAGGTCTGCCTCGCCGCGGCGGCCGCCCCTGGGAGGATTCAGGCAAAAGTTGGCGCTCCCGAAAACAAAGGCCATTCCGATCTCCCGGTGGTCGGCGGCAAACTTGATCAGAGAGAAGCTCTCCCTTTCTGCGCCGGGCCACCGGCCGGTGGTTGACGTGAAATGCTTGAACAGATGGGGAAATGTGATCCCGATGTCGATGCCGCCTGGGCCGTCTTCGTTGTAGGAGCCGTCGGTATCGTTGTCGAGGCCTTCGGTGTAGAGTTTGTATATACCTTTTTCGCCTTTTGACCAGTCGGCCCGCTTCATCAGGCGGGGTTCGCCGGGAAGGGGCATCCACTGGCCTTCAGGATCTTTGATCCGCATGGCGGTGATAATGCCGTTTCCGTCCAGATCATCCGGGCCGTCCTCGTCGGTCTGGTCGTCCCGGTCGTCGTTGAAGGGGGTGGCGTTGCGGGGGTCCAGCCTGAGCGGCTTTTGGAAGTAGCCGATGGCGGCGTCGGGATTGCCGGTGGGGAGAATGTACCAGGTCAGGTCCTTGTGGACATCGGGTTTGGACAGGATGAGCTTGATGAGGTAAAGGGCCGCCTCGCTCGATAAAGGGACGGTTCCCTCCATGTTGGCGACGACCAGCACAGCCGGGTTGAGTTTTTTGGCGTTTTGGACGTCCGGGCCAATCTCGAGCATCAGGACATCGCGGCCGCCGGCGCTTCGGGCCAGCGTGTGGAGTTTGGCTGAGGCCGGATTGGCCCGGGCAAAATCCATGAGTGCGGTATCGATCGCAGCCGGCGTGTGGTACCGGTCAAAGGTCAATTCGGCTGCCATAATTCCGGTGCTCAATATAGCCAATAAAAAGGAAATAAAGACAAAGCGCTTTGTGTAGGACATTTGCACCTCACTTTTAAAAAATGAAATGCTATTGTCCCAAATCCCCCACCATAAAGCAATAATAATTCGGTACCTGGTTATGTGTTCACCTAAAAAACGAACTTTTGCAATCAACAGTCAAATATCCCATCATGACTCAAGCTCGCTCCTCCACTTGACAATCGCTCGAAAACTTGCGTAAATGATGGATTATCCTCAAACAAGGACAAAGAGATGAAACATACAAAAAAAGTGGCTGTCCTGGCAGTCTTTTTTCTCTGTACAAGCCTGGCGAACGGAGCCATCCTTAAGAAGGGGGACAAATTTCTGCCGTTTTCTCTGGTTTCTAACCATGACGACATCTACTCCGTAATGCTCGAGGACGGTAAACTGACGGTTAAGATCGCACCGATGACCGGCGGCGAGGAAAAAGTGCTCCATCCTGATGCTGTGCTCCTCGACTTCTGGGCCACATGGTGTGTGCCCTGCCGGCATGCTATGCCCCACATGCAGAAACTCTACGACAAGTACAAAGCGGGGGAAGGAGAGGATTCAGGTGGACTTATGCTGCTTGGCATTTCCATCGACGCCAAAGGCAACAAGATCGTCAAACCCTTCTTCAATAAGCTGGACTTCACCTATCCGATGCTGGCCGATCCGACCAAAGGTGAGGATGAATTGATCCGAACGGCAAGGGACATGAAATCCCGATACAAAGTGCAGGCCATCCCCGTCGTTTACCTGATCGATTCCAAAGGCATCATCCAGCACGCCCACACAGGTTTCAAGGAAAAAGATATCGAGGATATCGAAAACGCCATCAACGATCTGGCTAAGGAGAAACTCTGATGAAAAGGCGGAAATTGCCTTTCTTTTTGTTTGCCTTGTTTGTCATTCTGATGATCGTGGGGCTCAGCCTCGAAGAATATTCCTCTGTTCTTGAGAAGGCTATCTCCATTTGTCTGAGCTGCATAGGAATCGGATGAGTTTGATCAAAAAGCGCCGCTGGTTCCAGTTCCTCTCCACTCTGAGCATCAACGCCTACATTCCTGCCTGGTTCAAGGGGGAGATCTTTCAGGGAAACATCAAAGGAATCTGTGTTCCGGTGCTCAACTGTTACTCTTGTCCTTCGGCCTTAGGGGCCTGCCCGATCGGTACAATTCAAAACTTTTGCGCGACATCAAAATTCAAGATATCGATCGCTCAGTACCAATTTGGGCTTTATGTGATAGGTTTTCTTGGCGCGGTGGGGAGCCTGGTGGGCCGGCTGCCCTGTGGTTGGCTCTGCCCCTTTGGGCTGTTTCAGGAAATGATGTATAAAATCAAGACGCCGAAGCTTCCCATCCCAAAATTTTTGACATACATGAAATATGTCGTCCTTGCCGTATTCGTTTTTCTTCTCCCTTTATTGATCATGGATGAGTTCGGCCTCGGGCAGACGTGGTTCTGCAAATGGATCTGCCCGGCCGGCACGCTTGAAGCCGGCCTTTCGCTGGCAGCCATCAGCGCGGACATCCGGGGTCAGCTCGGCCTGCTGTTCTCCTGGAAGGTGGGGGTGCTCGTCTTTTTTGTCGGCTGGATGATCATGAGCAAACGCGCCTTCTGCCGGACAACCTGTCCCCTTGGAGCGATTTTTGCCCTGTTCAACAAAGTCAGTCT